>JAYEJW010000102.1:0-3343 GCA_034716535.1 Pseudomonadota bacterium
CTGCCTGGGACGAATCCGATGGGTGGGTTTGTTCGGGTTCCTCCACCGAACCCTGGTGCGGGGCATCGAGAGCCGTTTGTGCCCGCGCCGGCTGGGTTGCCATCGCAACGGGTAGAAGCGCGAACATGACCAGTACCGTCCTGAGGTGCCTTGCGTTCATTCTCCCGTCCCCCCTGCAACCCGCTCGAGCTCGATCATGGCAAGACGCGCCTCCAACGCGAGGTCGAGCGCACGAAGCTCGGTGTCCATGACCCCGCGGTAGGCGTCGAGCAGCTCGATGATGCCGACCTCCCCTCCCCGATAGGCCGCGCGCGCCGTATCCGCCAGACTCCGCGCATCCCCTACGTAGCGGGCCTCGACCCGAGATGCACTCTGCTGCAGCCTTTCCACCTTTTGCCACAGGCCGCGAGCGGCGCCCTGCGCCTCGCGCCAGGCGAGCGAATACTCACCGGCCGCCACGCGCGACTGCGCCTCGGCGCGGGCGACTGCAGACTGTCCCCGATCAAATAATGGCAGAGGGACCGCCAGCCCCAAGACCAGCTCCCAGTCCTCCCGCCTGTCGTCTGCGACGCGCTTGGCACCGACGCCGACGGTGATATCCGGGATGGTGCCGCGCTCTCCCGCGCGCCTTGCAAGCCGAGCCGCCTCCTCCCGCTTGCGAAGTGCCCGCAGGTCCGGTCGTTGCTCGATGCGCACGGTCAGGCTCTCCAAGGGGGGAGGCGGCGCGGGAAGGAGACGCCCGGAGAGCCTCTCGGAGCCCCCGCCTTCGGGCCCCAAGGATGCAAGCAGCGTCTCCCACACCTGCAGCCGCTGGGCGGCAACCTCGTCCCGCTGGGTTCGCGCCAGCGCCCGCTCGTGCCTGAGACGCCGCAGATCGTATTCGGAGGTCTCGCCCGCCTCGGTGCGCTCACGCACAATACGTTCGGTCTCGCCGACCCGTTCATCCCAGGCCCGGAGCACCATTGCGCGCTGCTGCGCGTGCAGCGCCCCATAAAATTGCCGACGAACCTCGTAAGCCCGTTCCAGGGCATCCGCTTGGGTCTCGTCGCGCGTCGCATCCAGCGAGGCTTGGGCACCTTGCCGGCGCAGCGCGCGGCGCCCGGACGTATCCAACGTCTGGGACAGAAGGAAGGTCGTTTCCGAGGGGTCGCCAAGTCCCTTGGCGCTTTCGCTCTCAAACTCGAGCTCGGGATTGGGCCTCAGCCCCGCCGCGGTTACATCGCTCTCTGAGATGCCGACTCGACCCGCAAGGACCTCCTTGAAAGACAGATCGCCGAGCGCCAATCGAACGGCCTCCCGCTCCGTCAGCACCCCGTCGACGCGCGGTTCAGCGCCCGACCGTTCGGCCCTTTGGTCGTGAGGCCCGGAAGATCCGTCACGATCCGGGCTCGGTGGAGCCCCAGACGCGGCGGCATGTGCCGCGATCAACCAGATCAGGACACCAGACAGCGACCGACGGATCACCAGCGGCTTTCGGTTCATCGACAAAGACCCCGTATTCGAGCTGTATCCAAACCGGCAGGCGACGGCCCGCCCGATGTGTCGAGGGAATCAGCTCGAGTGGATCGGTGGTCTCATCGGCGGGGAGAGGGGGAGAGAGCGATAAGTCCGGAAGGCAGACGCAGCAGCCTTCTGTTTCGCCGGCGTCGGGTGACATGCGTGCTGATAGGCCAGGCCCAGAAGATGAGATAATCCGTGGCAACAATGGTCGCAACCGACCTCGCCCTGATCGCCATTACCGTCGTCGTAATGGGCGTGCTCGGCAAGGAAGCGGTCGCCGTGGTGCTCCATGTCCAACCAATGACCGTCGGCAAGAACATTCAACGCCAGCGCAAGATGGCTGACAAAAAACAGAAACGAAACCAGCCGAGCAACCAGGCTGCGCCCCGGGGTGAGCCTGTGCGGCCCCGCCGATCCGAAAACTCCGACACTACGCACAATCCGCGACATTTTCGTAGAGTACCAAAGAACTCGTGGAGATCTCCAACTTCACCGATCAGGTTGGGTCCTTCGGAGCCTTACCCAACCGCGCCCGGATGACCCCGACAACCCCAAAACGTGCCGTCCCCGGCGCTCTCCCGCGAGCCGTCCCTGAGAAAATGGAGATGATTGCCGGTACCGGCCACTTTATCCCTGAAGACGCGCCGGAGCGATTCAACGAAACGTTGGAGGAACTGATCGAGTCGCTTGTAACAAGCAGGGAAATGAAGGTCCGAATCATACCGGGTCATCACTGCCGCTGAAGCCTGAGGCAATCGCCTCCTCAACGTCAATGGGAGGAGCGAGGCGGACACCGGTCCCGCTATCCGGATTGCCAAAGGTCAGCTCATCCAGCGAGGTGAACTGCGGCCCACGTACGGATCGAATCGGAACATAGCCCGGAATTCGGCCCGTGTACACATCGGGGTTTCCCGCGTAAAAGTCGTGGAGCGAGGGCTCAACGCCACTGCTCGTGACCGTTGGCGCCGGGTACTCGACACCGTAGTTGTTGTCAAAGTGAGCATAAATATCGGGACCGGCAAAATTCCCGGCATAGTCGTACGCGAAGGCAATGTTCGCGGTCAGACTCAAGGCGGACGCTGCGATCAAGGTCTTCATCCTATGGTCTCCCGGCATGGCCTGGAAATCGGCCGCGGTTTCTGCGGCTTTTCGTTCAAAGAGACCAAATAGGCGCGACAATTCTTTCAGCCAGATGGAGATTGAGGCCAGGATCATTACCCATTCTTGACTTTGCGCGAGGTTGTAATAGATTATATAAACGTTGGCAAGTTTAAGGGTTATAGACTCTGACGCCAAAACACAAAACGAACCAGATCTGGAGGCAGACAGTGGAATACGAAAACCTCAGCGTCGACGAGATTCAGCAGCAACTGGAAAACCTGGACAAGAATCGCGCTGACCTAGAGAAGGCCTTGGAACAGCGTCACCAGCAGGCAAAGTACGATCTCGTACAGCACATCAAGGACCTCATTCAAGAAAACGGATACGAGATTTCAGAGATCGCGGTGCTGCTGGGAGGGCGCAAACGCCGTACTCCTGCGGCCAAGCCAAGTACACGACAGTACGTCAGATACGTCGACCCGGAGGATTCGAACAACGTATACGTGCGCGGCGTCCTCCCCGGCTGGATGAAACAGAAGATGCTTGATCAGGGATACGATCCCACCTCTAAAGAGGATCGCGAGGCATTCAAAGCCAACTACTTGCACGTCCTGGAGGACTAAGCAGACGCTGAAAAATCCCGTCCGCGGGGTTTTTCAGCGCTCCAGCGAAGCAGCCGGTCGTTTGTCTGCTTCGCTCGAATTGGGTGAGCCACATAGTAGGGCTTGAGCACCCACCGACC
>JAYEJW010000103.1:0-3341 GCA_034716535.1 Pseudomonadota bacterium
AGATATACTATGATATTGTATATATATTTCAAAATCATTTTGAAATGCTTCATTTAGTTTTGTTTCAAAATATTCTTCTATGTTGTGTTTCACTGCCCGGGCCAACTCGCAGATCATCGGATTGTTCATCGCCTTACCTGCAGCAACAAGCGGAATTCCAAACACCACGATTTTCCTAGTAAAATGGTCAGCTTCCAAACTACCAGTTTGCCCGAGGTCTGCCAAGCCTCCGGTCGGTATTGATACAGCAGAGGTGGTTCGCGTGGCACTGAGAATCAAGAGTCACTGGTGGGACGACGGGGCGGAGCGCTCCTTGCCCGAAGTCGCAACTGCGCTGGCCTTTATCGCATGGCGCGTATCGATGGAAAAGGCGATCAACCTGCACTGCGAGCGCTTCGTCTACGCGGGCGACGAGCAGCGATTTGCGGTGATCCGGGAATACTTGATCTTTCTGATCCAGATCGCCGACCGCCTGTCCCACGACATGATGAGCGAGGAGGATCGCCGCACCCTCGTTACCACCTTCGCCAAGAAGGTCATCGAGCACGTGCAGGACAACAGCGAGGACCTTTTTGGCCCTGGCGATTACGGACGGCCCTTCATCGAGCGGCTCAATGCGCGCTCCGAAGAGTACGCAGAGTTTCAACTCGACGACGACGGCCCGAGCTATGCCTTCCTGCGCCACCTGGGCTTCGAGATCCAAAGCATCATGGGAGAGCAGGAGGAGAATCGCTGGGTGATCGACCAGGTGATGGACAAGGACGGCTGGGACGCCTACACGCAATTCTCCCGGGCGTTCCGAAACCTGTTCGAGTAGAAGAGCCTCTCAGTGGGCCGTCACCGTTACGCTGCCGGTGGCGGCTCCGCGCAGGCGGATGGCCGAGGTACCGACCGAGAGATCCAGATCCACCAGCCGCAGGGGCGCGAGGTCGAGCTCCAGGTCTTGGGGAAGCGACCGCGCCAACGCCGCCTCCAATCCCCGGCGCAGGTCACCGGCGCGCTTTGCGAGGAGCTCATTCGCGCCGTCCTCCAAGGCCTTCTGGATACGCTGGTAGAACAGGTTGACCATCAACGCCTGATCCGGGTCCTCCGGCTCGTATACGAAGTCCAGCTCCTGCAGCCGGATGGTTTGCGAGTTCGCGTCGAAGACGGGCACGGCCCGGATCTCCACCAGTCCGGCGCCCTCCCCCGTGAGCATCGCGGTAAGGACGAGCTCGTCACCCTCCCCCGCCAGCTCGACACGGCTGATACCAACCGTGCGGCCCTCCACCTCCAGCGCCTGGGACGACAACAGGCCCGAGAGATGAATGCCGAGGTCATCCAGGTCCAGGTCCAGCGCGAGGTCGAAACGCATCCCCCTCCCACGCGGGAAGAAGGTCTGCAACGGCGGCAGACCCCGCAGAGGGGCCTGAACCGGCTGCGCCAGGGTCAGGCTGGGCGAGAGAACCACGCCCAGGGCCGTGTGCATGAGGTGGCCTCGGCCATATGGCGGCGCCAGGGCCAGGGCCAGCGGGTCGGCGCTCAGCCACACCCCCGGTGACAGCTCTACGGGTTGCTGCAAGGCCGCCCAGTAGCGCGTCGCCTGACCTCGCGTAGCCTCCAGCCGCGGACCCAGGTCGATCAGCGCGGCACGCAGACTCTCCTCCATACGGTTGCGAAACACCTCGTCGATGATGGGGGACAGGTCGATATCCGCCACCGTGATCTCGCAACGGTCGATAAAGCGGGTTGGCAGGACGCGAAACTGGGGTCGCAGCATCCAGTCCGGTCCCCACCCCAGGCGCACCAGCAGGGCGACAACGGCCTGGCGGGGCGGCTCGTCCACGCCGCAACCAACCTCCAGATCGAAGCCTCCGAGGATCTCCTTGCGCGCCTGGAGCCAATAGCGGACGTGGGCCTCCGCGCGCAGGACGTCACCGGTGAACTGCAGGCTGAGCGGCCCGCGCCAAGCGCGATAGCGCGTCTCGACGCCGTACTGCTTACGCCACCCGCGCCAGTGCCCCGCCTCCCGGGGTAGCAGTCGCTCGGCCTTTCGGAACAGGGGCCGCAGATCGATGGTGAAGGGGATCTCCATCAGAGAGACCTGCGGGACGGGCATGGTCCCGGGCGCCACCGGCTGCTGCGCCTGAGCAACGGGTAAGCCGAGCATCCCGATTGCGGTGAGGACGACGCCGAACAGAGCGCCCCTCCTCGATTCAACCGCAAAAAGAAACGCCCCGCTCGAGCGGGGCGAAGAGAGAGGAGGACATTGCGTTGCGAAAGATTGGAGAGCTCTTGACCACAAAAGTTCCACCGCCGTAACGCAAGGTGCCTGTTGTCGCGAAACCCCCGCCACCGCAAAGCTGGTCTTCGAGGCGAACCGTCGGATCAGGGTAGGATCTCTATCGGTGTGCCGTCGACGGTGTAATCCCATATCTCCTCGATGGCCATGTTGGAGACCGCAATACATCCTTGGGTCCAATCTTCCTTGCTCACGGCCTCCTGCAGCTCCCGATGGCGGATGGACCTCGGCTGTCCGTGAATCATGATCATACCTCCCGGATCGAGGCCCAGTCGCCTCGCCCGGAATCGATCACTGGCGTTCGGGTAGGAGACGTGCAGCGACTTGCGAAATTTGCTGCCGGGATTGCGCCAATCCAAGTAATAGCGGCCTTCCGGCGTCCGCCCATCGCCCTGCCGGCGCTTGTGTCCCTCGGGCGAAGACCCAAGGGCGACCTGGTACGTACGGACGGGCTTGTCCTCCTTGATGAGGTAAAGCCTGCGCTCGGATTTCTTCACAACAACCTTATCGGCGAAAAGCTGATCGTAATCCGCCTTTCCGGCTCGCGTGACCTCGGGATCATCCTTCTTGAGAAAGTCCGGAAGAAACGACATGGCCTCGGCCGTCGTGCAAAACGCAAGTGTTGTGATAAGAGCGATCTGAAGGATGTGCACAGGCTTCATCGGTTTACGGAAATCTCGTCGCTGCCAGCCCTCGATATTTTAGCGGCGATGGGGGACCGAATTCCAGCGTTTGAGACCCGGCGAGGCGAGGTTTTCTCTTGTGATCTCAACGAGAACCTGCCAAGAAGTAGCAACGATCTCTAGTACCTCGTTTCACCTTATTTTGCGGTCTCAGCAAGGCGAGAAGCGGTCAGATGCTAGGCGCGCGACCGCAGGACTAGCCGAAGCTAATTCAAGGAAGCGCAACAACGCAGATGGCCGCTTCTCGCCTTGCCCGGAGGGAACGCCCCAAGCGCGCCAACGCGGCGTTGCAGCCCTTGGAAAGGGAGTGAGCCATTCCCTGCGGGCTGCGTCTTGCATTGGCGCGTTTGGGGCGTTCTGATCCATGCGAAATAATC
>JAYEJW010000104.1:0-15829 GCA_034716535.1 Pseudomonadota bacterium
TGTTGATCGCTTCGCTCCCGGGTCCACTCGCGAACGCAGCGGATCTATCGGACATACCCTCTACTGTCGCCAAGCAGATCCGGCGCCATGAAATCTCTCCGGCCGACGTCAGCCTCTATGTCCACGCCGTCGCCGAGCCCAGGCCGCGACTGGCATTCAACGCTGAGATCCCACGAAATCCGGCCTCCACGATCAAGCTGCTCACAACCGAGGCCGCTCTCGACATGCTCGGCCCCGGCTACGTCTGGAAGACCAAGGCATTTATCGACGGCACGCTTCGGGACGGACGGCTCGACGGCAATCTCTTTCTCAAAGGGTATGGCGACCCGAACATCAGCCCCGAGGACTTCTGGCGTTTTCTCTGGGGTATCCGCGAGCGCGGGGTCGAGACGGTCGGCGGCGACGTCATCCTGGACAACTCCTATTTCGAGCCGCCCGCCGCCAAGCGCGGCGACTTCGACGGCGCGGCCAACCGTGCTTACAACGCGCTGCCCTCGGCGCTCAGCATCAACCGGCAGACGACCCGGATCCACATGGTTCAGGTCGGCTCCGGGGCCGAGATACGGGTGTTTACCGACCCTCCTCTGGCCAACATCGACGTCCAGAATCGCATAAAGCTCGTTCAGGCTCCCTGCAAGAGCAAGTACCACAAGCCGGCGTTGAGAGTGGTCGAGGACGGCGGCCAGGCCACGCTGAAGCTGTCGGGAACCTTCGCGAGCAAGTGCGGCGAGGCGAGCTATCCGCGCCTCTTGCTGGACCCCGCCGCCCACGCGGGCAACAGCTTTGCTGCACTTTGGCGCGAAATGGGTGGAAGGGTCGAGGGCGTCGTCCGCGAAGGCACGCGGTCAAAAGCGGCCCGACTGCTGCACACGATGGATTCCCCTCCCCTGGAGGAGGTCGTACGCGCCATCAACAAGCGAAGCGACAATCTGATGAGTCGGACCCTGTTTCTCACCCTCGGCGCAAAACGCATTGGTGCCCCAGGTTCACTACCGAAGGCGCGGCAGGCGGTCACCGATTGGCTTAATGCGCGTGGACTGGAGATCCCGGGTCTGGTGATGGACAACGGCTCCGGCCTGTCCCGCAACGCCCGCATCTCGGCCGAGGGCATGGGACGACTGCTCGGCTACGCCTACGCGAGTCCGACCATGCCGGAGCTCCTCTCCTCTCTATCCATCGCCGGGGTCGACGGCACCATGCGTAAGCGCTTCAAGAAGGGAGCGCTCGCCGGACGTGCCCACATCAAGACGGGCACGATCAAGGGCGCGACCGGGATCGCCGGCTATGTGCTCGACAAGGCTGGCCGCCGGTGGATCGTCGTGTCCCTGATCAACAACCCGCGCCTCCAGACCTGGCGAGGCAAGGCGGTGGAGAATGCGTTGCTCCAGTGGGTCTACGAGGAAGCCGGAGCCACGCCCGGCGGCCAGGCGCGGGCTGCGTCCCAAGCACCCACCGAACCGGCCCCCGAGGCCTGGTTCCTTCAGGAGAAGAAGGTCGGCGGCTGACCCCCTACCGGTCGGTTCCGGCCGCTTGATCCGCGGGCGAGGCAGCGCCTGCTCTCGCCGGTCCCTTCCGGCGCGGAAGCTTGAGCTTGACCTCCCGCCAGAGCACCGGGCTGGCGAAGCGTTGCCAGCCCCAGCGTAGCCAGCTGAGAAGCCGCAAAGCCAGCCACAAGGCCCAAGCGAGCATCAGACCACGGTAGACCAGGATAGGCACCGAGATCACCCAGACCTCGGGCAGCTCCCGGCCCGTGTGGTCCTGGTACCAATTGAGACTGGTGGCCGACGACCCATTGCCGGCGATTTGCATCTCGGGCAGCCCCAGCAGACCCTGCTGGATGGCCGAGACGAGGGCGGCCAGCGCCGCCAGGCTGAGCAGCGCCAGGCCCGTCTGTGCCAGATTGAAACGCCAGGGGGGCACATCCTCGTTCAGACGCCCCCGCAGCCCGAGCGCGAATAGCCACCCGGCCACAAGCAGGCCCACCCAGACGCCCGCCTGGCTCAGCCCAAGGCCCAGCAGCAACCAGTCGCGGGTCTTGAGGGGGGTCAGCCGGCTGCGGCCGAGGCCGATCGCCAGAACGATCAACACGACGACCAGGCCCCAGAAGAGAACGGCGGGGCCCATCATCGGACCGCCGGTGAGCAACACCCAGCGATCCCGTCCAAGCTCCACTCCGACAGAGGCATTCACCCCAGAAATCGCCAGGTCCGGCACCGGGGGGGAGTAGAAGCCACCCAGGGCATCGGGCTGCCGCCATTCCATGTGCCAGCGCTGGGTCGCCGGAGCCAGGGGCAGCGTCAGGGTCCGATCTTCCAGACGGAGGGGACGTTCGGCGCCGTCCAGAGTCACTCGCCGGAGCTCGGCCCCCTCCGGGAGCCGAATGCCGTGCTCTCCACCCTGACTGCTTCGCAGCGTCAGATCCAGGGCCGCCTCCGTGGCCCTCGGGCCGGGGGTGAGGCGATACGCGCTCTCATCCAAAGTGAGGGTGGGACCGGGAACCCCCGCCGGCCGCGAGAGGCTCAGCCGGACCTCCTCCCCGGGCCAGGGCCGCCAGGTGGGCAGCCAGCGCGTCAGGCGCCCCAGGTGGTGGATCACCGGGATCCCGGCCGTCTCCAGGTGCCACAACGGGCTCACGTCGACCCGCCACTCTTCGCTCAGGCGGTCGTCCTCCGCCGCCCGCAGGGTGATGCTGTCCACCGGCTCCAGCTTCGATGCCCAATCGGTCATCCGCTGTCCCGGTGCGAGGTTCACGAGCAGGCGTCCGTCGCGTACCCGGGCGTTCTCTCTGAGCACCTGCTCACCGGGGAGCAGGGGCACCTCCAGGACAATGGGGGGCTCCGGCGGCGACAGACGGATCACCCGCGTCGCCACCGACCAGTCGACCCCCAGGTGCAGGGTGCGCTGGATACGCAGCAGAGGGGGGACCTCGGCCGGTTGTAGCTCACCCTCATCCTCGGCCGCCCGGCGCAGCCGGACCAACCGGATCTGGGCGCCGGGGTAGCCGTTCTCGTCGATGCCTTCTACGCGCCAGCCATCGCCGGCCACCTGGACCCGGTGCGGGCGAAGAGGCAGCGGGATCTCCACCTGCGCCCTCGGCGGCAGTGGACCCGAAAGCTCGAGGCTCGTGCGCCCGGCGGGCAGGGCAACGAGATAGGTGCCGTCCGCGCCCCGACGCAGCTCGTCCAGGGGCTCGCCGTCGACATGGATGCGGGTAGGCGTCCAGATCCCTGCGCTCCCGGGAACCGGCACCGCGGCGGCTTGGCGCACATCCACCCTGAGCAACAGCCTGAGCTCCTCGTCGGTGGTGGTCAGATCCATGCGGGAAATATCGGCGCAGGCGGGCAGACAGTCCGGCGGCTCCAACAGACGGGTCTTCAATGCCTCCAGCAGCTCCGGGGACGGGAAATCCTGGGCGGGAGCGGGCGTCGGCATGCCGGCTAGCCCGGCGGCGAGGAGCACCAGGGCAACGGCCGGCCGGCGGCGAAGAACGGTCCCGAACAGTCCCGCGAGCTTCAGCGCCAGCAGAACGACCAGTGCCAGACGGGCCAGCGCGAGCACCAGATTCCAGCCGGGCGTCAGCAGCCAGAGCCCGATCACCTGATCCCGCGGCACGGGTCCGCTCCACGCCAGGTCGATCGAGGTCCGGCGCCAGGTCGGCACGCCAGGTCCCGTCTGGACCCGCGCGTCAGGATCGACCACAGGAACGGGTTTGGGGGCCGTCGCCAATGTACCCGCCAGGGGCGTCCGGGCCTTGTGGCGGATGTCGGACCTCATCTCGAAGCTGTCCGGCACCGGTGCTTCGGCCGGCGCGGGGGCTCGGGTCACGTCCTTTACGGGGACCGCCGACATCGGGGGCAGGGATCGCTCCAACTGCGGATAGATCCCGTTTCGTACCTGATCCACGAGGAACGGCAGCGCAATCACCGCGAGCACGACCAGACTCGCGCGGTAATAGAACAACAGGAAGCGGCGCAGGCGCGCCATGGCGGTGCGGGCCGGGTCTTTCGGTAACAACCGCAGCAGCGCGTAGGCGGCCAACACCTGGAGCCAGATCGTCCGCGGCGCCTCGGGCTCCTGCCAAATCAGCACTATGGTAAGGAGGGCCAGAGCGCCCCAGCCCCAGCTCCACAATCGCGCCACTGCAAGGGCGATGATGAGCACGAGGAAGAGGTCCAGCAGGGTCCAGCGATTGAGCCAGCTATCGGGGAGGTTGTCGACACCGGAGACGGCCAGCAGGTCCCAACCGGGCGGCAGATGCAGTCGCGCCTGCACAGACTGAAAGTCGAGCTCCCACCCGGAGGCAGGCAGGCGCCGAACGTCCCCGGCGATGCGACTGTCGGCGACCAGATCGAGCAACCCCTGACGCACCTCCACGCCCTCCCGGGCGGAGTCGGCCAGGCGCGTGATGAAACGCGGCTCCCCGCCCACCAGCACCTGACCCAGATCGAGCGTATCCCCGACCTCCAGGCGCCAGCTGCGGACCAGCTCCCCGTCGATGCGGTCGCGCAGGGTGTATCCGTCGCCGCCGAAGTCCAGCCAAAGGTCGCGGCTGAGAGAAAGGCGGTCAGGCCCCGGGTCCGTATCGCCGCGTCGGATCTGCACCAGGCGCAGCTCCCCACCCTGCTTCATGAGGTAGGCGGGCAACGGCGCCCACTCGGGAGGCAAACGGGTCTGACGCGGGTCGACCGGATCGGCGCCCGTCACCTCGACCTGGCGCAGGTCCGGGTGCGCGGCGAAGACCCAAACCTCCTGCCCCGGCCAAGGTGCAGCCCGCTCGCCGAGATCAAGCGCCGTCACCGGCTCGGGATGGCGTTCGCTGATCGCGACCGTCCAGCGCCCGGGACGAACCTGCAGGCGCAGCAGGCCATCCGGCTCCAGTCTGGCGGGCAGGGGACTGTCCACACCCAGCGGGATACCGCCGTCAAGAAGCACCGGACCGAGCGCGACTTCCCGCGCCTCACCGGCGACGTCCAGCTCCAAGCGGGTGAGCACGCGCAGCGGGATATCGTCCTCCACCCGACGGTAGACCTCCAGCGCAAGGACGTCGCGTTCCGCCCCGGCCGTCCCCTGCTCCGCGCGGCCCAGCCACAGACGACCGTCGCGGTCCCGGCGTGGGAACTGCACCGGCTCACCGTCCAGGCTCAAAGCGACGAGCCCGGTAGCGGTCGGCACGGCGAGACCCTCCGGCCGCTCGCGCCAGACGAACCGCCCGCTGACCGCGTACTCCCCGGCATCGAGCTTCAGCGCGGGCACCCCCTCGTGCTCGACGACCGCAGCAAAGTCGCTGCCCACCCGTACGTCCTGGGGCCAATGCGCCTTGTCGCCCGGCAGCGGAACCCAGCCTTCCGCATACAGCTGCCAGCGCTGGGCGAAGAGCCCGCCGGTCCGGTCCAGGTCCAGGTGCAGCCGCCCCGGCCAGGCGCAGAGCCTCTCACCCGCACCCCCGTGCAAGGGACAGTCACGCCGGTCCTCCCGATCCAGCACCCACGGGATCCAGGGCTTCAGGGACTCGGGGACGCGATCCTCCACCGTTGCCGCCCATGTTTTCGCGACCGGGGACAGAAGCAGCAAGCACAGGAGAAGACGTACCATCGCCGACCTCGACAGGATTGACCCGGGAACTGTTCCCAATCCTACACGGCGCCCTGCCGCAAGTCCTGCAGCCCCCTTCAACTTTCCGGAATCTTCGGACGTTTCTCTGGCGGCGGATACAAACAGGAAAAAGGCAGCTCAATTGCTGCCTTTCCCCACCACCTAGTCCCGACCACCATATCCGTCCTGCCCCTATGGCGCTACATTTACCTCCACGCTATCGTAATAGAGAGGTTGATCGAGCATGCCATTGCGATTCTCATCGACACCGAAATAAAAGTCGTAGCTGCCCACCCAAAGTCTGTCGGTATACAAAACCTCGAGCGGCGGAATGAGCTCGATCAGCGGACCCTGCTCCGAGACATCAAAACCTGGACGCCATCTCCTCGCAGCATAGTCGTAATAATAGAAACCGAAGGGAGCGTCTGCAATCAACCAGTAGTCGACCTGAATACCTAGATGATCCCCAGGATCAAGCTCTATCGTTACGGAAAGCGTGTCACCTAGAGTAAGATCTACTGGCCCATCTGAGCCGTTGGCCTTGATGTCGGGTACGGGCTCACCGGGCCTGGCAAGAATGATCTCATAGTCCCCACCGACTTCTGATAGTTTGAACCGTCATGACCCCTCCACACGACACCCGCATCGCTTATCTGCGGTGAATTGTTGTCCGAGGAGTCGCTTGAGATCCGCTCTGTTGTTGCGCCATCATAGAGCATGACCTCGTTTCCGGAACCGTCGTTTTGCAGCCAGGCCACAGACCCCGTGTCACTCACTCTTGGAGAAATATCGTGATAAGAGTTATCAGTCAACGGGTTCGTTCCGGTGAAGTCGTAGAGAACAACCTCGTAGTCCGAGGCCTCTTGTGCCTCCCACACCGCACCCGCTTTACTTATACGAGTCTCCCCCTCATCGTACGAGTTGTTTGTGAGTTGTTCGACGGTGGTTCCGTTATAAAGGAAGATTTCCCAGTCTTCTCCATCATATCCCTCCCACGCCACGTCTCCGAAGTCATTTATCTGCGGGTAATAGTCTTCGTGCGGGTTGCTTGAGATCTTTATCGAGGTGGTGCCGTCATACAGATAGATTTCCCAGCCTGTTGGAGCATCCGCCTCCCAAACAATCGTCCCTTCGTTGTTTATCTTCGGCTCATCATCAGTGTATGAATTATCTGTTATTTGAATTATGACATATTCGGAATCGGCTAAGGAATCCATCTCCCACTCTAACGACAGACCCGATGAAGCCCATAAAATGACAATCACCGCCGTTAAAGTTGTGAAGGTAATCCTCAATGGTTTCATTTCGGCCTCCTTTCAGATTTGGTTGAAGAAAATTCAACCATCCTTTATTAAAATTATAGCCCCCGTGAGAGAAGTCGGCGTGGCGTGCCTGGACGCCATACGGCACTGCACAGCGGGGGGACCGTAAGGCTCTAGGTTTCATAAGATCGCGCCAGATGGTCCACAGGGGAGGGTCGCCCGGAGCGCAGTAGCGTTGCGCCGATAGTCCTGCACCGGGATCCGTTTCTGGTCGCCTCCAGCATCGGGGCGCGAGGAATCGGATCGTTGGTCCATCTGGGGTAGGTGAAGGGGCGAGATACGTAGGGTGGGCACGGTTTGTGTACCCACCGTTTCCAGCGATGTGCTTGTATGCCGCCGATCGGTGGGCAGTGCCCACCCTACCTGGCTACCGACTGGCTTGATGTGGCTGATAATCGCGGTGCATCCTTGCACCGCGGAAACGCCGAATAAATCAGCGTCTACGTCTGAACACTCACTTGTCGATGCTCTTGGACAACAGCCTTTCCGGTCTGGAGAACGTGTGGCAGACGGAGCAGTCCTTGCCCTTCTCGTTCACGTGCTTGCCATGGTTTTTCTCGAATCCTTTGGATGACTTGAACTCATGGCACTGGGAACAGACCACGCTTGCGTCATCCTTCAGCTCGTAGCCAAGATCAGCCTGCAGATCCATCCGGGGCGGACCACCGGCAAACGCCGAATCGGCATGGCAATCGCCGCATTCGAGCGCGTTGTCGTCGCTTTCCACGCCGTGGTTGAGCGTCTGGTAGGTGTGGACCGGTTCCACCGTAAAGGCGTCGGTCTTGCTCATCCCCGACGTCTGTTCCATCCCGCTCTTCACCGCTTCGGCGAAACTACCGGTGCGGAAAAACTCGAACGTGGAGTGGCCGATGAAGGTATTCTTGGCCGTGTGGAGGGCCAGCTTGCCCCAGTGCTCCTTCATGGGATAGAGCTTGGTCTCGTGCTTGAGGGTGACCGGGTCGACTTCGTCGGTGACGCCGCCATTGGGCATGCCGAGTACGTAAGCGGGATCGCCCGCTGTGAGGCCGAAACGACCTGCTACGCCCTCGTCCAACGGCACGGTCGGTACTCCGGCAAGCGGCTCACCGAGGTAGTAGACCTCGCTGGTGCCGTCGAACCAGGCGTAGGTGGGGATCAGATCGCTGTCCTTGTCTTCCCGCGGCAACCAGCCGCCACGACCGTTGCAGGCCGCCTGGGACAGGTGGGGGTCCTCCCAATCGCGGGATACCTCGGTGGGGATGCCCTTGCCGTAGGTCGGAATATGGCAGCTTTGGCAGGCGACCTTCATCGCATGCTTGTCCTTGCTGGCGCCATTGCTGTTGCTGAAGTCGCCGTGGGGTCTGTCGTCGTGGCAACCGCTGTTCTCACAGGTAAACCGCTCGGCCACATCGTTCGGCCGCAGGTCGAGACCGCGCCCGCGAACCCTGTGTCCCTCACCGTTTGGACCGACGTCACTGTGGCAGTCTGAGCAGGTGAGATTGGCACCCGACGCACTCATGTGCATATCCAGGGTGGCCGGGGGATCGGCCAGCAGGCTCGACAGGTCACCCCGTTTGGCGCCGTCAGCACCGGCCGCCCCAGCGTGGCAGCTAAGGCAAGATTTGCGGGTGGTGGGATGCACCATCTGTGCCGCTTCGTCCGCGGTGATGGGCATCAGAG
The DNA here is from genome assembly GCA_034716535.1 of Pseudomonadota bacterium. Lineage (GTDB taxonomy): Bacteria > Pseudomonadota > Gammaproteobacteria > Chromatiales > Chromatiaceae > JAYEJW01. Next base: position 8,574 of record JAYEJW010000104.1, read on the forward strand.
CGGCAGGAACGCTTGCCAGATCAGGGTTCGTGGGATCCGCCGGGATAAACTGAAAGTCCTGGGTAATCGGATCCACAACGGGAATCCCCGCAAGGCCGGTACGCTCCACCGTCTGCCCCGGGTCTTCAACCAGCGTCCCATCCGCGAGCGCGCTGACGTTCTCGAGAATGAGAGTCTCGAAACCGCCCGCCGGATCGGGGAATCGCTTGTAGAGCTCCTGATGGCAGGTCAGGCAGTCGATATTGGCCAGTTGCTCATGGGCTTCTACGGAGTTGGGGTCGAGCAGCTCGAACTCCGATTGTGCCATCGGGAAGCGCCCGTTGCCCACGTGACAGCCCGCACAGGTAAAGCGGGGCGAGTTCTCGTGGGTCCCACAGTAGGTATTGACGCCCGTGGCCACCAGGTCGGCGGCGGCATGAGCCGGACGCTCCCCCGCGGAGACAAAGTCCGGCGGTATATTGGTCACGTTGGGGAAGGCGCCGCCCTGCTGGTAGTGAACGGAGCCATGCATGTCCAAGGCTTCGATCTGGTGGCATTCCACACAGGTCGCCGGCCCCACATAGCCTGTGATACTCGCATGAGGATCACCGGAAGGAGGCGGTGGCGCACTGCCGTCATCGCAGTCACCGGGGGCGCCGACGACCTCTCTGGTGACCGTTTTACCGGATGATTGGTCCGTGGCCTTGACGCGGCAAGGAACTTCAGACGTGCTGCCGAACGGGATATTGAGCCTCCATTTCCCCTCGTTTTTGGCGGTTGTGCTGTCCAGATCCGGACCGCCGGCTGCGTTGCTTATGATGACCGTTCCATTCGCCGTCGCCCGGTCGCCGGACAACGCGAGGAGCATGTCGGATGATCGCCATTCGGCCTTTTTCATCCGAACAGAGCCTTCAGCCGGTGCTGCCAGGACCACGCCTGCAACACACAGCGCAAGGGGTATAAACCAGATAAAGGAAAGCCAGGGTCTTCCAGCATTGGTGGGTTGTTTCATCAGATCTCTCCGCTCGTAATGACAGTGGACCTGCTTGGCGGGCACATCCTCGACCGCGTATGCAGGAAAAGCATCCTGTGGCCCCCGCGCAAGCCTTTGCGGGGGTTAGAGCTGCGAGTCCATGCCGGCAGTCTAAGAGTCCAACCTTTAACCAACCTTAAAGTGGAGCGCCGCATCGTCGATCGGCGCATGCTGTACCTGAGCAGGCAGCCTGGGGGGCGCCGACCGCCGCCAATCGACCGTCGCCATCGGTCGAACCGGGATCGATGTACATTCGATCGGTGGGCCATGCCCACCCTACGCCTGTCGGGCAATCGCTCTCGCTCCGCTGAATACACGGGCTGACAGGCGGTGCAGCAGTGAGAAGTTGGGAAAAGCGCGCGAAGAAGCTGCGGTTGGAAACAACGATTTCGGAGAACAGGACACCCTGCGGCTGCGTCCTCCGCCCTCTCTGTGCGAGAATTCCAGCCTCGTCAGTCCATTCGTCGTCGAAACAGCGATCATGTCCCCAGAGGCCGCCGCAGTAGAAGCCGCTTCCGAGCTACATTCTCCCCTTGATCCTCCACTCCCCGCCTCGTCAGGTGACCGATTGCTGTGGGGGCGGCTCTACGGCTCCAGCCGCGCATTGGCCATCGCCCAGGCCGTGAAGGGTGCTCCAGGCCTCGTGCTGACGGTGGTCGAAGACGTGCAAGCGGCTGCGAGGCTCCAGGCGGAGCTCGGGTTCTTCCTCGATGAACCCGGGATCCCGGTGCTTGGGTTCCCGGATTGGGAGACCCTGCCCTACGACGTCTTCTCGCCCCTGCCGGAGCTGGTCTCCGAGCGCCTCCTGACCCTGCACCGGTTACCTGCGCTGGAGCGTGGCGTGCTGGTGGTCCCCGCGGGCACCCTGCTCCAGCGCCTGCCGCCGCGGGAATACGTGGACGGCCATTCGCTCGTTCTGGAGGTCGGGGACCGCCTGGATCTCGATGCCACCCGCCGACGGCTGGAGCGGGCGGGCTACCACTGTGTCTCCCAGGTCATCGCCCACGGCGAGTATGCGGTGCGCGGCTCCCTGCTGGACCTCTTTCCCATGGGCAGCAACCTGCCCTACCGCATCGACCTGTTCGATGAAGAGGTCGAAAGCATCCGCACCTTCGATCCGGACAGCCAACGTTCCAGAGACAAGGTGGAGCGCATCCGGCTGCTGCCGGCGCGCGAGTTCCCTCTGGGCGAGGAGGCCGTTGCCACCTTCCGCCAGCGCTACCGCAGCACCCTCGAGGGCGATCCGAAGCGGAGCCTGATCTACCGGGAGGTCTCCGAGGGTTCGGTCCCCGGTGGCCTCGAGTATTACCTGCCCCTGTTCTTCGAGCAGACGGAGAGCCTGTTCGAGTACCTTCCAGATAAGGTGCTCCTGATGGAGGACGCTCCGAGCCGTGAGGCGGCCGCCGGCTTTCTTGCCGACGTGGCCGAACGCTACGAGCAGCGCCGTCACGATATCGAGCGCCCTCTCCTGCCACCCGAGCGACTCTATCTGTCGGCGGACGAGCTGGCTTCGCGCCTCAACCGCATGGCCGGCATCCTGTACCAGTCCGCAGAAATACCTGAACGGCGCAAGGGTTTCAGCCGCGCCGCCAACTTCGCCACCCGAACTTTGCCTGCGTTGGGTATTCAGGCCCGTGCGGCCAATCCCGCCGCGGCGCTCCTGGAGTTCATTACTGAACCGGGACGCCGGGTGCTCTTCATCGCCGAGAGCACCGGCCGACGGGAACTGCTGCTGGAGAGCCTCGGGGGCTTCGGGGTCAAGCCTCGGCTGGTCGAGTCCTGGCGCGAGCTCGTCGATTCCGGTGCCTCTATCGGGCTGACGGTCGCCCCTCTGGAGCAGGGTCTGCATCTGGAGCGGGAAGATCTGGCGGTGATCACCGAGACCCAGCTCTACGGCGAGCAGGTACGCCAATCTCGCAGGCGCCGGGCTGCCGAGCGGGACGGCGAGGCCGTGGTCCGCAACCTCACGGAGCTGCACCTGGGTGCTCCCGTGGTGCACGAGGACCACGGCGTCGGCCGCTACCTGGGGCTGCAGACCCTGGAGGTGGGCGGACTCAAGACGGAGTTCCTCACCCTGGAGTACGCCAAGGGCGACAAGCTCTATGTGCCGGTCTCCTCCCTGCACCTGATCTCCCGGTATACCGGGGCATCCGAGGAGAGCGCCCCCCTGCACCGCCTGGGGGGCGAGCAATGGGACAGGCTCAAACGCAAGGCGGCCCAGAAGGTGCGGGACGTAGCCGCCGAGCTCCTCGACATCTACGCGCGGCGCGCGGCGAGACAGGGCTTCGCCTTCCCGGCCGACGGGGAGGAGTACGCGGCATTCGCCGCCGCCTTCGAATTCGAGGAGACCCCGGACCAGCAGCAGGCCATCGACACGGTACTCAATGACATGTCCGATCCCAAACCCATGGACCGGGTCGTGTGCGGCGACGTGGGCTTCGGCAAGACCGAGGTCGCCATGCGCGCCGCCTTTATGGCCGTGCACGGCGGCAGGCAGGTGGCGGTGCTGGTGCCCACCACCCTGCTCGCCCAGCAGCACTACCAGAACCTCGCCGATCGCTTTGCCGACTGGCCCGTGAAGGTGGAAAGCCTGTCGCGCTTTCGCACGGCCAAGGAGCAGAAACAGATCCTGAAGGGCCTGGAGGACGGCGGCATCGACATCGTCGTCGGTACCCACAAGCTCCTGCAGCCTGGCATCCGCTTCAAGAACCTCGGGCTCGCCATCGTCGACGAGGAGCACCGTTTCGGCGTGCGCCACAAGGAGAGCATCAAGGCCCTGCGCAGCGAGGTGGACATCCTCACGCTGACGGCTACGCCGATTCCACGCACCCTGAACATGGCGATGGCGGGCTTGCGCGACTTGTCGATCATCGCCACGCCTCCCGTTGCACGGCACCCGATCAAGACCTTCACCAGCCAGTGGAATGACGCCCTGATCGTCGAGGCCTGCCTGCGTGAGCTCAAACGCGGTGGTCAGGTCTATTTTCTCCACAACGAGGTGGAGACCATCGAGAATATGGCGGGGAAGCTCGCCAAGCTGCTGCCCGGAGCACGTCTGCAGGTGGCCCATGGACAGATGCGGGAGCGCGATCTCGAGCGCGTGATGCGGGACTTCTATCACCGCCGCTTCAACGTACTGATCTGCACCACCATCATCGAGAGCGGCATCGACGTCCCCAGCGCCAATACCATCGTCATCAACCGCGCCGACAAACTGGGCCTGGCCCAGCTGCACCAGCTGCGCGGCCGCGTCGGACGCTCCCACCACCGGGCCTATGCGTATCTGATCACGCCTCCGCCCAGCGTTATGACAGAAGACGCCAAGAAAAGACTAGAAGCTATTGAATCGCTGGAAGATCTCGGCGCAGGATTTACCCTCTCCACCCACGATCTGGAGATCCGAGGCGCCGGGGAGCTTCTGGGCGATGAGCAGAGCGGCCAGATTCAGGAAATCGGCTACAGCCTCTACATGGACCTGCTGGAACGGGCGGTGGATGCCCTCAAGGCCGGCCGCCAGCCGGAGCTGGATCGCCCCCTCGATCATGGCGCCGAGATCGATCTGCAGCTCCCCGCCCTGCTCCCGGACGACTACCTGCCGGACGTGCACACCCGCTTGGTGATGTACAAGCGCATCGCAAGCGCCGCCACACCCGAGGAGCTCAAGGAGCTTCAAGTGGAGATGATCGACCGCTTCGGGCTGCTGCCGGAACCGGCCAAAAACCTTTTTGCAATCACACAGTTGAAGATCAGAGCTCAACCTTTTGGTATCCGTAAGATCGAGGCAGGCCCCGGGAGCGGCCGCATCCTCTTCGACGCAGAGCCGAAGATCGATCCCACGCAGCTGATCAAGCTCATCCAGACCCGGCCGAAGGAGTTCAAGCTCGATGGCGGCGACAAGCTGCGGTTCTTCGGCGACATGGCCGATCCGGCTATGCGGATGCAGCAGGTATCCTCGGTAATCGGGCAGGTAACCGGAGCGTAGGCTGACTTAACCGGAGCGAAGCGGAGTGTAACGCACCCTTCAAGCATCGGATGGTGCGTTCGGCTGCGCTAACGCACCCTACTCCTATACGGGAGCCTATACGTAGTGGGCCGGACCCGATCAAGCCTTTCCCGTAGCACCGGTCGGAATGCTCGCGGTAGGCCACGACCAGTTCGCGCGTCGGATTCGCATTTGCGGCGCTGTACAACTCGTCGATGACGGCATAGAGCCTTTCTGAGGAAAGGCGCGGGTATTCAAGGCAGGTGCCGATTGACAACCGTGGGCTCGGCATCTAAGTTGACCGGCCGGTGGCGGGACCTTCGATCCGCACCTGGGCACAAGCCTTTTTTCGGGTAGATACGCCTTCCACCGCACCGCCATCGAAGACCACCAACGAGAGGTAGAGAAACATGAAGGCCCTAGCAATGATCTGCGCCGCCGCAACACTCGGCACCGCTTTCGCGGTGCAGGCCGGCGCACCCAAACCCGATCATCCGTGCTATGAGGTTGCCGACTGCAAGACTCAGGATTCGCGCAAGGCGTTTTCCGCATGCATCAAGGCGCACAAGGAAGAGGCGGCCCAGAACGAGAAATGCGCAGGCTTCCGCAAGGACAAGGAAGGCTGGATGAAGGAGAACGGCATGTCCAATCTGGACGAACTGTTCGATGCTTAGGGCGGTTACTTTCAACCGCCTATGAGTTGTACGACGCCGGCTCAGCGAGTCGGCGTCGAGCCGCCCCCGCGCATCTTCCTTTTCGGGGGTACGACCCGGCCCCTTGATCTTAGAGCTCCGGGGACAGTGCGCGTAGCTCGCTGAACAGCGAGGAGACGAGCGCGGGGTGCCCGTCGGTAGACCCTGAGGTGGTCGCTCTACTTGATCGATTCAGGTCCTATTGTCGATGGCAAGGGCCATCCCCGCCTTTTCCACCATGAACACGTACAGGGAAGGAATCACGAAGAGGGTCAATCCCGTTGACACGATCAAACCAAAGATCATGCCATTCGTCATCGGCGCCCAGAGCGCGCCGCCAAAGAGTGAGAGCGGCAGCAATCCACCGATTGTGGTCAGTGTCGTGAGTACGATCGGTCGCATGCGAACGCGCCCGGCAGCGGCAACCGCTGTTCGCAGGTCTTTCCCTTCTGCGACATTGGATTCGATAAAGTCAACAAGGACAATGGCATTGTTGATGACGATTCCGCCGAGCGCCAGCACACCGAGCATCGCCATGAAGCCCATGGCCCACCCGGTCACCAGCAAGCCGAGTAACACGCCGATCATGCCCATGGGTACCGCGAACATGATCACAGCGGGCTTCACGAGTGAGTTGTATTGAACGGTGAGCACCAGCACCATCAGTACGACGGCAATCCCGACCGCACGAACCACCTGGACTTGCGCCTTGGCGGTTTTTTCTAGCTCGCCATCTTGCTCAATGAAATAACCAGGAGGCATGGCAGCGAGCATCTCTTCGAGCTTGGGCTGCACGCGGCCGGAAACCCTGTTCGCCAGCAATCCCGGCTCGATTCGGGCACCGACGGTCACCGTCGGCAACCCATCGCGTCGCGCGATGACAGCCGGCTGCCGACTCGGAATCACCTCGGCGATGGCATTCAACGGCACCTTGCCATAGCGTCCATGGACAAAGATGTCGGCGAGGTCCGACAACTCTTCCCGTTTTTCGCGAATGGTACGTAGCATGACCGGAACCAGGTGGTCCCCCTCGCGATAGGTCGTGAGCGGCGCTCCCGACAGCAATGCCCTGGTCGTAAAGGCGATGTCGGCGTTCGTCACACCCGCGAGATTCGCCGCATACGAGTCGATCGCAACCTCGACCTGATTCGCCGGTGCACCCCAATTGCTGTAGGGAAACACCGTGCCGGGCGTTTCCTTAAACAGCTGCACCAGCTCACGCGCCTTCAGGGCGATGAGGTCGCGATCAGGACCGCTTAAACGAAACGCGACGGGATCTTTGATCGGTGGTCCCAGCATGAATTGATCCACGGTGATGCGCGCCTCGACAAAGTCGGTCAGCCGTTCACGCACGGCTTGGGCGTAACCTTCCGTGTAATCGGGGTCGGTGGTGTTAACGAGTAAGAACGCGTAATAGGGATAATCGTACTCGGGCTCCTGAGTCAGCATGAGCCGAGGTCCACCGGTGCCAATGAAGGTCACGACATTGTCGAGGCGGTGCCTTTCCCCATCACCCGGGACCGGGCTTTCCTCCAGAAGGATCGTCTCGACCTGACGGGCCACTTCGGAC
>JAYEJW010000105.1:0-3322 GCA_034716535.1 Pseudomonadota bacterium
GGCCGTGACCCGGACCGTAGCTCGCGAGCACCCGTTCCACCTCCTTGCGGATGCGCTCCGGGGAGGCATAGAGGATGCAGGGATCCAGATTGCCCTGCAGCGCGACCCTGTCCTGGACCAGGCGGCGGGCGTCGGCGAGGTCCAGGGTCCAGTCGACGCCGAGCGCATCACAGCCGCTTTCCGTCATGCGGTCGAGCCATTGCCCGCCGCCCTTCGTGAACAGGATGACGGGAACTCTTCGGCCCTCCGCCTCCCGCGCCAGCCCTTCCAGGATGCGCGTCATGTAGGAGAGGGAGAACTCCCGGTAGTCGCGGGGCGTGAGCACGCCGCCCCAGGTGTCGAAGATCATCAATGCCTGGGCACCGCGGGCCACCTGGGCGTTGAGGTAGGCGGTGACGGCATCGGCGACCGTCGCGAGCAGCTCGTGCATGAGCGCCGGGCGGTCGAAAAGCATTGCCTTGCAGCGGGCGAAGTTTTTCGCGCTGCTCCCCTCCACCATGTAGGTGGCAAGCGTCCAAGGGCTGCCGGAGAAGCCGATCAATGGCACCCTGCCGTCCAGCTCGCGGCGGATCAGCGCGACCGCGTCCATGACGTAGCCCAGCTTGTCCTCCATGTCCGGGACGGCGAGCCCGCGCACATCCGCGGGCGTGCGGACCGGGCGCTCGAAGTGGGGGCCCTCTCCATCGGCGAAGTAGAGCCCGAGCCCCATGGCGTCGGGTATCGTCAGGATGTCCGAGAACAGGATCGCCGCGTCAAGGGGGAAGCGCTCCAGGGGCTGCAACGTGACCTCGCAGGCCAGTTCCGGATTTCTGCACAGGTCCATGAAGCTGCCGGCGCGGGCGCGGGTGGCGCGGTACTCGGGCAGGTAGCGCCCGGCCTGGCGCATCATCCATACCGGGGTGTAGCTCACGGGCTGCTGTTGTAGGGCGCGCAGGAAGGTGTCGTTCTTGAGCTCAGTCACGGGGGGGCATCCGAGGCGGTGGTTGAAAGAAGCCGTTTTTTGGTGCGATGCGGGATTCTACAACGCCAGGCGGGCTAGGGCACAGACAGGGGCCGTCCCGCGCCACTCCGTAGCGCAGCTGCCCGTCCGGTCTTCGACTGTTGCATCTTTCGGCGCCCGGATCGGCTATACTTCCGCGCCCCCACGGGGACCTGTCGGCGACCGCCAACCGGTGGGACGCCAACTGCCCGACAACGTCCGGGGCCTCGACCGATCTTCCCCTAGACATCAAGAGCCGTGCTCAAGTGATCCAACATCTCCGCAACATCGCCATCATCGCCCACGTCGACCACGGCAAGACCACCCTCGTGGACCAGCTGCTTCAGCAGTCCGGTACCCTGGGGGAGCGGTTCGGCCCCGTGGAGCGCGTCATGGACTCCAACGACCTGGAGAAGGAGCGGGGCATCACCATCCTCTCCAAGAATACCGCCATCCGCTGGAACGACTACCGGATCAACATCGTGGATACGCCCGGACACGCTGACTTCGGCGGCGAGGTGGAGCGGGTGTTGTCCATGGTGGACTCGGTGCTGCTCTTGGTGGACGCCCAGGAAGGCCCCATGCCCCAGACCCGGTTCGTGACGAGCAAGGCCTTCCAGCACGGTTTGCGTCCCATCGTGGTGGTGAACAAGATCGACAAGCCCGGGGCGCGTCCGGACTGGGTCATCGATCAGGTGTTCGAGCTCTTCGACCGCCTCGGCGCGACGGATGAGCAGTTGGATTTCCCGATCATCTACGCGTCCGCTATCAACGGCTACGCAGGGCTCGACGACGACGTGCGCGACGGCGACATGACACCTCTGTTCGAGGCCATTGTCGAGCACTGTCCGGTTCCGGACGTCGACCCGGACGGCCCCTTTCAGATGCAGGTCTCGACCCTGGACTACAATTCCTTCGTCGGCGCCATCGCCGTAGGGCGCATCACCCGCGGCAGCGTCAAGCCGAACCAGCAGATCCTCGTCCTCAAGCGGGACGGGGACAGACACAAGGCCAAGGTGGGGCTGGTCTACGGCTACCTGGGTCTGGAGCGCAACGAGGTGAAGTCTGCCTCGGCGGGGGACATCGTGGCCCTCACCGGCATCGAGGCCCCGAACGTCTCCGACACCCTGTGCGACCCGGAGCACGCCGAGTCCCTGCCGCCCCTGACCGTGGATGAGCCGACGGTGACCATGACCTTCCAGGTCAACACCTCCCCCTTCGCGGGCCGCGGAGGCAAGTACCTCACGTCCCGCCAGCTCAAGGACCGGCTCGAGCGTGAGCTCATCCACAACGTGGCCCTGCGGGTGGAGGAGGGGAACGACCCTGAGAAGTTCCGGGTCTCCGGCCGCGGCGAGCTGCACCTGTCCATTCTGCTGGAGAACATGCGCCGGGAGGGCTTCGAGCTCGCCGTTTCGCGGCCCGAGGTCATCTTCCGGGAGATCGACGGCCGCATCTGCGAGCCCTACGAGCAGCTCACCGTGGACCTGGATGAGGGTTCCCAGGGGGCTATCATGCAGGCCCTGGGTGAGCGCAAGGGTGAGCTCAAGGACATGGTCCCCGACGGCAAGGGCCGGGTGCGCCTGGACTACGAGATCCCATCGCGGGGACTGATCGGTTTTCAGACCGAGTTCATGAGCCTGACCTCCGGGACCGGCCTCAAGTACCACGTCTTCGACCATTACGGTCCCGCGAATCAGGGGGGAATCGCCCCGCGCCGCAACGGCGCCCTGATCTCCAACAGCCAAGGCAAGGCGCTCGGATACGCCCTGTTCAATCTGCAGGAGCGCGGCCGCATGATGATCTCGCCGGGGGAGGAGGTCTACGAGGGCCAGGTCGTCGGGATCCACTCCCGGGACAACGACCTCACGGTCAATCCGCTCAAGGCCAAGCAGCTCACGAATATCCGCGCGGCCGGCTCCGACGAAAACATCCTCCTCACCCCGCCGGTTCGCTTCAGCCTGGAGCAGGCCCTGGAGTTCATCGAGGACGACGAGCTCGTGGAGGTGACCCCCTCGGCCATCCGCATCCGCAAGCGCTTCCTCAAGGAGCGCGAGCGCAAGCGGGCAGGACGGGGAGCCTGATCGGGCGACGGTTGAACTGGCAAGGCGCCAAGTGCCCCGGGGGCACGCCGGGCGCTTGAGAATCTGACCGGTACCTCATCAGCCTGGTGCAACTGCGCCTAAACAAGCCTGACTTTCTTACTCGGTCCCTCGTTGGCCCATCTTTGTCACCGCATCTGATAATATCCAATAATAACATTGGGTTATGAATGTTTGTCTCTCGTTATGGCACTACGGTTTGTGATTTACGGTGCGACAATGGTCTTCTGTGTCTTGCCTGGAT
>JAYEJW010000106.1:0-3321 GCA_034716535.1 Pseudomonadota bacterium
CAGAGGTGCACCGGCCTTCCTTTTGCCGCTGCTGTGTCGAAATCTAAGAGGGAATATTCCCGGATCGACCCTGATGGACCTCGGGATATATCAGCCGCGAATGCCTACGGAAGGGAAAGACGTAACAGGGCGTGCGGTGATGACGCCCTTTAAGAACTATCCGGTGTCAATGTCGCCGAGATTATGTCGAAACGGTGACCGGGAGATGTTCCTTTCCCTTCGGAACACGCAAAGACTCCAGCAGTGGTGATTGGGTCATGTGTGCAAGGGAAGCCGCTCGGCGATCGTGGGATTGGCGGCATTACAGACGATGTCCAGGCGCAACGTGGCTCACGAAACCGGCTACAGGCACGCCAGCGGGCGAGGGTGAGAGTGCGCAGGTAGGGAAAGTGCCCCAGCAGGAGCGTAGAAAATTGCCCTCAGGCGGGTGAGTGATCAGTACAGTACGCAGGTGGGCAAGATCAAATCAAGTCGATGCGCTCTTCGAGGAAATCCGCGACACCCGGTAGCCGCTGCCGGCGGATGTTGGCGACAAACTCTTCTGCGGAGAGCGGAGGGTTGCGCAGGTCCGCCCGCTGTTCCTTGGCGACACGCTCAAGGATCTGCGGTTCGAGGTCTGCCAAGTCGAGGATAAAGTCGTCCGGGTGCCTGGCGAAGATCTCGAACTCACTCAGGATCTCGTCCGGGAAGTCTCGCAGATTCATCGTTACGATGGCTGCGGCGCCGGCGCGAATCGCAGCCGCGAGTACGTGGCGATCATTCGGATCTGGTAGTTGGAGACCGTTAACGATGTGCTCAAAACCAGTGATCAAGCAGTCGGGCACGGCGCCATTGATCTGGCTCACCGTCCAGTCAAGCTGCTGCTTGGTGAGGTCTTTTCGATCGGCGAGCAGATTCCTGGTCCATTCCTCGTGAATCTGCCTCGTCCAGCGCGCTCGGAACCGCCGCGTTCTGGCCAGCCGGATGAGTAGGTCACGGAGCGGCGCCGGGTAGAAGATACAAGCGTCGTAAACGACGGTGAAGTTGGCCAATCAGTAGCCCATCCCAAGCTCTTGGGCCTGCTTGGAGAGCGCGTCCACCGCTTGACGGCTTTGCTCGTCCGTCTTCTCCACGTATTCCAGAAGGTCCTGGTACTTGATGCGGCGGTGCCGTCCAACCTTAGTGAACTCGATTTCGCCTGCCTCCAACAGCTTCACGAGATACGGTCGCGATACGTTGAGTATGTCCGCTGCCTGCTGGGTCGTGAGCGTGTGCCCGATCGGCACCAGCGACACGGCGTTTCCCTGCGCCATCTGGTTCAGGATGTCCGCCAGCAAGCGGATGGCGGATACGGGAACGGTGAGCTTCTCGTCGCCATCGTACAGGCATAGCTGAGCCGTTTCGTCGTGACCGATGATCGCGGCGAGCTTTCGGCTGCTTTCAGCAGCAAGCCTGGCCTCCTCTTCGGTCGGCAGGCTCGGACTCCTTGTGGATGCGAGCGCCATCGTTGTCTCCTGTCCTGCGGTTGCTTGGATCGTTGTCGTGCTGCCTACGTTGTAGATACTCCCTATATTAGTGCTCTTCGAAATATTCGAAATCAAATTTTTTTATCTCGATTGCCTCGTTAGCCTGTACGTCGAAGCAGCGCGACGTTAGAGCTGGGTTCTGTTCCGGTAAGGATTCCCGAGAGTATCGCGTCGAACGCGTTGATAGCCTGCCATTTGCCCGGCAGTTTGGCGGTTGGGTCGTTCGCGTAGTGCTTGCCAACCAAGCCGCCTTGTGCGTGGTTCTGGAGGAGATCGGCGAGATGGGGGGCCATGTTTGCGCGCAGCATGAGTTGCTTGCAGGTGCGCCGAATATCACGGGGATGGAACGTGTCTATCGGCCTGTGCTGAATCCGCGCACGTTCGCTGCGGAGGAACCTAGAAACCGCAGTGTTGACGCTATCTGGATGCAATGGGGCTCGGCCGTTGAAGGAGAAGGGCCAGTTGTAGGACCCGCTAATCGGTCGAACATCGTCCAGCAACCCCAGTGCCCGGTCTGTTAGCGGGACGAGGTGAATCCGGACCCCCGCCCGGCCCTTGCGGTCTTCGATCCGAAAGGTTCGGTCTTCCAAGTCGAAGTCTCTCCATGGCACTCTTAGCATTTGTTCGGGGCGTTGGCCACCGGTCGCGATACAGAAGCGCAAGAATGTCGAGACCGCGATGCCGACGCTGGTTACCTGGTCGATTCCGCCGTAGAAGGCCCGCAGCTCCTCCGCATTCAGCGCCCGTTCTCGTGCTGTTTCCACTTCCGGATGACGGGGCAGGGCATCGGCTGGGTTGAGCAGCAGGCCGAAGACCTTTGTCCCTTTCCGGGCGACGTCATGTTCGTGGTGCAGGCCATAGGCGAAAGCGGCGCGGAGATATGATCTGGCTCGGTTATAGAGGACCCGTGCCCCCCGCTCCCAGATGGGCAAAAGGATCTCGCGGACATGCTCCGGTCGAATGTCACATGCTCGCATTTCCGCGATGACCGCGTGGGCACCATTGATCTCCTTGCCGAGCAGTCGGCGAACCTCCTTTGCCGACGGCTTCCCCTGGGTTTCGAGGTGGTCAACGTAATCTTGCAGGAGATCGCCGAGGGTTCCTTTGCGGGCTTCCGACTCGACGTGCCTCCGGGTCGCCTCCAACTCCAGTCGCTGCCGCTCAGCCTCCAGCGCAAGCCAAGTCTTTAGGCTGGGGTGTTCTCGGCGCTGGGCGGCGGAATCTCGTGCCTTCTCTCGTGCCTGCTTCAGCGAGATATCCGCGTCAAGAACCCCGAGCGATACCAGGTGTCGTTCCCTGTCGTTCGTGTAGCGATAAAAAGCGTGTGCCCGTCCGTTTTTGCCCTGAACGAAGAGCGATCCCTCTCCCCGTCCACCGATCTTCTCGGATGCCTTCTTGCCGGTTTTCGCTAGTGATTTGATCTCGCGGTCGGTCAGCATTTTGGTCCCCGTTTTGGTCCCCGTTTCTACGCGGCTTTCTGAGGACAAATATAGACCAACTTGGACAAAGAAGATACATAACCTGCTGTTTTGACGAAGTAACGATCAGGCGCTCTGGACCAACTCGGATGTTGGTAGACAATAATTTTCTTGATTTGTAATCAGCCGGTCGTAGGTTCGAATCCTATCGCCAGCTCCATAAAATCAATTGGTTATGACAGAATATGGTAACTTCTCAATAAGTAGGGGAAGGTATATCAATGGGCTAAGTGGATAAGTTAGAATTCTCAGCAAGAGTTCGCCATAGTCTGCTGTCTGCTCTCGTCCATGTCCGATCGCGATCAACTGCCGAGCATCGCCGAATCACAGCGCACGCT
>JAYEJW010000107.1:0-3313 GCA_034716535.1 Pseudomonadota bacterium
CTCGCCGACGGCGTAGAGACCGGGAATATCGGTGCGCGCGTGGGCGTCCACCAACACCCCGCCGCAGGTGTAGTGGGCGGCAGGCACGACCGGGATCGGCTCGCGGGTGATGTCGATGCCGAGCTCCAGACACCGGGCGTAGATGGTGGGGAAGTGGGCCTTGACGAAATCGGGCGGTCGGTGGGAGATGTCCAGGTACAGGCATTCGGATCCGAGGCGCTTCATCTCGTGGTCGATGGCGCGGGCCACGATGTCCCTTGGTGCAAGCTCGGCGCGCTCATCGAAGCGGGGCATGAAGCGCTCGCCGTCCGGCAGCAACAGGCGGGCGCCCTCCCCCCGCAGGGCCTCGGTAACGAGGAAGGTCTTGGCCTTGGGGTGATACAGGCAGGTGGGGTGAAACTGCATGAACTCCATGTTGGCGACCCGGCAGCCGGCGCGCCAGCCCATCGCAATGCCGTCGCCGGTGGAGACGTCCGGATTGCTGGTGTAGAGGTAGACCTTGCTTGCGCCGCCGGTGGCGATCGCAACGAAGCGGCTGAGAACGGTCTCAACCCTTCCTGTCTGGCGGTTGAGGATATAGGCGCCGATGCATCGGTCCTCATCGAGGCCGAGCTTGCGCGTGGTGATGAGGTCGATGGCGATGTGATCCTCGAACAGTGCGGTGTTCTCCCGCGACCGGATGCGCGACTCCAGCGTGCTCTGGACCTCACGCCCGGTGGCGTCCGCTGCGTGGATGATGCGGCGGTGCGTGTGCCCGCCCTCGCGGGTGAGGTGATAGCCGCCGGTGTCCTTCGCTCCGTCGCCACGCGTGAACTGCACCCCTTGATCGAGCAGCCAGCGGATGCTGCCGGGACCCTGCTCCACCGCCAGGCGGACGACGCGGTGATCACAGAGTCCGGCCCCCGCCCTGAGGGTGTCCAGGACGTGGGACTCCACCGAGTCACCGGGGTCGAGCACGGCGGAGATGCCGCCCTGAGCATAGAGCGTGCTCCCTTCGCTCAGCTCTCGCTTGGAGATCACCGCGACAGAGAGGTCGGAAGGCAGGTGCAGGGCCAGGGTCAGGCCGGCCGCTCCGCTGCCGAGGATGAGGACGTCGTATCGGTGTAGGTTGCTCATGATGGCTGGATCGGGGAACTTCCGCGTGGCGACGGACAATGACCTTGGGGGTTGGGCCTGCGCTGCGCTCCCAACGATTTATAAGCGACATGTGTCGCGGGTGCAAAGATGCGTCCACACCTATAAACTGACTCTGTTACCGGCCTGGATCAAGTTTTTGTCTTTTATTGAGCGGGAGCGGCCGCATTTCCTCCACGGCTAAGAACTTTCGTTACGGGGGACTGTCAATGCCATCGGAATCAGGGACATCAGCCATGGGGGCCTGCTCGGGTGTCTGACCGACGGGCCGACCAAGAGCTGGTGTCCAGGGCTCAGGAAGGCGATAAACGCGCATTCGATCTGTTGGTCCTCAAATACCAACAGAAGGTGGCGGGCCTTATCTCCAGATACATCCGCGATTCGAGCGAGATCATGGACGTAACGCAAGAGGCGTTCCTCAAGGCCTATCGGGCGCTGCCGAGGTTCCGCGGCGAGAGTGCGTTCTACACCTGGCTCTATCGCATCGCCATCAACACCGTAAAGAACCACCTCGTTGCACAGGGCCGGCGCCCGCCCGGTGACGATGTGGAGGCCGAGGTCGCCGAGCAGATGGACATGGGGAGCCGTCTCCGGGAGATTGGAACCCCTGAGAGCCAGCTGCTTGGCGACGAGATTGCCCACACTGTGCAGCAGGCCCTCGATGACCTGCCGGACGATCTGCGTACCGCGATCGTGCTGCGGGAATTCGAAGGCTTAAGCTACGAGGAGATCGCCAATGCCATGGAATGCCCCATTGGTACGGTGCGCTCGAGGATCTTTCGTGCCCGCGAAGCGATCGACAAGCGACTCAAACCCCTGCTCAATCCGTAAAATTGCTAAGGCTTGCAATGAGTGAACAGCAAACAGAACATCTCTCGGCACTCGTGGATGGCGAGATCGATCCAGTGCTGCTGCACGCGACGCTGTCCGCCCTCGAGTCGAACCGGGAGCTCGGCGAAACCTGGGAGCGCTACCATCTGATTGGAAGCGCATTGCGCGGAGAGGGCGTGCGGGTGGAGTATCGCCAGATCGCCGCCCGCGTGAGCGACAGCGTCGCGCGTGAGCCGGTACCGCTCGCGCCGCCTGCCTCAGGGCACGGACGGAGCTCCCGCGTGGGGCCCTTTATCGGTGCCGCGCTCGCCGCATCCGCGGCCTTTCTCGCCGTCTTCGCCGTGCCGCAGTTGTTCGACCAGAAGCTGCAGCCGCAAGACCCCGCGGTCGCCGTGAACCCATCACCGCCTCCCGCGCAGTTTCAGCTGGCGACGCCGGGCCAGCGTTGGCATCTGGTTCAACCGGCGCTGCAGAACAAGCTGGACCGATTCCTGGTCAACCATCAGGAGTACTCACCGACCTCGAGCATCAAGGGTATTCTCCCCTACGCAACGGTCGTCGGTTATGAAGCCGGGCGTTAGCGGTCGGACGGACGGCGCCCCCGCGCGGCTCGCTGTCTCGGTTCCAGTGCCCCCGGAGATCACGCGTCTCGCCTTCTTTTTCGCCTTGCTCTTTGCGTCTTGCGCGGAAGCGGCCACGCCGGATCCGCTCGTGTTGGAGCAGCTGGAGCGGATGGCAACTGCTGTGCGCACCCTGAGCTACGAAGGTACCGTGGTCTACCTTCATGAGAATCGGCTCGAGACCCTGCGGGTGATTCACCGTATCGAGAACGGGCAGGTACAGGAGAAGCTGGTGTCTCTCAACGGGCCGGTGCGCACCGTGACCCGCGGGCAAGACCAAGTGACCTGCGAGTTGTCCGACTCGCACTCCATCTCGATACAGAGACAGGGCGTGGCAGGGGAGGTGATGCGCTCCAGGGCGATCGATCCGGAGGTGCTGTCCGCGAATTACCTGATCCGACCCCTCGGCGCGACACGCGTGGCGGGTCGGAAGACGAACGTCGTCGGCATCATCCCCCGCGATGATCTGCGCTATGGTTACCGCTTCTACCTCGATCTCGAGAGCGGCCTGCCGCTCAAGACCGATCTCATGGGGCAGGCGGCCGAGCCCGTCGAGCAGATCATGTTCACCTCACTGGACATCCTTCCGCTGGACGACGAGGCTACGGCCCCGGTCGCGGCGGCGGTCGGCGACATCCAGGGCGTCCCGCCTGGCGAGGACCTCGCGGTTGTTCCCCCCAGCTGCTGGCGATTCGCCGAGCTGCCTCCGGGATTCAGCCTGGTCATGC
>JAYEJW010000108.1:0-3312 GCA_034716535.1 Pseudomonadota bacterium
ACTGTTGCAGTCCGCGAGCCACTGCGGACTCGGCCACACGGCCTGCAACCCCCTGCTGGACACCATCAAGCGGTTTCGCCCGGCCTATGAGCGTCACCTGGAGTCCCTCGAGTTCGAGCCTGCCTTTGATCTGGACGGGGCACTCGAGCGGGCCCGGGCGATAACCGGCCGGACTGACTCCGACGCATACCTGGAGGATGACAAATGAATACGGAGGGAACACCCGCGACCTTCCTGCTCGACGGGGAGGAGGTGCCGTTCGTACCGGGGCAGACGGTGATCCAGGCCGCACTCGCTGCCGGCCACTACATTCCACACCTCTGCTACCACCCGGAGTTCAAGCCGCACGGCAGCTGCAAGGTGTGCACCGTGGAAGTGAATGGCAGGACCTCGGCGTCCTGCACCCTGCCGGTCCAGGCCGGTATGGAGGTGGCG
Source organism: Pseudomonadota bacterium (assembly GCA_034716535.1). Classification (GTDB taxonomy): domain Bacteria; phylum Pseudomonadota; class Gammaproteobacteria; order Chromatiales; family Chromatiaceae; genus JAYEJW01. The sequence goes on from JAYEJW010000108.1 coordinate 436, forward strand.
AGCCAGACCGAGGAGCTCAACAGGGAGCGCCAGACGCTGGTACAGATGCTGTTTGTGGAGGGTAACCATTTCTGCCCGTCTTGTGAAAAGAGCGGCAACTGCCTGTTACAGGCAGTTGCCTATGATCTCGAAATCATGTCGGCCGGGTTCGACTACCTGTTTCCGAACCGGCCGGTCGATGCCTCGCACCCCGATATACTGCTCGATTTCAACCGCTGCATCCTGTGCGAACTCTGCGTGCGCGCCTCGGCGGAGGTTGACGGCAAACACGTGTTTGCCCTGTCGGGCCGCGGCATCACCAAGCACCTCATTGTCAATGCCGAATCCGGGCAACTGGCCGATACGAATATCGCCGTTTCCGACAAGGCCATGGAGGTATGCCCCGTAGGCGTGATCCTGCGCAAGGGCGTCGGGTTCAAGGTGCCCATCGGTGAACGGCGCTTCGACCGGCGGCCAGTCAGCGCCCAGGCCCTGGAGGACGCACCGCGCCGCCAGGCGAGCAGGCATGAGGATTCGACATGAGCGAGACCGGACAGCCCAGGCTGCGTGTCGCGACCACTTCGCTGGCCGGTTGTTTCGGCTGCCACATGTCCCTTCTCGATATCGACGAGCGGCTGTTCGAGCTGCTCAAGCGCATCGAGTTCGACCGCTCGCCGCTCACCGACATCAAGCATTGCGGCCCCTGCGATATCGGACTCATCGAGGGCGGCATCTGCAACGCGGACAACGTTCATGTGCTGCACGAGTTTCGCAAGAACTGCAAGATCCTCGTGGCACTTGGCGCCTGCGCGGTAAACGGCGGCCTGCCGGCGCAGCGCAATCACCTCGACCTTGGCGCCTGCCTGCAGGAAGTCTATGTCACGGAGACCAGCCTGGCGAATGGCTGCATCCCCAATGACCCCGAGCTGCCGCTCCTGCTCGACAAGGTGCACCCCCTGCACGAAGTAGTGAAAATCGATTATTTCCTGCCCGGTTGCCCGCCGTCCGCAGATGCTATATGGAAATTCCTCACCGACCTGATCGCAGGGCGGACACCGTATCTCGGCCACGGTCTGATCCATTACGATTGAAGGTCATACCCGGAGTACTACCCAATGAGCTCTGAACTTGAAACCGCTGCCAATCCCGCCAGACTGAAGCGGGTGGTCATCGAACCACTCTCCCGTGTGGAGGGGCACGGCAAAGTATCTATCCTGCTCGACAGCGACGATCACGTGCAGCAGGTCCGGCTGCACATTGTCGAGTTTCGCGGCTTCGAGAAGTTCATCCAGGGCCGACCCTACTGGGAAATCCCGGTCCTGGTGCAACGGCTGTGCGGCATCTGCCCGGTTAGCCACCACCTGGCGGCGGCGAAAGCACTGGACCAGGTGGTCGGCGCCGACCAGCTAACCCCGACCGCCGACAAGATCCGGCGGCTCATGCATTACGGCCAGATCCTGCAGTCACACGCGCTGCACTTCTTTCACCTGTCCTCGCCCGACCTGTTGTTCGGTTTCGACTCGGATGTCGCGCGGCGCAATATCATCGGTGTCGCGGCCAGGTATCCGGATATCGCGAAACAAGGCGTGCTGCTGCGCCGCTTCGGGCAGGAGGTGATCCGCGTCACCGCCGGCAAGCGTGTGCACGGCACCGGTGCGATCCCGGGTGGCGTCAACAAGGCCGTGACACAGGAGGAACGCGACGAACTGCTGAAGGATATCTACCAGATCATCGCGTGGTGCCGCGCGGCCGTGCAACTGGCGAAGGGCCTGCACCTGTCCAACGTGGGCCTCTACAACAGCTTCGGTGCCTTTCGCTCCAATCTGATGAGTCTGGTCGCACCGGGCGGGGACATGGATCTCTATCATGGTGCACTGCGGACACGCGACAGCAATGGCAATATCATCTTCGATAAAGTCGATTACAGTCGCTACTGGGACTACATCACGGAGGAGGTCAGGCCCTGGACCTACATGAAGTTCCCCTATATCCGGACGCTGGGTGCAGACGCGGGGTGGTACAAGGTAGGACCACTCGCGCGCGTCCAGAACTGTGACCATATACCGACACCGTTTGCGGAAGCAGAGCGTCGTGAGTTCGTCGACTTTGGCGGCGGTCAGCTGGTACACGCCACGCTGGCCTATCACTGGGCACGGATGATCGAGTTGCTGTTCGCGGCGGAGTCAATCAAGATCCTGCTGCACGATGATGACATCCTGGGTGATGAACTGGTGGTCAGCGGTGAGCGTCGCGAACGCGGGGTGGGTGTCATCGAGGCACCGCGCGGCACCCTGATTCACCACTACCGGGTGAACGAGGACGACCAGACGCTGCGTGCCAACCTCATCGTCTCGACGACACATAATAACCAGGCGATGAACGAGTCGATACGTCACGTCGCGAAGCGCTATCTCGACGGCCGCAGGCTTACCGAGGGCCTCCTGAACCACATCGAGGTGGCGATTCGGGCCTTCGATCCCTGCCTGTCATGCGCCACGCACGCGCTTGGCAGGATGCCATTCCACGTGGAGCTGTTCGATGCCGAGGGCCAGTGCATCGACACTTTGGTCAAGAGCTCGCTAGAACGCGCCTCTGAGCCCCGGACCTGAGAACGGAATGGCGCCGGTCCTCGTCATCGGTATTGGCAACCCGAGCCGCGGCGACGACGCGATCGGACCGCTCGCTATCGAACGACTGGAGGCACTGGGTTTACACCACACGGAACTGCTGACCGATTTCCAGCTGCAGATCGAGCACGCGCTCGATCTGGTCGGGCGCCGCGAGGTGGTGTTCATCGACGCTGCCGCATCTGGCCCCGAACCCTTCGGCTTCAAGCCAGTGATCCCGGCGGCAAATGCCAGCGCGATTACCCATGCCCTTTCCCCGGCGGCCGTGCTG
>JAYEJW010000109.1:0-3311 GCA_034716535.1 Pseudomonadota bacterium
CATTCCCGTCAACTGATTCGTTATTGAGTGAAAACGTGCCGCGGCGGCCATTCGGGGATGCCGGTGCTGGCGAATAAAACCGAGTTTCCATTCAGACACTAGCTAAATTGAGCCTCGCCCCCTGGCCCCCTGGCCCCCTGGCCGGAGCCAGAACTGCACGAACACCTCTCCCTCGGCCGCGACCATCCCGAGATACGGCGCCAGCTCCGCCTCCCTGGCGTAGCGGAGCCTGAGCACCTTGCCGGTGAAGCGGGCAGGGCGGTAGAGATCCAGGCCCTCCACCGGCTCGGCCAGACGACGCCCCATGCACAGCTCGCCGGAGAGGAAGTAGGTGTGGCGCTTGTCCAGGTGCGCGAGCAGCCAACGCAGCGACCGGCCGCGCATGTCCACGCGGTGGGAGACCACGCGCAGAGCCTCGCCCTCGATGAGCTCGGCGTGGATCGGGTAGAGGTTGTGCCGCTCCTGGCTCTCGCCGACGGCGCGCAGCTCCTCGCCCTTGCGCACGATCAGCCCGTTGCGCCAGACACCGACCACCGGGCAGTCGCAGGCGATGCGCTCCAGGGTCAGGTTGTCGGTCGCCTCGAGCTTGAGGGTATACCAGCGCTGCCCGGCGTTCTTCATGAACTCGTCGCGGGCCATATCGAAATTCCCGAGAAGATGCTGGAGTCCGGTCCGGAAGCCCAGGCCGCTGACCGGATAGAGCGCCAGGGAGAACAACAGCAGGAAGGCCAGGAGTACCATCTCGGCCTTGCTCCCGGCCTCGATGCGGTACTTGCGGTTGCCCGGCATCACGACGCGCACGGCCGAGGGCCAGAGCAGGTCGGCGCCACGTATGTTCAGCATGTCGATCCAGAGGTGGGACCAGTAGCCGCCGACGATGGCCCAGAAATAGGCGGGATCGATGGGGTAAAGGAGACCCGCGAGCCCCGCCACCAGCGCGAGCGCAAGGAGAGAGTGGGCGACGGTCCGGTGGCCGAAATCGCGCTCGAGACGGGTCGAGATCCAGAAAAACACCCGCCCCAGGCGCGAGGTGGGAAGATCGATGTCCGGCAGCAGGGAGGCGGCGGCCGCGAGCCCCCAGCCGGCGAGGTCCGGCGGGTACTCGAAGAGCGCGGCGCCGCCCAGGTAGAGGGTGGTCGCGAAGGCGACGTGGGTGCCGGCAATCAACCTGTCGCCCTGCCGGCCCCCTTGAACATGAAGAACCGCAGCGCGAGGAACAGGGCCGCGCCCATGCCGGCCATGACGTAGAGGGCGGTGTCGCCAAGGCCGATCGCCAGATACCGGGTTCCCACGATCAGCGCGCCGCCGATGATCATCACGGGCGTGAAGTCCACGTATCGGACCCCGGCCTGGTGCTTCATCGCGCGGATCTGGCGCTTGTCGACCAGCTTCTCCTTGCTCGACTCGTCCATCATGTCGTAGATGGCCTGCGGGTTGCCGCCGGCCTGCTTCACCACGTGGCCGACGTAGAGCTCCGGGGACTCGATCATCATGCCCTGGCGGGCGATGTAGTCGCGCACGATCTCCTTGGAGGCCTCCGGCGCCAGGGACGGAACCTCGATCGCCTTCATCTTCCACCACAGCTTGCGCAGCCCGCTCTTGCGCTCGCTGGCGCAGGTCGCCACCTGGGCGTGCTCGAACACGGCAAGCCAGAAGGCCTGCTGGGTCGGGGTGAGCTGGGTCATGTCGTCCACGGCGATAAGGACGCGCCCCTCGTAGGCGTAGAGGGCGGGGATGATCGCGGCGGTGAGGTCCCGGATGCTGAGGCGGTTCACATGGCGGCGGATCTTCGCCCACGCGACCTCGCGGGGCGGCAGCTCGTCGTATCGCTTCGGCAGGTCCAGGGCGGAAGGCTTGAGGATCCCGGTCTCGATGAGCCGGCGGGCCATCTGTACGAACTGCCCCTTGGCCTGGTGCTCGGACAGATACACGAGCACGCGCTCCCCGCCCCCGGACGAGTTCCGGGAGCGCTCGGCGGAGGCATCCACCGGCTCGCCGGCGTCGGCCGCGACGGGATCGAACTGGCGCCACTCGGCGGGATCTGGCTCGATGACCTTCAGGGCGGCCTCGAGGAGGGCGGACTTGCCGATCCCCACGGGGCCGGTCAGCACGACGTGCTTGCCCTTCCTGATCTCCCGGACGACCTCTGCAACCAGGTCATCTCTTCCTATCAAGACGCTGATCCCGCTCATGACCTATCCCTTTTTTTTGAGGTATATGATAGGGCTTTGGCAAGGCCAAGACGCCGGCCGCTATATCAGTTTTGCCCCACCCCCGGATACGACCAGCGCAACACTCTGCGGCCCTTCCGGAATATTGCTGGCAACCACGCGAATCGACCAGTTCCCCGTTGCCGGATTCTCAACGAGAATACCTTCTACATTATTGTCAGAATCCGGCGCACCAGCGCCGACTAAATCATTTCCGACAAAGAAATTCCCATTAGGATCATTGGCGATCAAGTTGACGTTATTCACCAGATCCTCACCCGGAAAATCGTTGTAGCCAAGCGTGATGCGCAAAGGTACAGAGCCATCGCTGATCTCGATAGCGAATTCGCGCATCTCGCCCGTTTGCAAGCCTGCGGTTTCATCGAAGAACAGTACCTTGGTCGGCGGCTGCGGGTTCAGCACCCGTTGCAGATCGAGTCGACCCCAGCCCTGCTCATCATCCGCCCGCCCTGATGAACCCGGCTGGGCGAAACGATACGGCAGAAAGACGGACGAGTGGATCAGGGTGGTCTTAAGCAGGGCCGCGCTCGGCTCGTCGATGTTCGCTGTCTGGCGCAGATACTGACGGACCACTGCGGCGCAACCGGCAACCAGCGGTGTCGCCATTGAGGTTCCGCCCATGTACATATAATCGTCTTTCGCCGGCGGGAACGCTCCCCAGGCGAAATTGTTGGCGGGTATCTGCGAGGAACGGGTGGACAGTACGAACGTCCCCGGCGCGATGAGATCGGGCTTGCGGCGACCGCTGGCGCAGGGACCACGGCTGCTGAACGCGACCACGTCGTCCGGCGAATCTGTCATCGGGTCGGAGTGGAACGGGTCGGTGGGGAAATCTCCCGGCCACCACTCGCCATAGGTTTCGTCACCGAACTGGCCGGGACGGTTGTTTTCCGACGCCCCCACCGTCAGGCAATTCTTGGCCGTTCCTGGCGAGGTTACGCTCATGGAATCGATGCCGTTTCCGGGCGGATTAGTGTCTGCGCCGTCATTGCCGGCGGCGACCAGGACTAGAAAATCCTGGTGCTCCCAGACGAAGCGATCGAGCGCCAGACATTGCTCGTCGTAAGCACCCGGATCGCC
>JAYEJW010000110.1:0-3292 GCA_034716535.1 Pseudomonadota bacterium
GGGCACCCCGGCCGCTGTAGGGTGGGTCAAGCGAAGCGGACCCACCAAAATCGCGGCCATCGGCGGATCCGTCGCTGCGCTCCTTGATCCGCCCTACGAGATTGCCTCGGGTTATTGAGAAGTAGCGACAGATTCCGGCAACGCACTGAGGAGCCTGAGCAAAGGCGCCCAGAAGCGTCCGTCCACGCTGCTGACAAGCAGACCTCCCCGCCTCCCCGGGCTTCGGCTCACATCGCCGAACGGCAAGCCGACCAGATCTCGGAGCAATTGACGTCGGATCTCGTGGGACTCGACGTCGGCCTCTCTGCGACGAAGAAAAGTTCCGGCGTCGCTCGGTTGGCGAGCGGCAACCTTATCGTCGGTCGCGCCACCGCAAGTTCGGAGAGCCGGATCCGAGTTCTCGGAAATGCGACCAAAGCCAGGGTAGCGGCGATCGACGCCCCTCTCGTCGCAGCAGGCAACTGGGAAAACCGCGCCTGCGAATATCTGTTCATCCGAGGCGCCTTCCAGAAACGTTTCAAGCCCGGGCTCTCCCATGTCCAAGGCACCGGTCGCGAACTACGTAGCGCAGGATACGACTCTGCCCGGCAGCTCGCGCCGTTCACGTCGGGACATGACCTCACGGTCCTATTCCCTAGGGTTTGGAAGGACAAGAACCTGGTGGAGGCTTTCCCGAACGCTTTCCTGGGTGTCATGCTGCCGGAAGAGCGGTTACTTCTTTCTGCCGCCGTGGGACTGTTGGCAAGCGTGGGCCCGGAAAGAGTTGGACATCCGGCGCCAACGGGGCGAGGCAGTCGAGATCTGGGTCAATGGAAAAATGCTTGGCGTATCTGATGCACTCGCAAAGAGACTCTGACCATTCACGGTGTTGCGCTGCAAGCCAGCATCATTCGCTTTGTGCGCAAGCGCCAACATGGGACAAACCACCGTGTTGAGCATTCAGCACTCTCCGAACAAGTCCAGCGAGATTGGCTCTCTCCTCTCCCGCCGTCCCGATGTGGCGGGAACTTGCGCTTGGAATTGCATACTTCTCCGATGTGTAGTTGGCGTTCATCGCAGAGCGGGTCTTTTCTCGAGAACAAGCACTACCGGCAGGTTCAACGCCGTTCACGCGTTCGCCATGCAGCGGGGGATACGCCGACATGCTTCTTGAACGCGCGACTGAACGCCGCCTGGCTTTCGTAGCCGACGCTTGCGGCGATCTGGTCGATGCTCTGCCGCGTGGTCGCGAGCTGTCGGCATGCCAGGCTCATCCGCCACTTTGCGAGATAGGCCATGGGGCTGTCACCGACTGCCTCTGAAAATCGAGCGGCGAAGCGTGACGGCGACATCGCCACGTCGCCAGCCAGTCGCTGCACCGACCAGTCCTCGCCGGGTCGCAAGTGGATGGAGGCGATGGCGCGGCCAACGACCGGGTCTTTGATTCCACGGAACCAGCTTGTCTCCTGACGCGGTACTGCCTCGATATGTGCGCGCACGGCTTCGGCGCACAGCACTTCAAGCAGGCGTTCGACGACATAGCCGCCACCGAGCGATTTGCGATCGATCTCTTCGGCCATCAGGCGGGCGACGCCGGCCAGGTTGTGAAGCTCCCCAGGGCGCGACAGGGTTGCATGCATCAATGGCGGCAGAGCCGCAAAGAGCGGATTGAGCTCCGTGTGGTGCAGCAGGAAAACGCCGCACAGCAACGAAGCGCCCGCGCTTCGCCCGGCCGCGTCGGGGCGTCGCAGATTCCGGCCCCCGCCCAGCAAGGTCTCAATGGACTGCGTCCGCGACGACCCACCCTGGGATAACCGGTGTGCGTCGCCACCAAAGCAGACAACCGTTTCCCCGGCCGTGAGCAGGACTTCGTGCGCACCTTCCGGCTTTATCGCGCAGTGGCCGAATTCGACGAGGTGAAACGCAACCACGCGAACCCCGGAATTCACCCCCAGGAGTGTTCCCAGCCTTTCAGCGTCGGGGATGGCAATGGACCAGGGAGGGGCGTAGGTCTCCCTGAGCAGCAGGCTTCCGCCGATTCGCAACGACCTCAGCGCATCGTCGATAACGCCTGAACGCTGATCGGCGTCGGCAGTATCTGCAAAGAACTCAGTTGCTTCTAGCATAGTTACGACTGGCTCACGTGGGTAATCTGCACGCACCAAGCATACTACCCAAGGAGCTATTCGCCATGCTTAACCTTTCGTCTACGTGGACCATGATCGGTCTCGATATCCTCATGGTGATCTACACCTTGTGGGTTCTATCCCTCGTCAAACCAGTGGGTGGAAAAGGAGTTGCCATCGGCGCCTCGATGCTCGTCTGGCTCGCCGCCCTGCATTTCGGACTGTCCAACCAGAGCATTTTTCCGCAAGACATCTCCGGCGTGGCGTTTCTGGCGGTCATATTCGTTGCTGTGGGTGTGGTCGGTGCAGTACTGCTGCTCATCCCGCCGGTGAGGCACCTACTATTGGATCTCGATCAGCGTCAACTGCTGCTGCTTCAGGGTATCCGCGTCTTTTTCGGCGCGACCTTCCTGATGCAGGGGGGTCTGGGTATCTTGCCTCAGACCTTCGGCATTCTGGACGGATACACCCACATTGGCGCAGGCTTCTTTGGCCTGATCGCAGCCTTCTCCGTTGCGGCCGGCGTTCAGGGCGAGCGTCGCGCATGGTTCGCCAACCTGTTCGGACTGGCGGACATCCTGGTGGTTGCCAGCTCATTGGCGCTCATCCTGCTTCCGCAGATCGGCCCCCATCACGGCATGATGTATGCCGTGTTTCTCCCGGCACCCCTGTGGTTCTGGTTCCACTTGGTTTCTATCTGGAAGCTGATCCGCGTACAGAACAGCCTCGTCCAGCCGGCTCACGCGTGAACGAGGGAGGCGAGGCGTGAAGATGTGACAACTCGTTGGCATTGTCCATTCGCACCAGCCGGGTCCTGCAGTGGCTCGGCCCGGAAATCGGTTGGCGACAGGTTCACCATCATGGGTCTATAGACGACCCACGACTTCTTGGCGACTACCAGCGAGGTAGGGTGGGCATCGCCCACCGATTGGGGGCGTTTCAACGAACGCAGGATTCCTTCATCTTTGCTTAAGCAAACCTTAAAGCACTCGCAATGTTCGGCAGGTAGAGTTCAGGCGCTTTCGGCTCAGACGAGCCCTCTTGCCTACAGAACTGGAGTCACAGCCACATGCCTGCTCATGCCCTTTACCGGGTCGCCAGAGGCGGTCACCCGCCTCCGGCTCCCACAGAACGCAGCGTGCGGATTTCCCGCACTGCGCTCTTCGAAGCGTGAAGGATTCACAGCA
>JAYEJW010000111.1:0-3289 GCA_034716535.1 Pseudomonadota bacterium
GACGTCCAGTCGAGTGCGGACAGTCGACGCATCGCCATCGACAAGGTGGGCATCAAGGATATTCGCCATCCGGTCCACGTGCGCGACCGCAGCGACGGCGAGCAGCATACGGTAGCGACCTTCAACATGTACGTGTACCTGCCCCATAACTTCAAGGGCACGCACATGTCCCGCTTCGTGCAAATCCTGAACAGCCACGAAAAGGAGATCAGCGTCTCCTCTTTCAAGGAGATGCTTCGGGAGATGGCCGAGCGCCTCGAGTCCGAAGCGGGCCACATCGAGATGCGGTTCCCCTATTTCGTCAACAAGAAGGCACCCATCAGCGGCGTGCGGAGCCTCTTGGACTACGACGTGACCTTCATCGGCGAGATCCGCGACGGCAGGCCCACCATGTACATCAAGGTCGTGGTGCCGGTCACCAGCCTGTGCCCCTGCTCGAAGGAGATCTCGGAGTACGGTGCCCACAACCAGCGCTCACACGTCACCGTGCAGGTGCGCAATCAGGGGTTCATCTGGATCGAGGAGATCATCGACCTGGTGGAGCAGGAGGCGTCCTGCGAGCTTTACGGCCTGCTCAAGCGCCCCGACGAGAAACACGTCACCGAACGCGCCTACAACAACCCGAAGTTCGTCGAAGACATGGTTCGCGACGTGGCCATCAAGCTGAACGCGGACGATCGGGTTGGCGCCTACATCGTGGAATCGGAGAACTTCGAGTCCATCCACAACCACTCCGCCTATGCCCTGATCGAGCGCGACAAGGAAGAAGAGGCGCGAATGGCCGAGGCGTCGCTCTGAGGAAGCGCTGAATCCACCCCCCCTGGATTTCTCAGCGCACCGGCGGGGACATCCGGGCGCGCTTTCCCGGCCGGCTCTCATCCCTATGCGCAAAACCGCCCCACATCCCTGTGGTCGGCAAAATCGCTTTCTAATCGACGTTTCCGCCGTGCGGCGGGAATTGCCAATCCTCATGTCCCCACGGAGGGAAGAAAGACTCCTCCCTTGATCTGTGGAGTAACCGAAAATGACGTCTGTCGCCTTGCCAATCTAATCGCTTGTCGATCGTTTTCCATGCGCGACACCTAACTGACGTCACCGCTTCCTGCGCATCGTTGAGAGGGTAGGCGTTCTGAGCGGCGTCAATGATTGCCGTCCACTGTACCTCGAACGTCCCCTCCTGCTCGCACTCGATATCGGCCTCGAAGGCGAACCGCATCAACGGCATGCCGGGTTCGACGATCCGGGTCAACGCCTCAGGCTCAATCTCAACCTCAATACCGGCCCCAGCCGGTGCCGACAGGGTCACGGTGGCGTCCTGGGCGAGAGTGTCCCCGTCCCCGAAGACCGCGATCTTCCTGGTGATCTCCCGGTCCTCGCGCAGAGTCAGCACTCCCGGCGCGCGCAGATCAACCAGAAAGACATCTGCTTGGTCCCGCGGCGCCTCCCACTTGGCCACGAAGATGTCCTCAGCACCGGCCGAAACGAGCGTGGTTTCGTTGGGGGTGCCCGCTCCAAACGCTGCCGTGCCCAAAAACCGGCCGGTGACTAGGCTGCTGCCAAGGTTGTCAACAGCGATTGCGTTCCCCGAATCGCCAGAAGGCCCGACCTCATCAGCGCCCCCGGCCTGCGCCGCCCAAAGAAGATCGCCGTTGTTGGCATCGTGCTTCGCCACGAAGATGTCTCGGTATCCGATCGCTTGCAGAATGGTCTCGTTGGGCTCGCCCGCGCCGAACGTTGCAATGCCTGAGAACTCGCCGGTCACCACACCATTGCCGGCGGGATCCGTGGCAATACCATGGCCCTCAGCATCGGAATTATCTTCAGCATCGACCTGCGTGGCCCAGAGAAGGATGCCGTCCGGGTCGTATTTGGCTGTAAAGCCATCCTGGTAACCCGCATCCTCGAGCGTGGTTTCGTTGGGTTCGCCGGCGCCAAACGTGGCGTCCGAGCCGATGAAGCCCGTCACCATGCTGTTTCCGGCGGCGTCCGCCGCAATTCCATAGCCCAGATCGTAGGTTGGCCCGCCGTCGGATCTGGCCCAAATGAGGGAGCCATCGACGGAGTACTTGGCAACAAAGACGTCATAAGAACCGGCCGGCACAAGCGTGGTCTCGTTGGACTCGCCGGCGCCGAACGTTACCGTACCGGAAAAATCTCCGGTCACAACACTGTTGGCGGAGGTGTCCACGGCAATCCCGAAACCTCGAACGCTACCCGCCCCCCCAGCCTGCGTGGCCCAAAGAAGGCCGCCGTCGCGGTCGTACTTCGCCACGAAGAGACTGTAGGAAGATCCGACCGCCACAAGGGTGGTCTCGTTAGGCTCGCCTGCGCCGAAGGTTGCCGTTTCAAAAAAGTACCCGGTCACCAAGCCGTTTCCGTCGGTATCGACGGCGACTCCAGCACCACCATCATAAATGTTACCGCCAGCCTTCGTGGCCCAGAGAAGCTCGCCGTCCGGGGTGTACTTGGCCAGGAAAATGTCGTCCGAACCGGCGGATTCGAGCACGGTCTCGTTCGGCTCACCCGAGCCGAAGGTGGCAGTCCCCCAAAAGTCACCGGTCACAAGGCTGTTGCCGTCCTCGTCCGCGGCGATTCCCCTACCGCTAGCTCCAAAATCACCCGTCCCGCCGGCCTGCCTGGCCCAGAGGAGCATGCCGTCCGGGGTGTACTTGGCCACAAAGATGTCATCCCCTCCAGCCGCGTCGAGAGTCGTCTCGTTGGGCTCCCCCGACCCGAACGTCGCAGATCCGCGAAAGAAACCCGACACCAAGCCATTGCCATCAGCGTCGACAGTTACTGCACGGCCGCCATCGGAATCCATCCCTCCGGCACTTTTCGCCCAGAGCAGCTCGTCAGCCGCGACATTTTCTGCCGCGCCGGAGAGTAGTAGCGCTGCGAAAGAGAGCAGCACCAAACTCAGGACGCTATGGAATCGCGCTATACGTTTCACGTTCGCTCTCCTCGTTTCCTAAGACTTACGAGCCCACGACACCGCCTGGGCGACCCGGCGCTCTCTCTACGAAAGCAGCCCGACCGACTCCTTTCGTCGCCATCAATCCGTGATTTTCGCCACTTTCTATTTAAAGTATGGTTTGCTGGCGGGACGCCTGAACTGAAAACGGGAAACGACCCTAGGGCCTGTTGATCTGGATCAGGCGCTTGGCCCATCTTTGTCAGTTCCAGGCCGAATTTCCCGGAAAACGGGCTGATTTTCCAGTTCCCAAAAATAGCTATTATCCAATAATCAATAAGATACAAATTTTCCGCTCCTGAAATCGGAAAAGTAGTG
>JAYEJW010000112.1:0-15612 GCA_034716535.1 Pseudomonadota bacterium
CTTTGTCAAATCTTCTATATTGTTTGAAGTGATATTATATATTTCTCTTATTTGTTTTTCTATAAAATATGGTTTTACTTTTGGTTTTGAAATATTTTTTTGATTTAGAAGTTTTGCTATTAAAGATGACTTGGTTCGATTGGGAGAACGCGAATGCTGACCGCTATTGCCGCCATCGCTGCGCTTGCAGTCGCCTTCGGACTGCTGCTGGGCTACTCGGCGATCCGTTTCCACATCGAAGGAGACCCCATCGCCGATCAGGTCGACAGCATCCTGCCTCAGACGCAATGCGGCCAGTGTGGTTATCCAGGCTGTCGCCCGTACGCCGAAGCCGTCGCCAAAGAGGATGAGGCGATCAACAAGTGCGTCCCCGGAGGCGAGGCCGTCGTCATGGCTCTGGCGGACCTGCTGGGCAAGGAACCCGTGGCCGTGGACGGCGCGGCGGAGAAACCAAAAGCAATAGCCGTCATCGACGAGAAGGAGTGCATCGGCTGCACCCTCTGTATCCAGGCATGCCCGGTGGACGCCATCCTGGGCGCCGCCAAGCAGTTGCACGGCATCATTGCCAGCGAATGCACAGGCTGCGAGCTCTGCCTCAAGCCCTGTCCGGTGGAGTGCATTCATATGGTGCCGATTCCCGAAGAGGCCGGTAACTGGAAATGGCCATTCCCGGCCAGCCGGCCAGAGGCGCTTCCGCAACCCGCCGCGGCCTGATCGCCATGGCGCTCCCGTCGATTGGAATCATGAAACCACTCGTACCACGACCGGTGTCCCTCACCGTCCCCTTCCCCGTGAGGGCAAGGGGGAAGAGGAGCGCCCGCGGCGCGTATTCTTGGTAAGGAACAGGAGCCCCGAGGTGCAGCAGTTCCATTCGAGCACGAGTCAACGCCGGCTTTGGCAGTTCCACGGCGGCGTCCACCTGCCGGACGAAAAGGCACTATCCAACGGGAAACCGGTGGGCAGCGCCCCTTTGCCGTCGCGCCTGACCATTCCGCTGCAGCAGCACATCGGCAGGCCCGCCAAATCCATCGTCAAGGTGGGAGAACGGGTCCTCAAGGGCCAGCGGATCGGCGAGGCACAGGGTTATGTGAGTGCCCCGATCCACGCCTCCAGCTCCGGGACGGTTATCGCCATCGAGAAACGGCCGGTGCCGCATCCCTCCGGACTCTCCGGCCCCTGCATCGTCATCGAGACCGATGGCCTGGATGAATGGGCGGCGCTGCCCGAGCCGCTCCCGAACTACCGGAACCTCGACCCGTCCGTGATCCGCGAACGTGTTCGCTGGGCCGGCATCGTCGGCATGGGGGGCGCCGCCTTCCCCACCAGCGTCAAGCTCAACCCGGGTTCGGATCAGTCCGTCCGCACGCTGATCATCAATGGCGCCGAGTGCGAGCCCTACATCACCTGCGACGACATGCTCATGCGCGAGCACGCGGGTCGGATCATCCTGGGTGTGCGCATCATACGCCACCTGCTCGAGGCATCTGAATGCCTCATCGGGATCGAGGACAACAAGCCGGAGGCCATCGAGTCCATGCGCCTGGCGGTGGCCGAGAGCGATATCAAGGATTCGACACAGGTCGTCGCCATCCCCACCCTCTACCCCAGCGGCGGCGAGAAGCAGCTGATCAAGATCCTCACGGGCAAGGAGGTACCGAGCAATGGTATCCCCGCCCAAATCAGGATTGTGTGCCAAAACGTCGGCTCAGCCGCGGCAGTGGCGGACGCGGTGCTGGAGGGTAGGCCGCTGATCTCCCGTTACGTCACCCTGACGGGGCGTGGATTCAACAACCCGCAGAACCTGGAGGTGCCCATCGGCACCTCCGCTGCCGAGCTCATCGAGTACAGCGGCGGTTTCGGCGCGGACATCTCCAAGCTCGTGCTCGGCGGTCCCATGATGGGCCTTACGCTGCAGGCCACCGACGTGCCCATCACAAAGGCCGCCAATTGCCTGCTTGCCCTGACCCCCGAGGAGTCACCGGATCCCGGCCCTGCGCTCGCCTGTATCCGTTGCGGCCGCTGTGCCGAGGCCTGCCCGGCCAGCCTGTTGCCACAGCAGTTGTATTGGCACGCACGCGCCAAGGACTTGGACAAGGCGCAGGACTACAACCTGTTCGACTGCATCGAGTGCGGCTGCTGCGCGCACGTCTGTCCGTCCCACATCCCACTCGTGCAGTACTACCGCTACGCCAAGACGGAAAGCTGGGCGCGGGAGCAGGAGAAGCGCAAGGCGGAACACGCGCGCCAGCGCCACGAGGCCAAAGAAGCCCGCCTGGAACGACTGGAGCGCGAGCGCAAGGCCAAGCTCCGGCAGAAGAAGGAAGCGCTGGCGAAGAAGCCCACGGCCAAGAAGGCCGGCGTGAAGAAGGCGGGCATCGCGGGTGGGGACGACCCCAAACAGGCGGCCATCGAGGCGGCGAAGAAACGCGCCGCGGCCAAGAAGGCCGCGCTGGCCAAGAAGGGTGTCGCGCCCCGCAACACGGAGGACCTGTCACCGGCGCAGCAGAAACAGATCGATGCCGCCGAGGCGCGCCGACGCGCCGACGCACAGCCCAACACGGAACCCGCGAGCGAGGAATAAGAGCCCATCATGCCAGGCGTCATCGTTTCATCCCCCCACAGCGCCCGCCCCAACCGGGTGGACTGGATTATGCTGCAGGTTATCCTGGCGCTCATCCCGGGGACGGCGGCCATGGTCTGGTACTTCGGCTGGGGGCTGCTCATCAACATGGTCCTGGCAACGGGCTTCGCCGTCGCCGCCGAGGCCGCGGTGCTCAAGCTGCGCGGCCACCCGGCCCTGCCGGCCATCGGCGACCTGAGCGCCGTCGTCACGGCCCTGCTGTTCGCCATCGCCGTGCCGCCCACCCTGCCCTGGTGGCTGACCCTCCTCGGGATTTTGTTCGCCATCGTAGTGGTCAAGCAGCTCTTCGGCGGTCTGGGTTACAACCCCTTCAACCCCGCCATGGCCGGGTACGTCTTCCTGCTTATCTCCTATCCGCTTGCGATGACCTCCTGGCTGCCTCCGCAGATTCCGGAGCTCTTACAGGCACACGGCAAAGACACCTTGTCCTTCCTGGACTCGCTGCACATCATCTTCACCGGGACACCGCCGCGCGAGCTCGGCTGGGACGCCATCACCATGGCCACCCCGCTGGACGAGATGCGCACCCAGCTCGCCCAGAACCACATGATCGAGGAGATCCGTCAGAGCCCCCTGTGGGGAGACTTCGGCGGCCGCGGCTGGGAATGGATCGGCAACTGGTTCCTGGTCGGCGGGCTGTTCCTGCTGTGGCGGCGCGTCATCACCTGGCACATCCCGGTCTCTATGCTCTTGGGGCTGCTCATCTCCGCCGGCGTGTTCTGGATGCTGGACCCCCAGACCTATCCCTTCCCCGCCTTCCACATGTTCGCCGGCGGCGCCGTCCTCGGTGCCTTTTTCATCGCCACCGATCCCGTGAGCGCCTGCACCACCAGGAAGGGGCAGATCATCTTCGGGGCCGCCATCGGCGTGCTCGTGTTCTTGATTCGAACCTGGGGAGGCTACCCGGATGCCGTGGCATTCGCCGTGCTGCTGATGAACATCGCCGCCCCCACGATCGACTACTACACGCAACCTCGTGTCTTCGGTCACGGGAGAGATGCCGGATGAAGAAAGCACCCGTCCTCATCGCCGCCTTCATTCTGGGCGCCTTTGCCGTGGGCGGCGTCGGCCTGGTCGCCATCACCCACGAGCTCACGGACGAGCGCATCGCCGCGAACGTGCGCGCCGCCATGCTACGCAAGGTACAGGCCATCGTACCCGCCGACCTGATGGACAACGACCCCCTTCAGGACCGCATCGAGGTCAGCGATCCGGACCTGCTCGGCGCCCCCACGACCCAGGTGTACCGGGTTCGCAGCGGCGGCGATCCCGTAGCGGTCATCCTCGACCCAACCGTCCCCGACGGCTACGCGGGCCCGATCAAGCTACTGGTGTCGGTCAAGAAAGACGGTACCCTGGGGGGGGTTCGCGTGCTCGAGCATCACGAAACGCCCGGCTTGGGGGACAAAATTGACGAGAAGAAGGACGACTGGATCAAGGATCAGTTCAACGGCCGGTCCCTCGGCAATCCGCCCGAGGACAAGTGGCTGGTGAAACGCGACGGCGGGGAGTTCGACCAGTTCACCGGCGCCACCGTCACCCCGCGGTCCATCGTCAAGGCGGTCAAGAACACCCTCCTTTTCGTCCGAGAGCAGGGGGAGATCCTGTATGACGCGCCCGCGATAGCAGCGGCGCCTAAGCAAGAGGGGGCCTCCTGATGGCAGACAAGCCCTACGGCTCGATCGTAAGCGACGGCCTCTGGACAAACAACCAAGCATTGGTGGCGCTGCTCGGGCTGTGCCCGCTGTTGGCCACCACAACCTCAGCCACCAACGGACTGGGCATGGGACTCGCGACCACCTGTGTTCTGGTCCTCTCCAACGTCACGATCTCGCTCATCCGCAACCTGGTCCGCCCCGAAGTGCGCCTGCCGGTGTTCGTCTTGGTGATCGCCTCCTTCGTTACCGCGGTTGAGCTCACCATGAAGGCCTTCTTCTTCGAGCTCTACAACGTCCTGGGGTTGTTTATCCCCTTGATCGTGACGAACTGCGCCATCATCGGCCGCGCCGAGGCCTTCGCCTCAAAGAACAAGCTCGATCGGTCCCTGGCGGACGGACTGGCCATGGGCATGGGTTTTACCCTGGTGCTGATGACCCTCGGGGGGGTACGCGAGCTCTTGGGTCAAGGGACCCTGTTCTATCAGGCCGATCTGTTGCTCGGAGAGGCGGCAAAGGGACTCGCCCTCAGCGTCGGCCCGGACTTTCAGGGGGCCCTGCTCGCCATCCTTCCTCCCGGCGCCTTCATCGGTCTGGGGTTGCTCATCGCACTAAAAAACCTCGTCGACAAGCGGGTGCAACAACGCCAGACCGCGCGCACTGAGGCGCCCGAAGAGCAGGAACCCCAGACCGCGGGTTGAAGCCTGAGTGGCAACGCCCAGCGCGATGGGGCCGAAACGGAAGACCTCGGAGTCGCCTCGTCCAGCGTTTTATTGCGTTTGCTGAACAAATGGACGCCCGGCGTCGAGTACTAGATAGCGACCGACGATCTCCCTGAGCTCCGGTTGTTTGACGGGCTTTTCGAGAAAGCCGTCCATACCGGCGTCCAGGCACTGCGCCTTGATCTCTTCGGCAGGATTCGCCGTCAGTGCGATGATAGGCAGATGCACCCCCGATTTCTCCCGCGAACGGTAGATCCGGGCGAACTCTATGCCATCGCTCCTGGGCATTCGCAGGTCCACGAACGCCATGAAAAAGTGCTCTGCGCAGGCGCGTTCCAGGGCCTCTTGACCGTCGCGCACCAAGGCTACCGCCAGACCCAGCTTCTCCAGGAGAGTGGTGATGACCTTGGCCGCTATGTCGTTGTCCTCGGCGACCAGCACTCGTATCGCCTCGGACGCCACTTTCTGCGTCGCGTCCTGCGACCTCGGCTCATCCACCGTCGGCTCACCACTGGAGGCGACGCTCCCGACCCGGCCGAGCAGGCGCTGAATGTGCTCGACCAGATCATCGGCGAGAAAGGGCTTGTTCAGGCAGTTGACGCCCGGGGACTCCCGATGTGCTCGGCGGGTACTGTAAGTGAGCAGGAGACAAGGCACATCGGCGTCCAGGACACGATGGAACAGCTCGCGCACCGCCTTGAGGTCCTGCCGCTGCGGGGAATCCGCAATAATGAGCAGGTCCGCCGCCCGCGCCTGCCCCGCCATGAGGCTGAGATGTCCGATGTCGTTGATGGGCTGGCAGCTCAGACCCTCCGAGCGGCAAATCTCCATGACAAGCTCCCTGGTCGTATCGTTGTCCTCGAACACCAGTGCGTGCAGAGCCGCTTCTGCGCCGGTACCGCCTCGGGCAACCTGATGCCCGAAAGCAAAGGCAGACGCACGGATAGACGGCTACCCCCGCCCATCTCACTCTCCACGCCGATGCTTCCGCCCATCAGCCGGGCGAGATCGCGCGCGATTGTGGTGCCCAGTCCCGTACCACCGTAGCGCCTGGTTGTAGAATCATCGGCCTGCCAACAGCTCTCGAAGATCTCCTCCAGCTTCTCGCGGGGTATACCGATGCCGGTGTCCTCGATCTGAAGCAGCACATGGGACTGCACCATCCCTTCCTCCGGTGGCCGCACGTTCGCCCGCACTCTCACCTCGCCCCGCTCGGTGAACTTGATGGCGTTGCCCACCAGGTTGAATAGAATCTGGCGCACGCGGAGCTGGTCGCCGATCACCTCGGCGGGAATCGCCGGATCGATGCGGATGACGAGCTCCAGACCCTTGTTGAGAGCCTGAGCTCCCAAGGTGCCGCACACCTCCTGAACGGTGGATCGCAGGTCAAAAGGGATGGACTCCAGATGTAGATCAGATAAAAGGGACTGATCGCCTCGCGCGTGAGGAAGATGGCGAGGCTGGTCGCCGTGATGTCTAGGGTGAGTCCCACGTAACGTCGCGCTTCCCACGCCGGACGCTGCAGCACACTGACCAACATGGCGAGAAAGAACACCAGGTAGGCCGAGAAGAGGGCGAGATAGTAGTCGAGGTCGACCTGGTAGTAGCCGGTGACCGCACCGAGTCCGACGTAGGACACGCCGAATATCCAAAAGCCCATCCGAACCAGCGCAGATTGAAACTCCGGGTTACCGCGAAGCTCCGGCTTCAGCTTGATCATCTGTGCAAATCCCATTTTGCTGACGGCCCCTCCGGCCCGAGCCGGCGCCGAGTTGCGCCGCATCCGCCCCTTTTGGCGCACGGGAAACCTGTCTTGCCGAGGACTCGGCCTGTACCGGTTCGTGATATATTAGGCGATACTTTACAAGTTGCGTTGTGAAAGTCTGAAATACGCGAAAACAACTCGGGTTGTCCCTCGGGCGCCGCGTCAAGAACGCCGAGCAGGGCCCAGGGCGTCGACGCACCTCATGGGGCCTTGGTGTGCCGGTCAGCTCAGAGCGCCCGGGGAATCCCCGCAACCTTCACCGTCCGGCGGCTCGACACGCGAATCTCCGCCGACGCGGTCCCAAGCTGAGAGAAGAGGAGAGCTCCATGTCAAAGAAGCACCCAGTCGTCGCCGTTACCGGCTCATCAGGTGCAGGCACCACGACCGTCAAGCGCGCCTTCGAGCACATCTTTTTCCGTGACGGTTTCAACGCCGCCATCATCGAGGGTGACAGCTTCCACCGCTACGACCGGGCGGCGATGAAGGTGGAAATGACCAAGGCGGCCGAAGAGCACCGCGACCTGAGCCATTTCGGCCCCCAAGCCAACCGCTTCGACCTTCTCGAGGAGCTGTTCCAGTCCTACGGCGACAACGGCACCGGCAAAAAACGCTACTACATCCATAGCAAGGAAGAGGCGGCCGAGCACAACGCCCGTCTCGGCACCAACCTCGATCCTGGCCAGTTCACGCCGTTGGAGGAGATTCCAGAGGGCACCGATCTGCTCTTCTACGAGGGTCTGCACGGTCTGGTCGTGACCGAAGAGAACAACGTCGCCCAGCATGTCGATCTCGGCGTCGGTGTGGTCCCCATCGTCAACCTGGAATGGATCCAGAAGATCCACCGCGACAACCTGGAGCGCGGCTACTCGGCCGAGGCGATCGTCGACACCATCATGCGCCGCATGCCGGACTACATCACCTCCATCGTGCCCCAGTTCTCGCTGACGGACATCAACTTCCAGCGCGTTGCGACGGTGGACACCTCCAACCCCTTCATCGCGCGCGACATTCCTACGCCGGACGAAAGCTTCGTCATTATCCGGATCAAGGATCCGGAAAAGCTGGAAGTCGACTTCCCCTATCTGCTGAGCATGATCCACGACTCCTTCATGACCCGGCGCAACAACATGGTCGTGCCCGGCGGCAAAATGGGCTTTGCCATGGAGATCATCCTCGGCCCCATCATCGAACGCATGATGGACGTCCGCAACCGCTGACCCGGTGAGCCCCCGGCGGCGGCTGGCCGCCGGGGTGCTCCGCGCCTACTCTCCGAGGGGAACGAGCAGCCCCTGACTTCGGCGCAGGGACGACACCCGCACCGGGCGTCTGATCGTTCCGGAGCGAATGCGGTCTCATAGGGCGACGCTAGGCTGGGTCCGCCCCTTTGCATCGTCGGGCGACAAGAGCTGCACGCCGAGCAGATGGACGCGCCTGCTGTCGGCCCGCATGACTGTGAAGCGGTAGCGGCCGATGTCGACACGCTCGCCCCGTTTCGGCAGGTGCCCGAGAGCATTCACGACCAACCCGCCGATGGTGTCGAGCTCATCATGGGCAAAGTCGCTGTCGAAATACTCGTTGAACTCCTCGATCGAGGTCCGGGCCTTGGCCCTGTACTCTTCCTCGTTGCGCTTGAAGATCGGCGAGCCCTCGTCGTAATCGTGCTCATCCTCGATCTCCCCCACGATCTGCTCCAACACGTCCTCGATCGTCACGAGCCCGGCTGCGTTGCCGTACTCGTCGACCACGATGGCCATGTGGTTGCGGCTGGCACGGAACTCCTTCAGCAGCACGTTGAGACGCTTGCTCTCCGGCACGAACACCGCCGAGCGCAACAGATCGCGGATGTTGAACGAGCGCCGAGCACCTTGAACGCAAAAAGCGAGCAGGTCTTTGGCGAGCAGTATGCCCACCACCTCCCCCTTGTCCTCACCGGTGACCGGGAAACGTGAGTGGGCGGACTCGACGGCTGTCTGAAGAATCCTATCGAGGGGGTTGTCGCGCCGCACGTAGACCATCTCGGCGCGGGGAATCATGATGTCGCGGACGCGCAGGTCCGAGACCTGCAGCACCCCTTCCATCATGCTCAAGGCGTCCATATCGAACAGGGCACGCTGCCGTGCATCCTTCAACAACTCGACCAGTTGCTCCTTATCCTGCGGTTCGCCTCCGAACATCTGGCTCAGCCGGTCCAGCCAGTTACGCGGACGCGAACCGCCGCTAGATCGATCGCTCGTCATGACGTCCTATCGGTCCTCGTAAGGGGAGGGCGGCTCCGAATCCCTCGAAGCCCCCTGTAACAGACGGATATACCCCCATCGTCAATCCTGTCCTGCGGCTGACGACGGCGAAACTCGGAAACGGCAGTCCTTATCGTGCCACGCACACAGAAGTCGGGGATGGACTCAGTCGCCGTTTTCATAGGGTGGCGCAAATCCTAACCCGCCCAGGATGGCGGTTTCCAGCCCTTCCATCTCCGACGCCTCCACGTCGGTGAGGTGGTCGTAACCGAGCAGGTGCAACACCCCGTGCACCACCATGTGGGCCCAGTGCGCCGAGGCCCGCTTACCCTGTTCACGCGCCTCGCGCTCCACCACCGGGGCGCAGACGACGAGATCGCCGATAAGATCGCAATGCCCAAGACCGGGCGGGGGCTCGAAAGGGAAAGAAAGTACGTTTGTGGGGCCTTCGCGACCCCGGTAGCGCCGGTTGAGCTCGGCCCCCTCGATCTCGTCGACCAACCGAATCGTCAGCTCCGCACACTCGCGCCGGCCCAGAAGGGCCGCCTCGGTCCAGTGCGCGAGCTCATCCGGCGTCGGCACGTCGAGTGACCCGGTGGCGTTCTGGACATCGAGCTCCAGCTCCATGGCGGCGTTCCCCTAAATACGCGCCGAAGGCGCTCCCTCCCCGTCCCCCTCGCCCCCTGGGAGAGGGCCGCGGAGAGGGCCGCGGAGAGGGCAATTGTGAACAAATGTTCCATGGATGGAACGACTTTTTTCTCCGTCTCCCGTTTGGGAGAGGGCTGGGGAGAGGGTCTTCCTTCATGACAGCCATGTCTTCATGATCAGGGGCGACACGGGTGTCATGAAAGGTTCGGCGATCTGTCGAGACTGTCTGAATGGGAAGTCAGTCGACGGACTCGGATCCGTCGGTCTGCTTCCTGTCGAACCGGTCGTAGGCGCCGACGATGCGCTGAACCAACGCGTGGCGCACCACGTCCCGGGCATTGAAGAAGGTGAAGCTGATGCCCTGCACGTGGCGCAGGATCTCAATGGCCTGGCGCAGGCCGGAGAGCTGGTTCCTTGGCAGATCCACCTGGGTCACGTCCCCAGTGATCACGGCGGTGGAGCCGAAGCCGATGCGGGTGAGAAACATCTTCATCTGCTCCGGCGTGGTGTTCTGGGCCTCGTCGAGGATGATGAAGGCGTCGTTCAGGGTACGCCCGCGCATGTAGGCCAATGGTGCAACCTCGATCACATTACGCTCGATGAGCTTGTTGACCTTCTCGAAGCCCAGCATCTCGTACAGGGCATCGTAGAGCGGCCGCAAGTAGGGATCGATTTTCTGGGCCAGATCGCCGGGCAGGAAACCGAGCCGCTCACCGGCCTCCACCGCCGGGCGCACCAACACCAGGCGCCGCACCCGGTCCGACTCCAACGCCTCCACGGCGCAGGCCACCGCAAGATAGGTCTTACCCGTCCCGGCGGGACCGACACCGAAGTTGATGTCGTTGCGCATGATGGCGTGGAGGTATTCCTGCTGATTCGGGCCACGGGCGCGGATGAGGCTGCGCCGCGTCCTGATCACCATCTCCGGCAACCGATCCTCCGCATCCTCGAGCAGGGCCTCAACGCCGGAGTCCTGCAGGTGCAGGTGTACCTTCTCCGGGGTCAGGACCTCGTCCTGCGTCACCGAATAGAGATCGCGCAGCACCCGCTCCCCCGCGGCGACGGCATCCCGGTCCCCGATCAGACGGAACAGGTTGCCCCGGTTATTGATCTCGATGCCGAGGCGGCGCTCGATCTGGCGCAGGTGCTGGTCGAGCTGCCCGCAGAGGCTCGCGAGGCGCTCGTTGTCCTCCGGCAGCAACTCGAGGTCGATGGATTCCGGGTGAGCTGGCAAGGTCAGGCGGTGCGGGCTCTGGGGGCCGGCACCAGCTCCCCGCGCAGGGAGTTGGGTAGGGCCTGCGTTATCTCCAGGTCCACGAACTCACCGACGAGATTCGCGGGGCCGGCGAAGTTGACCACCCGGTTGTTCTCGGTGCGGCCGGCGAGCTCGGTGGGATCTTTCCGTGAGGGACCCTCCACAAGCACCCGTTCGACACTGCCCACCATCCGGCGGCTGATGATCTGGGCCTGATTTACGATGCGCTGCTGCAGGCGCATCAGGCGCTCCTGCTTGACGGCGTGGGAGACGTCGTCGGGGTAGTCCGCGGCGGGCGTTCCCGGGCGACGGCTGTAGATGAAGCTGAAGCTGGCGTCGAAACCGACCTCCTCCACGAGGGCCAGGGTGGCGGCGAAGTCCGCCTCGGTCTCTCCGGGAAAGCCGACGATAAAATCGGAGGAGATGCTCATGTCCGGACGCATCCGGCTCAGCCCCCTGATCTTGGCCTTGTACTCGAGGGCCGTGTGGCCGCGCTTCATGGCGGCCAGGACGCGGTCGGAGCCGCTCTGCACCGGCAGATGGAGATGGCTCACAAGCGCGGGCACGTCCGCGTAGGCCTGGATCAGGGAGTCCGAGAGCTCGACCGGGTGGGAGGTGGTGAAACGGATGCGCTCGATACCCTCTACGGCCGCCACATAGCGGATGAGCAGCGCCAGGTCCGCGATCTCGCCGTCGTGCATGAGGCCGCGGTAGGCATTCACGTTCTGCCCCAGCAGAGTGGCCTCCCGCACCCCCTGGTCCGCCAGCTCCGCCACCTCGGCGATCAGGTCGTCGAAGGGCCGACTGATCTCCTCGCCGCGCGTGTAGGGCACCACGCAATAGGTGCAGTACTTCGAGCAGCCCTCCATCACGGAGACGAAGGCCGTGGGCCCCTCGGCCCTCGGCGAGGGCAGGCAGTCGAATTTCTCGATCTCGGGGAAGGAGACGTCCACCTGCGGGCGATGCGCGACTTCAAGCTCGGCGAGCATCTGCGGCAACCGGTGCAGGGTCTGGGGCCCGAAGACCAAGTCCACGAAGGGTGCGCGCCCGCGGATCGCCTCCCCTTCCTGACTGGCCACGCAGCCGCCGACGCCGATGACAACGCCAGGCCGCTGCTTCAGGGGCTTCCAGCGCCCGAGCTGTGAGAACACCTTCTCCTGCGCCTTCTCGCGGATGGAGCAGGTGTTGAGCAAGAGCACGTCCGCGTCCTCGGGGCGGTCGGCGCGCTCGAGACCGTGGGATTCGCGCAGCACGTCCGCCATGCGGGCGGAGTCGTACTCGTTCATCTGGCAGCCGAAGGTCTGAATGAAGAGCTTCTTGGACATGCGGGGCAGAATATTTGAAAAACTCGGAACAATCCAGCAATGGGCGGGCCGCTGTCAAGCGTAGGCTCGCCACCGCGCAACACCCGCCAGGGGGGCGGTGGGCGACGGCCAAACTGCGAATCTCGGTGCCGGCTGTTGTCCGCCATCCGTCCCCCCATTTGTTGACGCGGATCAATACACCGACATCTGGTGGTTTCTATAATCACGAACACAATATCTTGTGCCACCACCAAAGATCCGGGAGAGATCATGCACAACGCCAGGTCCCGCCTTGCCACCTTGCCGACCCGTATCCTCAAGCGCGACGGTGAGGAGGCCCCCTTCGATGCACAGAAGATCGAGTCTGCGATCCTGCGCGCCGGTCAGGCCACCGGCGAGTTCGGCGAGCTGGAGGGGGCGCTGCTCACCGCCCAGGTGGTGAAGGTGCTCGGTCACCGCTACGAGCAGGGCCGGCTGCCGGACATCGAGGGCATCCAGGACGTGGTGGAGCAGACACTGATCAGCGCCAACCACTTCGAGACCGCCCGGGCCTACATCGTCTACCGCGAACAGCACAAGAAGCTCCGCGAGGATCGGCGTACGGTCGTGGACGTCGCCGCTTCGGTCAACGAGTACCTGGACCGCTCCGACTGGCGCGTGGCCGCCAACGCGAACCAGGGCTACTCCCTCGGCGGGCTGATCCTGAACACCTCCGGCAAGATGATTGCCAACTACTGGCTCTCCCACGTCTACCCGCCGGAGATCGGCGAGGCCCACCGCGAGGGCGACATCCATATCCACGACCTCGACATGCTCTCCGGCTACTGCGCCGGTTGGTCCCTGCGTACCCTGCTGGCAGAGGGACTGAACGGGATCCCCGGACGTGTCGAGGCGGGACCTCCGCGGCACATGTCCTCCGCCGTGGGACAGATCGTCAACTTCTTAGGCACCCTGCAGAACGAGTGGGCCGGGGCCCAGGCATTCTCCAGCTTCGACACCTACATGGCGCCTTACGTGCGCAAGGACAGCCTGAGCTACGGGCAGGTGCGCCAGTCCATCCAGGAGCTGATCTACAACCTGAACGTACCCTCCCGTTGGGGGACACAATGCGTCGACGAGGAGACCGAGTGCCTCACCGCGTCAGGCTGGAGACGCTACGACCAGATCGATGCAGGTGAGAAGATCGCCACCTTCAACTGGCGCGAGAACCGGCTCGAGTATCTGGAGCCGCTCGCGATGAAGGCCTACGACTTCGACGGCGAGATGTACGTATTGCGCAACCGCACGCAGGAGCAGTGGATCACGCCGGGACACAAGGTCCTGCGCAAGGTCTTCAACACGGAAGACAGGTACCTGCTCGAAGAGATCGAGCAAGTTGCAGAGCTGAAGTCCCCAGCCATCGTCCTGAACTCCTGGGAGACATCATCCGGGGTGGAGGTCGACGAGAAGCTTGTGATGCTGCTGGCCTGGGTGGTCTCGGAGGGGAACATCGACTCGAGCGAGGGCTGGCGGCGCGTGAGCCTGTTCCAGTCCACGGGCAACCCGGAGAACGCGGCGGAGATCGAGTGGCTGTTGGACGAGCTGGGCTTCAGCTACCATCGAATGGAGCGGACGGGGACCTATGCCAACCAGGCCGTTTATCGCTACCGCCTGAACAAGAAGGGCAGTGAGGAGGTCCTTCGGTACCTTGACCGGAAATGCGTCCCAGACCTGATCCGGACGCTGTCGGCACGGCAGATCCGCCTGTTCCTCGATACATACGTCAAGGGAGACGGTAGCATCGAGGAAGGCGGACGCACTCGGATCTACACCAACGATCGGGAGAACCTGGACGCCTTACAGGAGCTCTGCCTGCTGGCCGGCTATGGCAGCACGGTCTACAGCCGCAAGGACTCGGGCGTTCACGTGCTCAACCTGATCCGCAACCGCGAGACCTACATACAAATCATCTCGCGGCAGCGCTACAAGGGAAAGGTCTGGTGCCCCACGACGCGCAACGGAACCTTCGTGGCCCGGCGCCACGGCAAGACCTTCATCACCGGAAACACCCCCTTCACAAACTTGACGTTCGACTGGGTCTGTCCCGAGGACCTGTGCGAGCAGGTGCCTGTGATCGCGGGCGAAGAGCAGGCATTCACCTACGGCGAGCTGCAGGAGGAGATGGACCTCATCAACCGGGCCTACATCGAGGTGATGTCCAAGGGCGACGCCAAGGGCCGCATCTTCACCTTCCCCATTCCCACCTACAACATCACGCCGGACTTCCCCTGGGACAGCGAGAACGCGGACCGGCTGTTCGCCATGACCGCCAAGTATGGGCTGCCCTACTTCCAGAACTTCATCAACTCGGAGCTCACGCCCAACATGGTCCGCTCCATGTGCTGCCGGCTGCAGCTCGACCTGCGCGAGCTCTTGAAGCGCGGAAACGGGCTTTTCGGCTCCGCAGAGCAGACAGGCTCCCTGGGCGTGGTCACGGTCAACTGCGCGCGCCTGGGCCACGTCCACCGGGGGGACGAAGAGGGTCTCTATGCCCGGCTCGGCGAGCTGCTGGACATCGCCCGCAATAGCCTGGAGATCAAGCGCAAGGTCATCCAGCGCCATCTCGACGCCGGGCTATTCCCCTACACCAAACGCTTCCTTGGGACCCTGCGCAGCCATTTCTCCACCATCGGGGTGAACGGCATCAATGAGATGATCCGCAACTACACGGGCGACACCGAAGACCTCACCAGCGGACGGGGCCACGCCTTCGCCGCCCGCTTCCTCGACCGGGTGCGAGAGCGCATGGTCGCCTTCCAGGAGGAGACCGGGCATATGTACAACCTGGAGGCTACACCGGCGGAAGGCACCACCTACCGTTTCGCCCGGGAGGACCGCAAGCGTTTCCCCAGCATCATCCAGTCGGGCACAGAGGATGCGCCCTACTACACCAATTCATCCCAGCTTCCGGTGGGGTACACGGACGATCCCTTCCAGGCCCTGGAGATGCAGGAGGAGCTCCAGTCCAAGTACACCGGCGGCACGGTACTGCACCTCTACATGAGCGAGCACATCTCCGACATCGATGCCTGCAAGCGGCTGGTGCGCCGCGCGCTCACAAGCTTCCGCCTGCCCTACATCACCGTGACCCCCGTATTCTCCATCTGCCCGAAGCACGGCTACATCTCCGGCGAGCACGAATACTGCCCCGTCTGCGATCAGGAGCTGATCGCGAAGAAGAGGAGCGCAGCGGAACAGCAGGAAGCCTGCGGCTGCCATTGAACCCTTGTGCGGCGGTTGACTCCGCGCTACCCGACCTAAGATCCCGTTGAATACGAAAAGGAGCCAGAGACCATGAACAGCACCGACGTCACCGAACTGCGCGACGAAGAACGCACCAAGTGCG
>JAYEJW010000113.1:0-3260 GCA_034716535.1 Pseudomonadota bacterium
CGCCTTCTCCCCGATGGTGTAGACGGAGCTCACGATGAAAAAGCCGGGGATCTTCGGGAATACCGAGGCATCGACGATTCGCAGTCCCCGGGTTCCGTGGACCCGAAAGCTACTGTCGACGACCCCACCGCTCTCGCGCTCGCCGATCGGACAGCTACACGAAGCGTGATGACCCCAGGCGCGGTCCTTGACAAACTCGCGCAGCTCGTCATCCGTCTGCACGTCCTTGCCCGGCAGCTCTTCCTCCTCGATCAGATGGCTGTAGCGTCGGGTCATGCTCCTCACGAACTTGATTCCATCGACCACCGAGTCGACGTCCTCGCCGCGGGTGTCGTTGCCCTCATCGAAGTACTTGAAGTCGATGAAGGGCGTGTCACGGGGGTCCGCCGAGCGCAGCCGCACGACGCCGGCCCGGTTTTGGGTGTGGGCCTTGAGCACCGCCCAGGTCAGGTAGTTGTGCCGCCCGGACGCGAAAAGTTTCGAGTAGCCCGGGAAATAGCCCCGAAAATTGCCGAGCAGGGCGAAGCAGAAAAGATCCGGCAAAGGTCTTGCCGGCCGTGAGCGCTTGATCACGGCCAGTACGGCCCCATTGGTGGCATAGACGCCCTCACGGCGCTTCTCCCAATCGCGATACTGGTGGTCCCCGGGGGAGAACTTCGCACCTTCGAGCACCTCCCAACCGTCTTTCATGCGGTTGACGATACCGACCTCGTAGCGGTCCTGCATATTGGTGCTGACTCCGGGCAGATCGACCCGCGGCTGAATACCGTGCTCGCGCAAGTGGTCGCTCGGGCCGATGCCGGAGAGCATCAGCAACTGCGGGGTGTTGAAGGCCCCTCCGGAGAGGATGACTTCTCCCGAGACCCGTGCCTCGCGCACCTCGCCCATCTGCCCCTCAGGGTTGCGGAACGCCTTGTACTGACGGGCCCCTTTGACGTACGCGACCCCGACGGCCCGGTTCTGGTCGTCAAACATTACCCTTGTGACAAGAGCATCCAACTCGATCTTGAGCCGGTCTGGGTGCCGGCGGGCGACGTCCATGACCCGCTCTCGGGTACCCATGCGCTCGTGATTCTTCGTTGCCAGCGGCGGGTAACGCAGACCCACTGCATTGTCCTCGACAGAGCGCCAGTCGTTCGGGTCGAGTTGGGACTCGATGGCCCACTTGATGCGGTCGATGGGCTGTCCGACCTCATCCATGGCCTCGATAGCCGACTTCGCGATCACCTGGACCAGGTCCTCGTCCCCCAGCGCTTCCTTTGGAATCGCCTTCTCGGTCTGGAGCCAGCCGCCGAAACCGTGGCGTGTCGGGTTGATACCGAGCTTGGCCAGCCAGAGGTAGATCCACAGCCGGTGGTGACAGTCCTCCAGGCGCTGAAAGTATTTGCGCATGTTGTCCGACTTCCAGGTGCCGTCGCCGGTCATCTCGGCGATCTCGTCCCAATCGCGATTGTGCGGATACACGGTGATCATGGCGTTGTGGGCGGTACAGCCGCCCAAGGTCCCTGCCCGCGGGTACAGGATGCCGTCGACCCGTTTGCCGTCGAACGTCTCGACATAAGCCGGGTCGCGCTTCTGGAGCTCATCGCTACCATAGTGGCGCACGAAGAAGTCCCAACGCATGGCGTCGTTCTCGGATGCGAAGGGATGGAAGGCCGGAACCCGATAGTCGACAGGTAGGCGCTCGTCGCTCGGAAATGCCGAATTGCCGCCCTTGAGCTGGGTGGGGTCGCCGCCCGCCTCCAGCAACAGCACCCGGCGGCCCGCCTCGGCCAACCTGGCCGCGAGCGTGCCCCCCCGGCATCGGAACCGACGACCAGGAACTCGAAATCCTCTTCCGTAGTCATCAGTTATCCCTCGCTAAAACGTCTTCAGCAAGTCGATCAGGGCGTACTTGTCCCCGTCACTCAGCCCCGGCTCGCCCTCGTCCTGCGGCAGGTAGTCGGTGCCGAAGTAGTGGCCCCGGTTGACCACGAAATCGAGACACTTGTTGACGGACAGGAGCGACTCGACCACGGGGGCAAAGAGCTCGTTGGCCTGCTCGTTGGTGGCATCTTTGGGCAGCTGCTTGAGGGCCTTCTTGACCTCGAGCAGAACCGGGATCACCTTTTTGGGGTCGTCGAGGTTGATGTTGGCGATCAGGTTGATGGGCGTGCCTTCCGGGATCGGCCCGAGCTCGACCCCGCCCTCACCGAAGAGCCAGGGCGCCAAGCGGCTCCCGATCCCGACCAGCGGTTGCACGGCGTCGGGGAGATGCCCTGTCGGCGCGCTCAGTTTGGTCATGAGGGGGGTGCGGTCGATCATCCCTGGCAACTCCTTGCCGGAGCGGGTCATGAAGGTTCCGTTACCCTTGCGCTTCTCGGGCCAGAGCATCTTGGTGATGCCGTCGTCAAAGGGCTTCATTCGGTCCTCGACGCTGCCGGACCAGTAAAAGTCGCCGACCGCATTGTTGAGCAGGTAGGGCGCTGTGCTCCAGGGACTGATCAGCGAGGCCGGTCGCGTATAGCCGCGTCCGCCCGCCGGCATCTCGTACTCGTAGGGTACGCCCGTGATCGGGTGATGCACCTGGATGCTGCCCACGGACGGCAGGCTCTTGTAAGACTCCGAGGAGAAGTTGTCCCAGATGTTGTCACGGATGGCATTGGTCGCCAGCGGGCTGCAGGCGTTGGTCTCCAGCAAGGTCACGGGCACACGCAGCTCCGTGGACAGGAAATTGTTCGCTGTGAAGTCATCCTCCAGCGCAATCTCGCGCATGGCGACCTTGAACTCGTCGGTCTTGGTCCATTTCCAGTAGTCGTTCCAGCACTGAAGGTAGTCGGGGCCGACGCAGCCGTTGTTCGGGAAAAAGGTGAAGGCCTTCTCGGGCAGCTTACTGGAGTGACAGCGCGCGCAGCGCTCCGCGAACACCTCCTTGCCGTGCCTGAGCTGTGCCATATCCTGCGTCATATAGGCGGCCCCTCCCGGCGCGTCGGCGAGCAGGTCGGGCTTGGCCGTGGCCAGGAAGAACAGCGCCAGATCAGGCGTCTGCGCCTCCGTCGCCTTCCAGTAGGAGGAGTTCTTCTCGGCGACGGCAATCTCGATCGGCGAGGTCTTGGGACCGCCGAGCAGCGGCTTGAAATGCAGCAGCCATTCCTGTAACTTCTCAATAAGTAGGGGCAGGTATATCAATGGGCTAAGTGGATAAGTTAGAATTCTCAGCAAGAGTTCGCCATAGTCTGCTGTCTGCTCTCGTCCATGTCCGATCGCGATCAACTGCCGAG
>JAYEJW010000114.1:0-15538 GCA_034716535.1 Pseudomonadota bacterium
CCCTTTCCAAGGACTGCAACGCCGCATTGGTGCGTTTGGGGCGCTCCCTTCCGGCAAGGCGAGAAGCGGCCAACAGCGTTTTTGCGCGGGCTTGAATTAGCTACGGCTAGTCCTGCGCCCGCGCGCCTAGCAGCTGACCGCTTCTCGCCTCGCTGAGTCCATCAAAACCTCCCTGTCGGAGTACTAGGACCCCGTCGCAAACCGGGTTCCTGGCGCGCTGCGGCTGCGTTGTAAAACGCTGTGTCAGGCGCTAAGCTGCAAGAAAAACCTGGACAAGACCTCGGTCGATGTCTCCGCTGTAGCGGAGCTTCCGGGTGCGGATCCGGTCGCAGGCGTAGTGCGTTGCGCGACCCGTCCGTCCCCCTCGGCCCAGAGGGCGTCGTGAGTCTTGCCTGCGCGATGATCTCGCTACCCGCAATCGCCCAGGCACCAGCCTCGCTCGATAAGGAAACAAAAAGTGGCACAGCCGCAAGACGTGGAGCTCAAGACCTCGCGTAAGGCGGTCGAGCGCCTCCGGTTTACGCCGGGACTCGATTATGTCGCGGGAAGCGAAACGTCTCACCCCATCATGGTCAAGGGCCAGGGGGTCCTGCCTTCCCATGCGAAATTCTCCTTAAGAGACGACGCACTCTGGATTGAGCCGCTCGCCTCGGCGCCCGTGCTGATCAACGGTCAACCGGTTACCGAGCGCGTGCCGGTCAGGAACGGCGACTGGGTCGCCCTGGGCTCGGCAATGGTGCAGGTCTTTCTGCGAGAGCCGGACGCGGGAGGCGATCTCTCGCGGGACGAGCCCGGCGTCCGGTTCGACGGCGGCGGGAGCACCGTAGAGATCATCATCGGCCGCCTGCCCGGCTGCGGACTTCCGATCGACTCTCCTTTGATCTCCCGAGAGCATGCCCGCCTGCTCTGCACCCCGGACCAAGTACGGCTGGAAGACCTGCACAGCACCAACGGGACCTTCGTCAACGGCCAGCGGATTCAGGGCCAGGTCGCACTCTCCCCCGGAGACCGGGTTTCGTTCGCCACCTTCGTTTTCGTGTTCACCGGCACGGCCCTCGAACCGGCCGAGGAAGGCGGTCGCGTGCGGGTGGAGGCGCTGGCCCTCACCAAGCAGGTGATCGACCGCACCACCAAGCAGCCCCGCAACCTGCTCGACGGCATCGATCTGGTGATCAACCCCGGAGAGCTCGTTGTGATTTTCGGCACCAGCGGTTCAGGCAAGTCGACCCTGCTCGATGCGCTGAACGGGCGGCGCCCCGCCACCTCCGGCCGGGTGATGTACAACGGGGTCGATCTCTACAGCACCTTCGACGTGTTCCGGGCGGGCATCGGCTACGTGCCCCAGCAGGACATCGTGCACCGCAAGATCAAGGTTCGGGATGCGTTGCGCTACACGGCGCGCCTGCGGCTTCCCCCCGATACCTCGGACGAAGAGATCGCCGCACACATCGATCGGGTGTTGGAGCGGGTCGGGCTCCAGGAGAAGGGTGATCTGCCGGTGGATACGCCGGAGCCGCTCAGCGGCGGTCAGCTCAAACGGGTGAGCCTGGCCGTAGAGCTGGTGGCGAACCCCAATATCCTGTTCCTGGACGAGGCCACGAGCGGTTTGGACGCCGGCACGGACAAGAAGATGATGCATCTGTTCTCCGAGCTGGCGGCGGACGGCAAGACGGTGGTCTGCGTCACGCACAGCCTGGAGAATATCGATGTCTGCGATCTCGTCGCATTGCTGCATCGAGGGGTGCTGGTCTATTACGGGCCGCCAAGTGAGGCCGCGACCTACTTCGGCGTGCAGCGGCTATCTGAGGTGTACGAGACCCTGGATGAAGAGGACGCGCGCGCCTGTGGAGAGCGTTTCCGCGCGTCCCCCCTCTATCGGCAGAACGTGGCGGCCCGGATGTCCCATGGTGAGGGCGCGCAGGCGTCTTCTGCTGATGTGGGCCGGCAGGCGGGCGGAGCCGGGCGGCGACGCTGGTTCGATCCGGGGCAGGCCGTGACCCTGACCCGGCGATACGTCAACCTGCTGTTCGCGGACCGGCTCAACCTTCTCGTCCTGCTGTTGCAGGCGCCGCTCATCGCCCTCGTGGTCGGTGCGATCTTCGATACGAGCGGTGAGCTGGCAGAGCGCGCGCGCGCGGAGAGTCAGATCACGTTCGTTTTGGTTCTGTCGGCGATCTGGTTCGGTTGCATCAACTCGGCGCGGGAGATCGTCAAAGAGCTGCCTGTCTATCTGCGCGAGCGCTCGGTGACACTCAGCATCCCCGCCTATCTCCTGAGCAAGCTGATTCCGCTGGCGGTTCTTTGCGCCGTGCAGTGCGCCAGCTTTCTGGCGATCGTCACACTGATGATCGAGTTCCCAGGCCCGTTCTGGGAGCGCTTTTTCACCCTTTTCCTCGCAGGGTTTGCCGCCACGGGGATGGGCTTGGTGGTCAGCGCGTTCGTCAACACGAACGACAAGGCGATCGCGGCCCTCCCCCTGCTGTTGATCCCGCAGTTCATCCTCTCGAATTCGGTGGTTGCACTGGAGGGGACCGCGGAGACCCTGGCCAAGCTCACGGTTATCGCCTATTGGGGCCTCGATGCCATGCACGCGACCCTGGACCAGCAGCTTCTGGATCTGCGGCAGCTCAATGGCGAGCCGCTCATCCGGTTGTCGGGGGAGTGGCAGGGCGACGTGGCGGCCATGGCGATCATGGCCTTCGCCTTCTTTACCATTACGGCAATTGGCCTAAAGTTGAAGGATAGAAAGGTCTAGACGACCGATGCGGCGCGGCGTACCAGCGGATAGGCAGCGATGAGCGAGACCCCACGGGAGAAGGTCTGTCCTCAGTGTCAGTCACCCAATGAGCTGACCGAGCTTGCGGGCCGCGAGTACCGTTGCGCCAAGTGCGGACTGGAGCTCGCCCATCTGGACAGGGCGGCGAATGGCGTGATCCGGGGCGTCTTCGGCTGGCTGCTCGATATCGGCGCCGAGCTCAATCAGCGCTACCGTGTCACCGCCGTGCTCGGAAAGGGCGGTTTCGGCGTCACCTACCTGGTGGAAGATCTCAAGCTGCACGGGAAGCGCCGTGCCCTGAAGGAGATTCCGGAGCTCCTCTTCGATGAGCACGAGACGCGGCTGCTGGGGCGCCTGAGCCATCCCGCGGTGCCCGACATCGTGGATCGCTTCAGTGCCGACGAGCTGGTGTACCTGGTGCTCGAGTTCGGTGGCAGCAGGACCCTGCGCACCGAACAGGAGCGCCAGGGGGGGCGCATTCCGGTCTATACCCTGCTGCCCTGGATCAGTCAGATCTGCGATGCCCTAGTCTACCTGCATTCCCAGGACCCGCCGGTCGTCCATCGCGACCTCAAGCCTGAGAACGTCCTGCTGGATGACAACGATCGGGTCATGCTGATCGATTTCGGCATCGCCAAGGAATCCGATCCGAACACGGTGACCCGCACCCTGGGCCGTGCCGTCACCCACGGTTTCAGCCCGCCCGAACAGGTGCTGGGGACCGGCACCGACGCCCGCTCGGATGTCTATGCGCTCGGCGCCATACTCTACAGTCTGCTCACCGGCCAGGCCCCGACGCCGGCCCACGAGCGTGTGACGGGCATGCCGCTGCAGCCGGCCTCCGACCATGTCCCCGACATTCCCCCGCTGCTCGACTCGACCATCCAACAGGCACTCGAGCTCAATATCAACGCGCGCCAACAGTCGGTCTCCGATCTCGCCTGCGTGCTCGCCTTGGTCCAGACCGGCGGGAACAGTGCACGGACGGTTGTCGTCGGCGATGCGTCGACCATCACCGCCCAAGCGAGCACCCCCTCCGAGGTGCGGTTGGCCAGCGTACAGATCCCTTCCTCCCGGCCGACGGGTAGTACAGCGTCCCAGCCCCAGGTGCGGGTCCTGGAGTCCCAGCCCCTAGCACGCAGGCCCAAACGCCCCTGGTTGACGGGTGCGTCCGTGCTCGTCGTGGTGGCTGCCTTGGGCGCGGGCGTTGCCTGGTACTACCAGCAGGAGCAAGTAGACGACGGCGAGGAGGCCGCAGGCGCGCCTGCGACGAGCGGGGCCCAGACGGTGGCAACGGATCAGCGCTTGGAGGACGCGCCGGTCGAGTCTCCCACGCCCTCCGCCGCGCCGGTGGCTCCTTCGCTTCCGGGCGTGGAGGCGGCACCAACCGCGGGCACCGGGGAGGTGGCGGGAGCCGACAGGTCGGCGCGCAGCGTGGCCATCCCTCCTGCAGTGCAGGTCTCGCCGAGCACGCCGTCGACGAGCCCCGGTTCCGCTGACCCACCGGTTCAGTCGGCCCGGCCACCCGCGCCGGCAGCGTTGCCGCCGCAAGCGATTTCTGCCGTAACGCCCGTGCAACCGGCTCCGCCACCGACACCGCCCGCTGCACGCTGGACCCCGGCGGAGCTGCCGTCGATCTTCTCGGATGAACAACAGTCGGCGTCGGTGAGCCGGGAGTCCGGCTCGCTCATGGATCTGTTCGATGAGCATCGCGGTAAGCAGCCATTGGAGCCCGCGGCCCCGGAGGTTGCAAAGCCGATCGAGCCGCAGGCCCCAGTGGTGACGCCACCCCCGCCGAAAAAGCGCGTCGTTGCCAAGAAGCCCAAGGCCAAGCCGAAACGCACCACGACCACCAAGAAATCCCCCGCGGGATCTTCTTCCTGGACGATTCAGTACAAAGGGGCCCGTAAGACAGACTGAGGCGAGTATGGAAGAGCGCGGTGGGCCGTTTCCGCCGGGTTTGACTCCTTGCGATCGCGCCCTGCGCAGTTCCACACCAAGCGAGCATCGGGTGCCGCCTTTTGCGACATCCTCAACCGCAACCGAGGAGCACATGGAAATGAAAAACGGCAAGATACCAACGAGCAAGCGCATCCTTTGGCATTGGGGTATCGGACTCATTACCGGATTGTTGATCCTGAGCGGCATCGCCTCCGCCCAGGGTTACGGGTTCGCCGCCCCGGGCGGTTACGGCCTGAAGATTTATCGTGTGGACTATGCTCTCTATCCCTTCGTCCAGCTTTATCTGCGTACCTTCGATGCGGACATGCAGCCGCTGGTGAACCTCAACGAGCGCAACATCGGCCTGATGGTCAAAGGCAGGCCTTACGATCCGGCGAAGCGCCAGTACGGCATTCAGTCCATCCGTAAGCGCCAGGAGGCGACGCGGACGGTACTCGTCATCGACGCGAGCAAGTCCATGTTGACCAAGCCCTTCGAGGCATCTTTGCGCGCCGCTGTCCGCTACATCGAAAGCAAGCGGCCCCAGGACCAGGTGGCCGTGCTCTCGATCCGAGATACGAAGGAGGGTTATGACGTCGTCTCTCAGTTCGAAAAGGACGAGAGGGCGCTGGTGCGGCGCATCGCGGACATCAAGGCGGACGGCATGCACACGCGCCTCTATGACAGCGTTGCGGCGGCGTTGCAGATGTGCGGCATGAGTGCCCAGGGATCCATCAACACCGGGGAATACGTCATCTCCTGCTCCGTGGTGGTCTTCTCCGACGGCAAGGACGAGGGCAGCGCCATTTCACGCGATGAGCTGATGACCCGCATCTCCAACCTGCGGGTCCCCATCCCGATCTACTCACTGGCGTACTCGAAGGTTGATCCGTCCCACTTCAGGAACCTCGAGGCCCTGTCGAAGAACTCCTTCGGCATCTACTACAACGTGGGGGAGACAACCGATCGCATGCAGCGGATTGTCGAAGAGATCCAAAACATCCTGCAGAGCGACTACGTGGTGCTCTTCCGCTCGTACATTCCGGTGGACGGTGAGCAGCACGGGGTGAAGCTGGGCGTAGAGTACCCCACCGGAAGCGGCAAGTACGTCTACGACAACGAGAGCTTCGAATCCATTCAGCCCCCGCCCGTCCCGGAGGTGCTCGAGCTGCAGGGCAAGCTGAACCAGAAGATGCCCGCGCTGCCAAGTAAGAATCCGTACTACGAGCAGCCGTCCGGGCACCAGGAAGTACCTGCCGTGTCTCCGGGCACCTGAGCACACCTGGTCGCCCCCGCCGATGCCCAAGGGGAGCCGCTGCATCTGACGGGCGTTTCAAAGGGCGCGCAGGGACGCGCCGCCCATCATTCATCCCACGGACGGAGGGAGTGCAGGAAACGAGAATCAGCTCGAGCAGGAGGAACGCGACATGAAGACCTTGAATCTTAAGGGACTCGCCGCGGCAACGGCAGCCGCTGCTATTGCCCTATCCGGTTGCCAGACAACAGGCGATACGCGGGATCAGGCAACCGGCGCAGGGATCGGTGCCGCTTTGGGATGTGGTGTGGGGCTGCTTGTCGGCGGCCAGGCGAAGCACTGTCTCGCCGGTGCGGCGGCCGGCGGCCTGTTGGGTTGGGGTGTCGTGAAGTTGAATCAATACCAATCGCAGCAGGTCCGCTCGACGACATCCGATCAGCGTGTTTACGGGCTGACCCAACCGGTGAATAGCACCCAGGTGAAGATCCGCAACGGCACGAGCTCGCCGAAGAGCGTGAAGGCGGGCCAGGATGTGAAGATTGCGATGGACTATTCGCTCATGCTGCCACCGGGACAGTCGAATACATCGGTTAAGGAGAGTTGGGTGTTGAAGAAGGACGGCAAGGTGCTGGCCAATCTGCCACCCCAGACCAATCAGCGCTCGGCCGGTGGATGGGAGGCTTCCGCCTCAATACCGATTCCGGGCGACGCGAAACCCGGCACCTATGTGGTCGAGCACAGGGTGAATGCGGGGTCCAGCTATGACGAAGACGAATCGACCTTCGTCGTGCGTGCCTAGTACTGGCAAAGGTGGGATTTCACCTGATCGCCCTGTTGGCGCTGGCCCAGCTGTTCGGATGGGGGAATGCCGAGCCCTGTTCCGAGGTGGAGAGGACATCAGCGCTTGCCATGGAGCGGATACGTGAAGAGTGGCCGTTGCGCAGCTCCGGTGATCCGGTGTCCCGATACGTTCAGCAGTTGGGGGAGCGCTTGATTCGGCTCACCGGAGCGACCGCGAACGCAAAGTGGCAATTCCATGTCGTGCGCAACCTGTCCCCCAACGCCTTTGCCGTGGGGGACGGGCGGTTCGTCGTGACGGACGGACTGTTCGCGCTCGTGCGCAGCGATTCCGAGTTGGCCGCGGTTATTGCACACGAGATCGGGCACGATCTGCTGGGCCATTTCTGCAGGGACGGTTCAACTGCGACGGAGAAGTTTCATGTGGGTTCCCTGGTCCAGCACTTCGATCTGTCGGCGGAGGTCGACGCGGATGCGTTTGCGGCGGGGCTCCTGGAAAAGGCCGGCTTTTCTCCAGGCGCCATGGAATCGGTGCTGCATTGCCTGGCGGTCCGCACCCCCGCCGCCCGGCGCGGGCCGCTGGAGTCTAGGATAAAGCACCTGGCCCGGCGCGGAGGGGGTGCTGCGATCGGGCCTGTTACCGAATCCGAGGCTTTTCTCGCTGCCCAGCGTGAAGTTGGCGCCGATCTTCGCGGAATGAGCCCGGACCTGAATCTGCCCTCCGAAGGCCCTGGTTGTCGGTGAGTGGCGCTCGATCAGTAGAGGGCGTTCAACATCCGGCCGCGATAGCGGGAGACGAGCTCGCCCTCGCCACCGAGCATACCGAAGATCATGAGCATGCCCTTTCGGCCGGCGTCGCCGCCGTAACCACGGTCTTTTTTTACGATCTCCAGCAGCTGATCCAGGGCGCCCTCGAAGTCGCTGCGAGCTACCCGATGGGCGGCGAGCCGGTGGCGGGCTTCGCTGTCTGCGGGGTCAGCCGCCACCTGCGCGGCGAGGTCCGCCTCCGGGGGGGCGTCGGAGAGCAGGTTGGCAAAGCGGAGCTGTCCTTTCAGGGCGAGGACCTCCTGGCTGTCCTTTAGCTCAATGGGCAGTCGCCCGAGTATCTCCTCGGCGGCCTTGGTATCACCCAAGGCTGCCTTGATGCGGGCTTCGAGGAGTCCGATGCGTGGATTGCCCCCGTCCGTCAGCCGTGCCTGTTCGACGAGCGCCGCGGCGCCTTGTGGGTCTCGGGCGCTCAGCAGGTCCTGCGCCTGGGTCAGAAGGTTGTCCGATTCGCGGGGAAGGTGGCGATCCAGGAATTCCCGAATCTGGGACTCCGGAAGCGCGCCCATGAACTGTTCCACCGCTTGGCCGCCCTTGAACAGCTGGACGGTCGGCAGGCTGCGAATGCCATACTCGGAGGCCAGCTCACGCTCCTCTTCCGTGTTCACCTTGGCGACGATGAACTTGCCGGCGTACTCGTCCGCCAAACCGGCGAGCAGGGGCATCAGCATGCGGCAGGGGGCGCACCAGTCGGCCCAGAAGTCCACGAGTACGGGGCGCTCGTGGGATCCATCGAGCACCAGGGTGCGGAAATTCTCCGTGGTTACGTTGACGACAAATGGGGAGTCCGCCATGGGCTTCGTTCGCTCCGTTCATTGGAAACTGCTGTATAGCCCGTAAATAAGTGTGAGAATTGGGTGAATCAAGCAGGTGCGGGCTGAAGCCGGCCTGGTCTAGTACCTCGTTCCACCTTATTTTGCGGTTTCAGCAGGGCGAGAAGCGGCCAGATGCTAGGCGCGCGACCGCAGGACTAGCCGAGGCTAATTCAAGGGAGCCGAACAACGCAGATGGCCGCTTCTCGCCTTGCCCGCAGGGAGCCCCCCAAACGCGCCAATGCGGCGTTGCAGCCCTTGGAAAGGGAATGAGCCATTCCCCGCGGCCTGCGCCTTGCCTTGGCGCGTTTGGGGGGCTCTGATACGCGTAAAATAGGGTGGAACGAGGTACAAGGGCTACGGGAGATCGAGATGTCGAGCAGTGTCCACGTGGTATGCCCCCATTGCGACGCCGTCAACCGCGTCCCGGAGAGCCGATTGGGGGAGGGTGCCCAGTGCGGAAAGTGTCACTCCCCGCTGTTCCCGGGTGTGCCTCTGGTCCTCGACGAGCGGCGGTTCGCGAAACACACAGGCCGCAGTGAGTTGCCGGTGGTCGTGGATTTCTGGGCCCCCTGGTGTGGTCCCTGCCAGATGATGGCGCCCGCCTTCGAGGAGGCGGCTCGACGGTTGGAGCCCCGCGCCCGGCTTGTGAAGGTCAACACCGAAGAAGCGCCGGGCCTGGCAACGGAGCTTGGAATACGCAGCATCCCCACCCTGGCGCTGTTCAGGGAAGGACGTGAGGTTGCGCGAACCGCCGGTGCGATGGACGCAGGCCGCCTCATGGCCTGGGTTCAGCAGCACCTGTGACGCGACCGGCGTCGGGCGCGTGGACAGCCCCGCGCCGCTTCCTTTAGAATTTCGCAGGGTCAGGGCGTCGACAAACCTCTTACCCCCCGCGCGGCCCGGACGTCGCTCCGGTGCCGCTGCGCCGCGTCCGTCTCACGCCGTCGTTTTCCGTGAACGCGTGCCGAAGGCGATATCCGTGCCCCGTAAGATCTCGGAGGTACGCGGGTGTGGAAGACGGTCCGGTACGACCGGGAGCGTCCTCCGGCGTGGCGCGAGCGCCATGACCGCTGTCGAGTAAGCGCGCCGAAGGCGCTCTTTGTCTCCCCCGCCCCCTGAGAGAGGGCTGGAGTGAGGGAGAACGGTCACTGAGCGAGCCTAATCATCACTGGGAGTGGCGCGAGTGCCATGACCGTTTGGTTCGGAGAAACCCTTGAGAATACCTGCAGTTCTGGTCTTGGAAGACGGGTCCGTCTTCCGGGGAGCGTCGATCGGCGCACAGGGGCAAAGCGTCGGCGAGGTGGTGTTCAACACCGCCATGACGGGCTACCAGGAGATACTGACCGATCCCTCCTACCGCCGTCAGCTGGTAACTCTGACCTATCCCCATATCGGGAACGTGGGCGCCAACGAGGATGACGAGGAGGCCT
Source organism: Pseudomonadota bacterium (assembly GCA_034716535.1). Taxonomy (GTDB): domain Bacteria; phylum Pseudomonadota; class Gammaproteobacteria; order Chromatiales; family Chromatiaceae; genus JAYEJW01. Next base: position 9,841 of record JAYEJW010000114.1, read on the forward strand.
CCCACGTTCACGCCGCCGGGCTGATCATCCGCGACCTGCCGGTGCTCGCCAGTAACTGGCGCATGCAGGAGCGCCTGGACGACTACTTGAAGCGTAACGGCCTGGTTGCCCTCGCCGATATCGATACCCGGCGGCTGACCCGCATCCTTCGCGAGAAGGGTGCCCAGAACGGCTGCCTGCAGGCCGGAGACTCGATCGATGAGGCGGCCGCACTTCAGGCGGCCCGGGAATTCCCCGGTCTGAAGGGCATGGACCTTGCCAAAGAAGTAACCACCTCCATGCCCTACGAGTGGGCACAGGGCGTCTGGAGCTTGGAGGGCGGTATCCCCGAGGCTCCCCACCCCATTGAAGAGCAGTTGCCCCATCATGTCGTCGCCTATGACTACGGCATCAAGCGCAACATCCTGCGCATGCTGGTGGAGCGGGGTTGCCGGGTGACCGTGGTACCCGCCCAGATGGCGGCCGCCGACGTCCTTGCCCTCGCGCCTGACGGCGTCTTCCTTTCCAACGGACCAGGGGATCCGGAGCCTTGCGATTATGCCGTCACCGCCATTCGTGAGCTGCTTGAGAGCGGAGCCCCCATGTTCGGGATCTGTCTGGGACACCAGCTTCTGAGTCTCGCCAGTGGCGCCGCGACCCTCAAGATGAAATTCGGTCACCACGGCGCCAACCATCCGGTGCAGGACCTTGCGTCCGGAACGGTGATGATCAGCAGTCAGAACCATGGCTTTGCGGTGGATGAGGAGAGCCTGCCCGAGAACGTCCGGGCGACCCACCGCTCCCTGTTCGATGGATCCCTACAGGGTATCCACCTTCGGGACAGGCCTGCCTTCGGCTTTCAGGGCCACCCAGAGGCCAGCCCGGGGCCACACGACGTTGCGCCCGTCTTCGATCACTTCATCGATCTGATTGCGGCGAATTAAGTCGCTTCCGCCTAGCGGCAAAGAGATTCAATGCCTAAGCGTACAGACATCAACAGCATCTTGATCATCGGCGCCGGTCCCATCGTGATCGGTCAGGCCTGCGAGTTCGACTACTCCGGGGCGCAGGCCTGCAAGGCGCTGAGGGAGGAGGGCTACCGGGTCATTCTGGTCAACTCCAATCCGGCCACCATCATGACCGATCCGGAGATGGCCGACGCCACCTACATCGAGCCCATCACCTGGAGCACGCTGGAGCGCATCATCGAGCGTGAGCGCCCCGACGCCCTCCTGCCCACCATGGGCGGCCAGACGGCGCTCAATACCGCGCTGGACCTGGTGCGCGAGGGGGTGCTGGAGCAGTATAAGGTGGAGCTCATCGGCGCCTCCCGGGATGCCATCGACAAGGCCGAGGACCGGGACCTGTTCCGCCAGGCCATGCGCAAGATCGGGCTCGACATGCCCCGATCCGCCATCGCCCACAGCCTGGAGGAGGCGCTGCAGGTACAGGCGCAGATCGGGTTTCCGGCGATCATCCGACCCTCGTTCACCATGGGCGGAAGCGGTGGCGGCATCGCCTACAACCAGGAGGAGTTCGAGGAGATCTGCCGGCGAGGTCTGGATCTGTCCCCCACCAGCGAGCTGCTGATCGAGGAGTCCGCCCTGGGCTGGAAGGAATTCGAGATGGAGGTGGTGCGCGACCGCAAGGACAACTGCATCATCATCTGCTCCATCGAGAACCTTGACCCCATGGGAGTGCACACCGGCGACTCCATCACCGTCGCGCCCGCCCAGACCCTGACGGACAAGGAATACCAGATCATGCGCGACGCCTCGATCGCCGTGCTGCGCGAGATCGGCGTCGACACCGGCGGCTCCAACGTGCAGTTTGCGATCAATCCCGAAAACGGGCGCATGATCATCATCGAGATGAACCCCCGGGTCTCGCGCTCCTCCGCGCTGGCGTCCAAGGCCACGGGCTTTCCCATCGCCAAGGTGGCGGCCAAGCTCGCGGTGGGTTATACGCTCGACGAGCTCGAGAACGAGATCACGGGGGGAGCGACCCCGGCCTCCTTCGAGCCCACCATCGACTACGTGGTCACCAAGATCCCGCGCTTTGCCTTCGAGAAGTTTCCCCAGGCGGACGCCCGGCTCACGACCCAGATGAAGTCGGTGGGGGAGGTCATGGCCATCGGTCGCACCTTCCAGGAGTCCTTGCAGAAGGCCTTGCGCGGGCTGGAGACCGACAAGTACGGCCTCGACGAGTTGGTGGATCCGTCGGACCCGGATGCAGTGAAAGCGATTCGGCGCGAGGTGCGCCAGGCCGGTCCGGAGCGCGTCCTCTACGTGGCCGACGCCTTTCGCGCCCGCATGAGCTTGGCGGAGATCCACGAGATCAGCCGCATCGACCCCTGGTTCCTGGCCCAGATCGAGGAGCTGATCGCCCTCGAGGCAGAGATCAGGTCCGAGGGGCGCGCGGGGCTCACAGCCGAGCGGATGCGTCTGCTCAAGCGCAAGGGTTTTTCCGACCGTCGTCTGGCGCGACTTACCAGACTCACGGAGCAGGAGATCCGGCGTCTGCGCCACGAGCAGGGAGTGCGCCCCGTTTTCAAGCGGGTGGACACCTGTGCCGCGGAGTTTGCGGCCAGCACCGCCTACATGTACTCCACCTACGAGGAGGAGTGCGAGGCCGAGCCCACCGATAGAAAGAAGATCATGGTCCTGGGTGGCGGGCCCAACCGCATCGGACAGGGCATCGAGTTCGACTATTGCTGCGTCCATGCCGCCTTCGCCATGCGCGAGGACGGCTACGAGACCATCATGGTCAACTGCAATCCGGAGACCGTCTCCACCGACTACGATACCTCCGACCGCCTCTACTTCGAGCCGCTGACCCTGGAGGACGTCCTGGAGATCGTGGACAAGGAGCGGCCCTTCGGGGTTATTGTCCAGTACGGCGGTCAGACGCCGCTCAAGCTCGCACGGGATCTGGAAGCGGCCGGTGTGCCGATCATTGGTACCACGCCGGACTCCATCGATCTTGCCGAGGACCGCGAGCGCTTCCAGCGGATGGTCCGCGAGCTGGGGCTGCGCCAGCCTTCCAATACCACCGCCCGAAGCGAGGGGGAGGCGGTGGAGATGGCCTCGTCCATCGGCTATCCGCTGGTGGTGCGGCCGTCCTATGTGCTCGGTGGGCGCGCCATGGAGGTGGTCTACGACGAGGCGGACCTCAATCGCTACATGCGCGACGCGGTGCGGGTCTCCAACGACTCCCCGGTGCTGCTCGATCGTTTCCTCGATGACGCCATCGAGGTGGACGTGGACGCGATCTGCGACGGCAGGGACGTACTCATCGGCGGCATCATGGAGCACATCGAGCAGGCCGGCGTGCACTCCGGCGATTCTGCTTGCTCCCTGCCGCCCTACACCCTCTCGCCCCCCATCCAGGCCCGGATGCGCGAGCAGATGGCGAAGCTCGCCCGGGCTTTGAACGTAGTGGGTCTCATGAACGCCCAGTTCGCCATCAAGGACCAGGAGGTCTATATCCTGGAGGTCAACCCGCGCGCTTCGCGCACTGTGCCCTTCGTCTCCAAGTCCATCGGCGTGCCGCTGGCGAAGGTGGCCGCCCGCTGCATGGTGGGCACGACCCTGCAGACCCAGGGGTTTGTCACGGAACGAAGACCCAAGCACTACTTCGTCAAGGAGGCCGTCTTCCCCTTTATCAAGTTCCCGGGGGTGGACACGGTGCTGGGACCGGAGATGAAATCAACCGGCGAGGTGATGGGGGTCGGTGAGACCTTCGGCGAGGCCTACGCGAAGGCGCAGAAAGGGGCCGGTTCCCGTCTGCCGCACAAAGGCAACGCGCTGCTCAGCGTGCGCGACGCGGACAAGTCACGCCTGATTCGCGTGGCCAACGACCTGCTCGACCTGGGCTTCCGGCTCTTCGGGACCCACGGTACTGCCGCGGCGGTGCGTGACGCGGGGATTCCCTGCGAGGGCGTCAACAAGGTCAAGGAGGGCAGGCCGCACATCGTGGACATGATCAAGAATGGGGAGGTCAGCTTCATCGTCAACACCACGGAGGGGGCACAGGCCATCATCGACTCGGCGGAGATCCGTCGTGCCGCCCTGCAGCACAAGGTGAGCTACACCACGACGATCTCGGGGGCCGAGGCGACCTGTCTGGCGCTGAAACAATTGGAGGCCGTCGCTGTCAATCGGCTGCAGGAGCTTTACTGACACCTGTCTTGGTGGCAGTCTGAGTGACGAACGACTTCAACAGAGGGGCGTCGGAAAGCGCCCCCGATCGGAAACTGCGCGCTGAAGCGCATCACACCCGAAGAGGAAATCACCCATGAGTAAAGTACCTCTGACCGCCAGAGGCGCTGAAAAATTGCGTGAAGAGCTGGAACGCCTTAAGCGCGTCGAGCGGCCCAAGGTCATCGCCGCAATCGCCGAGGCGCGTGCCCACGGCGACTTGAAGGAGAACGCGGAATATCACGCCGCGCGTGAGCACCAGGGCTTCATCGAGGGCCGCATAAAAAACATCGAGGGCAAGATCTCCCATGCCCACATCATCGACGTCACCAAGCTCCAAGCCAACGGCAAGGTGGTCTTCGGCGCCACCGTGGACGTGCTGGAACTCGACGATGACTCCGAGCACACGTTCCAGATCGTAGGCGACGACGAGGCCGACACCAAGAACGGCATGATCTCCGTGAGCTCTCCGATCGCCCGGGCCCTGATCGGCAAGCTGGAGGGGGATGTGGCATCCGTGAACACCCCTGGCGGAATCCGGGAGTTCGAGATTCTCGAGGTGCGTTACGTCTGAGCAAGGGGATTGCCGGGACTACCCACCAAGGCCGGGCTCAGCCCGGCCTTTTGTTTTGATCGTTGGCGAACGGCCGCGACGTCGTTCTTGGCGCCATCTCCGGCCGCGCGACTGGGCCGGCGCCGCGGCGCGCCGGCCCGAGTCCGCCATGATGCCTCGTCGGGCCAGCCGCAGATCGCTCAACCCTCGTCGATGCCCTCGTCAACCGGATTGTTGATGACCTGGTGGAGCCGGCTGCCCGGCACCACGGAGTTGAGCACCTCTTCCCCCCGCTGCTCAATCTCCCGCATCTCGTCGTCGTAATAGCGTTCTGTCGCCAGGATCTGCTTCTCGTATTCGCTCATCGGGTAGCTCCTCATTGGTGTTGTCTCACTATGGAGGCGCCGCCTGCGCTCCATAACTTAGTAAACTACTCGGAAAATGAATCTTTTGCTAGGATAAAGAACATCTATAATTTGTGGGAAATCGGTTGAGCATGCGTTCGCTGTAGAAGCGGGACATGGAGGAAAGCTCGCTGCGAAGGCATCGATGTCCTTTGTCGCGATTACTCGGGCGCGTTCGGCGGATCCAAGTCCTCGAGCGGCGCTTCGTCGTCCTGGGCCTTGAGGGCGATCCACTCCTTGAGCAGATCCACGTGTACGCTCTCCTCTTCGAACATCTGTTCGGCGAGGCGGCGCACCTCCGGGTCGGGTGATGACGTCACCACCCCCGCGTAAAAGTCTCGGCCCCGGATCTCGTTGTGCAGTGCCAGGTCCAGGGCCTGCAGCCGGTTCATGAGGTAGCTGACGTCGTCCATGCAAGGGGATTCGGGGCCCTCCAGGCAGTTCCACTTGAAGGCCCAGGGGGCGATGGCGGGGAGTGAGAGACCCTCGGCCAGGTTCTGTACTTCATCGGCATGAAGGTCGCTGTACCGGGCCATCCGCTTGAACAGCTTGGCGATCTCGGG
>JAYEJW010000115.1:0-41014 GCA_034716535.1 Pseudomonadota bacterium
CTGACTCCTCAGCCAGGTCGTAAGTTCATAGTGAAGGTGGAATGAACAGCGACCTGAACGGAGGAGCCTGCAATGAAACTATACGGTGGGATTGACCTGCACTCCAACAACAGCGTGATCGCGCTGTCGGACGACGAAGACAAGGTCGTGTATCGGCGGCGCCTGGCGAACGATCTGCAAATCGTGCTCCCGGAGCTTGCGCCCTATGCCGATGCCATCGAAGGCCTCGTGGTGGAGTCGACCTACAACTGGTACTGGCTCGTCGACGGGCTGATGGAGGCCGGCTACCGGGTCCACCTGGCCAACACGGCGGCGATCGTCCAGTACGCAGGGCTCAAGTATGCCGATGACGACTCGGACGCCTGCTGGCTGGCGAAGCTGCTGCGCCTGGGGCTGCTGCCGGAGGGCTACATCTATCCCAAGGAAGAGCGCCCGGTGCGCGATCTGTTCCGCAAGCGCAGCCAGCTGGTGCATCAGCGCACCAGTAACCTACAGTCGATCCAGAATCTCATGGCGCGCAATCGTGGGCACTCGCTCAGCGCCAACCAGATCAAGCGGTTGTCCTACGAGGACGTATACCGGCTGTTGCCCGATATCGATCTGGCGCTGGCGCTCAAGAGCACCCTGGCGGTGATGCGCACCTTGGACGGTGCGATCGCCCTGCTGGAGAAGCGGGTCAAGGCGCGGATCGGACTGCGCCCGGCGTTCAAGCCCTTGCTGACGGTCAGCGGTATCGGCCAGATCCTGGGCCTGACCATCATGCTCGAGACCGGTGAGATCGGGCGTTTTCCCAAAGTAGGCAACTAGAGAAAGGCCGGGGCCAGGTCTCCCATTGCACACGCCGCGAGAGGCGAGCAGATTTCGTTGTTTCGCTTCCGTGTAAATGTCCAGAAAGGGTCGAAGCATCCATTTCGGAAATATCCGAAAAACCTTCGTTTTCGGGAGACAGAAAGACTATCGGATGATGCCAAGACGCCGGGCCAACCGCGCCAGAGCGACGAACATGGTCCGATTTTCAGTGCTGAGGTCTAGGAACCCGTGGTGTCGGTAGAAGGCGGCGGCCCGTTCATCCTTGGCATCCACCACCATGGCGAAGGTGGCGATATCTGAGCGCAGCGCACGCATGGCGGCATCGACGAGGAGGGCACTACAACGAACGGTGGGGTCGCGTCTTTCCTTTTGCCCACAAGGCAAAACAAACGAGATCTTATCGTCCGCTGAACTTCTACAGCGACCACCCGTGCGCCCAGCGCCCCCGACCGCAATAGGCCGAAGGCACCCATGCCAACGCCATCCTAAGAACGCTTGTTTTCTGGAGACAAAAAAGCTATCGGATGATGCCAAGACGCTGGGCCAACAGCGCCATGGCGACGAACATGGTCCGATTTTCGGTGCTGAGGTCTAGGATCCCGTGGTGTCGGTAGAAGGCGGCGGCCCGTTCATCCTTGGCATCCACCACCATGGCGAAGGCAGCGATTTCTGAGCGCAACGCACGCATGGCGGCATCGACGAGGAGGGCGCCGCCGAGCCCCCGGCCTTTGAAGGCCTGATCGACCGCCAGGCGCCCCAGCCGCACTGCAGCCACCGCGGGGTAGCGCGGCAGCTTGCGCCGGATGTCTTCCGGCAGATCACCGAGGACAACTTGGCTTGCCGAGAGCGTGTAGAAGCCGGCGATGCAGCCGCTGTCATTCTCCAGCGCAATGTAACAGGCGGCCACGCGCCGGCGGATGTCCTGGGAGGCTTCGGTCCGGAAATAGCCGTCGAGCGGCTCGGAACCGCAGGTGAAGCGGCTTCGGTCCTGCTTTCCGAGCGGCTCGATGCGGAAGAGCGGCCTACTCAACCGGGCCGACCAGTTCCTTGTGTCGTTGAATCGCGCGCTCCATGGCGGGGGCGAGGGAAGAAGGATCGATCAGCTCAGCGGCGAAGCGTTGCTGGTCCTCGAGAGAGAGGTGAATCACCTCGGTTCGCTCGATCGTCTGTAGTGCCGCCTCCCGAGCCGCAGACACCACGAAGTCCGACAGGGTTCGCCCCTGGATCTCGGCGGCCCGCTTCAACAGGGCATGGATCTGCGGGTTGATTCTGGCCTCTAGTCTGGCTTGCTTACTCATCGCGTCAGTCTTCTCGAAAGCGTCTTTCTGGATAGTATACGGCAATATGCCGTACGCTGCATTTGGTCCCGAAAACTCTTTTTTTGGGGAGACAGAAAGACTACTGGACGATGCGAAGACACCAGGCCAACCGCGCCAGGACGAATGCAATTAGCTTCCGGTCCATGCCGGGGCTTGAAGGCGTGAGCAAACACGCCATAATAGTTTCATATGGAATGTCTTATATTTCCACCTGAAACCTTGACGGGTGTTTCGAGATGTCCACAGCGGCGGTTCCCGCGGAAAGCGGATTGAAAAAGTATGTGCCGGGCCAAGCGAAGCGGCCAGGCCGCACGGACGTATTCAGGCGGCTGGGCCTGCCTTCCCGTGGGGAGCCGCTGACCCGCGCTGTTCAGGAAGGATTTCCGGTCGTGGTGCTTGAGAGGCTGGCCGACGAGTTGGACGCGCCGCAGAAGGTGGTCTTGCTCGCGGTCGGAATCGCACCGGCAACGCTCAAGCGCCGGCGAGCATCCGGCCGTCTCAGCCTTCCTGAAAGTGACCGGGTCTTCCGGCTCGCCAGCATCTTTCAGAAAGCGATGCAGCTTTTCGAGGGCGACGGCGCCCTGGCGCGGGAGTGGCTGGAGCAGCCGCAGAAGGCCCTTGGTGGACGAACGCCCATGGAATATCTGGACACCGAGGCCGGTGCCAACGAGGTCGAGGATCTGATTGGACGCCTCGAGTACGGGGTCATCGCCTGGCCGTGCCGAAGGTCTTCCGAATCGTCAAGAAGAAGCACACCGATACCGCCCTGGAAGGACTGGGTGCGAAACGCCACGGGGGGCGCTGGAACAGCAAAGGCGCCCCCGTAGTATATGCGTCCGACTCGATCGCACTCGCCGCCCTTGAGCTGCTGGTCCACTTGAAGCGGCAAGAGGTATTGGCGCACTACGTCGTTTTTCAGCTGGCGCTCACGGACGAGCAGGTGCTCGCCCTGGAGGGCGACGCCTTGCCGGCGGACTGGCAGGACGATCCTCCGCCGCCGTCCACGGCGGAGATCGGAGACGACTGGCTGGATAGCGGTGCTTCGTTGGCGTTGGCGGTTCCGAGCGTGATCGTACCCGGGCAGCACATTTTCCTTCTGAGCCCGCAGCACCCTGAATTTCAGGCGGTGGCCGATCAGGCCACTTCGTTTCCTTTCGAATAACAGAAATAGACTGCGCCTGGCCCCTTCGCCATCCTCGTTCTCCGAATCGCCGACACAAAGAAGGCCCCGATCGCCTGTTTGGCCCGGGGCCTTCTGCCGTCACTGTACGGCCGGGCTTAGCGGCCGCGACCTTCTTCAGAGGCGGCTTCAACTTTCTCGATCACTTCGACCGTGGCAGCGGACGCGCGGCCTTGTTCCACCTCCTGCGGGCTATCCCGGGTTACGGAGATGATGGCCGAGGTACTTCCCATGAAAAGGGCGATTGCAGCAAGTGCACCGAGCATGTCATTTCTCCTCGCCGAGTAGCATCCGCCAGAGATTGATCCCGGGACAGATACCGAAAGTTGCGGACAGCATGAAGATTCCCGGCAGCACGTAGGAGAACCAGTGCGCCTGATCGAACCCGGTCAGCCAGATCCCGATCATCATGAAGATTGTGGAGTTGATCAGGAACATCCTCATGGCGTTGCCGGATTTCACGAACAGCCGGAATTCCCTGTTGCGCTCAGCCATACTGCACCTCCGCCTGCGCCAGGCTCCTGTACCGGGTCTTCAGCTCGCGGATCGGCACCCTGGCCTCGCCGGTCTCGGCGTAGTGTTTGTATCCCAGCAACACGTCGCGCGCGAGCCTGCGCATCTTTCCCGCCAGTAGCGGTGTCAGCAACGCCGGCTTGGCCAGGTACTGTATCCGGATACCCAGTACGGTGTCGGGCGGGCTGGAGCTGAGGATCCGGAAGCCGAACAGCATCTTGCGCATCGGGAAGTTCTTCCATTCATCGACCTCGTAGGTATAGGACTCACCTTCGACGAAGTCGACGATGCGCTCCTTGAGCCTGATGTGCACGCCCATATCGACGATGTTGCACACCCGCTCGCACCCGAGTGATGCCCTGTTCTCGCCGCCTTCAACGCTGTGGGACTCTACGACGCCGGCGTGGAAGCGGGAGACGTCGCCGTATTGCGACAGGATCTCCCACATCCGCTCGGACGTGACCCGAATATTCATCTGTTGCTGGATCGTTCTCAGTTTCATGACGCTTATACCCGGTGAAGTGAGTAAACCTGCGAGCCGCGTAGGCGGCCCCGCTAAGAAAATGCTAGGCTATGCATTCACGCATGTATATCCACGATTATGCATTTGCTCGATGCATTTACGCAGAGACTCAACTGGGGCCAAGTACGCTTTTTCCTGGCGATGGTGCGCTCAGAACCCCTATCCGGGGCCGCCCGACGCATGGCGGAGGAAGCCGACAGTGTTGAGCGCGAGGCGATGGCAAGCAGACAGGAACTGAGCAGATTGCTGCGAGCAACCGCCGCCGAATGAGATTGAGCTACCGGGGTCTGGAATGCTTCAGTGGTCTTTCGAATCTCGCCGCGCTGCGATACGCACGCCGACGGGACTGGCGGCCAGAATGGCAATGTAGAACTGTCCCACGATGCATTCCACGTACGGCAGATAACGCGCCAGGGGCTGGGTCGGCGTGATGTCCCCGCAGCCTATCGCGGCCAGGGAAAGGCCAGGTGACGATCGGGGTTCCCCCGCTCAGGCCCTGATCACCGCCCCGGTGCGGCCATCGAGGATCGTCGAGGGGCTCGCCCGCCCGCCGCACGTCCCGACCAGGATGTAATCCACCTCTTTGCCGAGCGCTTTTCGCACCTTGAATGCAGTCCGTGCCGCCGGCCGGTCGCTCAGGTTGGCGCTGGTGGATACCAGTGCGCCTCCGACGGCATCGCACAGGGCAGCAGCCAACGGATGGGGGGTGACCCGCACCGCCAGAGTCTCGTGACGACCGGTGAGCCAGCGTGGTGTCTGCGCGCGCGCCGGCAACAGCCAGGTGACAGGCCCGGGCCAGGTCGCGAGCACGGCCTTCATGCGGACTGTGTCCAGGGGCGCGAGGAACGGTGCGAGCTGGGCGAATTCCGCGGCGATGAGGATCAGACCCTTGTGCTCCGCGCGGCGTTTGACGGCGAGCAGACGGCGTACCGCCTCGCCGTTCCAGGGGTCGCACCCGAGCCCGTAGACCGCCTCGGTCGGATAGGCCAGGATGCCGCCGAGGGCGACGCAGCGGGCGGCGAGACGAAGCTTGAAAGGACTCGATGGGTACTCAGGGTTCGAGCTCACTGCGTGTTGGGGACCTACTGATCCGACACCTGATCGGGTGACCGTTGATTTTCCCCTCACCCCGACCTCACTCCTCAAGGGCGGGTCGGATGAGATTAACGGGGGAGCTTGCGCTGAAGGTCGGCGTCCTTTGCCTGGACGGAGCGGGCGTTTTCCTCCCGGTCCTCACGCAGACGGTCGGCGAGCTCGGCGTCGGACAGGGCCAGCATCTGCGCGGCGAGATAGCCCGCGTTCTTCGCGCCTGCCTTGCCGATGGCCACAGTCGCCACCGGAATACCTCCCGGCATCTGCACCGTGGAGAGGAGCGCATCCATGCCGTTGAGCGGACCTGCGTCCAAGGGCACCCCAATCACGGGCTTGAGGGTGAGGCCGGCGACGGTCCCGGCCAAGTGAGCGGCAAGCCCGGCCGCCGCGATGAACACGGCACATCCGCGCTCGTCCGCATCTTTCACATAGCCGTGGGTGGCGGCAGGGGTACGGTGAGCCGAGGTGATCTTCACCTCGTGCGGAATACCGAGCTTGGTCAGCTGATCCAGGGTGGCCTGCATGACCGGCAGATCGGAGTCCGATCCCATCAAGACAGCAACGAACGGGGTTGTCATTTCCGAGCTCCTGAGAGTTTCTCAATCCAATTCAGATTCAGACCCGGTTGACCGCCCTCCGGGTCGCAAGAGCGACTTCCGTCGCGAAATCCAGCCCCTTGGCGCGGAAACCGCTCGCCTGCGGAACCATTTTTGCCTCACGTAGCTACCCTACGAGGCGGCTTCTTTGGGCTCCGACGGCTCATCGAGGGGGACGCTGTAACTGCAGTCTTTCTGCGGGCAGACCTTTTCCGCCCCACTACGCTTGGTGACCTTGATCGTAAGGACGGGCCAACCGCACTGTGGGCAAGGCTCTGCGACTGGCTCGTTCCACACCGCGTAATCGCACTTGGGATACGTGGAGCAGGAGTAGAAGATCTTGCCACGCCGGGATTTTTTCTTGAGCAATGTCCCCTTGTTGCACTTGGGGCAGGTGACGCCCGTATCCTGGGGGCGCTCCAGGGGCTCGATGTAGCGGCATTTCGGATAGGCGCTGCAGCCGATGAACTTGCCGAACTTGCCGCGCTTGATCTGCAGCTCCGAGCCGCACTCGGGGCAGCTGCGGCCGGCCACCACCTCCGGGGGAGGCTGCTCCTCCTTCTTGCGCTCCTGCAGATCCCGGGTGTAGTCGCACTCCGGGTACTTGGTGCACCCAATGAAACGGCCGTGGCGCCCCAGACGGATCGCAAGCGGCGAGCCGCACTGGGGGCAGGCCTCGTCGATCACCTCCTGGGTGACGTCGCTGCGCTTGACGTTCTCCTGGGTGTGGTCGACCAGGTCCTTGAAGGGCCGCCAGAACTGCTCCAGGAGCGGGACCCACTCCTCCTCCCCGCGGGAGACGGCGTCGAGCTCGTCCTCCAGCCTGGCGGTGAAGTCGTAGTCCACGTAGGGGGTGAAGTACTCGGTGAGAAACTTGTTGACGACGCGCCCCACGTCCGTCGGATGGAAGCGCTTCTTCTCCAGCTGGGCGTACTCCCTGTCCTGCAGGGTGGAGATGATGCTGGCATAGGTGGACGGCCGGCCGATGCCGTACTCCTCCAAGACCTTGACCAGAGATGCCTCTGTGTAGCGGGGCGGCGGCTCGGTGAAGTGCTGCTCCGGGCGGATGGCCAGCACGTCGACGAGCTCCCCCTCCTCCAGATGGGGCAGCATGCGCTCCTCGTCGTCGTCCGCCGCCTTGGCATCGTCGCGCCCTTCCAGATAGACCCGCATGAAGCCGGGGGAGGTCACTGTGGAGCCGGTCGAGCGGAAGAGGTTGCCCTCACCGGCAGCCAAGTCCACTGCCACAGTGTTGATCAGCGCGTGGGCCATCTGGCAGGCCAGGGTGCGTTTCCAGATGAGCTCGTACAGGCGGGCCTGGTCCGAGCTCAGATGGGCCTTGATCTCCGTGGGCACCCGGCGGATGGAGGTGGGCCGAATGGCCTCATGGGCCTCCTGGGCGTTCTTTGCCTTGGTCTTGTACATCCGCGCCCGAGGGGGAAGGTGATCCGCCCCATAGCGCTCGGCCACATAGTCCCGGATCTCGGCCAGGGCCTCCTGGGCCAGATTTACCGAATCGGTGCGCATGTAGCTGATGAGGCCGACGCTGCCTGAGCCGATGTCCACGCCCTCATAGAGCTGCTGGGCCACGCGCATGGTGCGCTGCGCGGTGAAGCCGAGCTTGCGCGCCGCTTCCTGCTGGAGGGTGGAAGTAATGAAGGGGGGAGCCGGGTTGCGCTTGCGCTGCTTGCGCTCGACCTTCGTGACCTTGAGCTTGCCGCTCGCCGACCGCACGAGCGCCTTCTCGATCTCCCGGGCACGGTCCTCGTTGCCGATGCTGAACTGCTCGAGCTTCTCGCCGTCGAATGCGGTCAACCGCGCCATGAAGCCCTTGCCCTCTTTGGCGGCATCGGCTTCGACGGTCCAGTACTCTCTGGTCTGGAAGGCCTCGATCTCCAGCTCGCGCTCCACAATCAGCCGCAGGGCCGGACTCTGCACCCGACCCGCGGACAGGCCGCGGCGCACCTTCTTCCACAGCAGGGGCGAGAGGTTGAAACCGACCAGGTAATCCAAGGCGCGGCGCGCCTGTTGGGCGTTCACCAGGTCCACGGACAGCTCGCGCGGATGAGCAACGGCGTCCTGCACGGCCTGCTTTGTGATCTCGTTGAAGACGACGCGGTGCACCGCCCGCTTACCGAGCTGGCGGCGCTTCTTCAGCAGCTCGTAGAGATGCCAGGAGATGGCCTCGCCCTCGCGATCCGGATCGGTGGCGAGATACAGGGCCTCGGCGTTCTTCAGCTTCTTGGCGATGGCCTGGACGTGGCGCTCGTTACGGTCGATAACCTGGTACTGCATGGCGAATCCCTGATCCGGGTCCACTGCCCCCTCCTTGGGGATCAGGTCACGAACATGCCCGTAGGACGCCACCACGTCGAAGTCCGGTCCCAGGTACTTCTTGATGGTTTTCGCCTTGGCGGGCGACTCGACGACGACCAAATTCATACGGCTGCTCGGGTCAGGGGTTGTGAGGGCGCCTAGCAATAACGATTCGCCGGCGCCACGTCAAGAGCGCCGGATGGAGTATGAGGGGATGCCGCCGGGAAGAAACGCGGGAAACCGGGCAGCGAGCGCTCAGTGGATCAGGGCGGGCTCGTCTTCGTAGACGAGATCTTCCATCTGGGTGAACGCCGCCTCCTGTCCCGGGCGGTTCATCAGGACGAGGAGCACCACCCACTTGAGCTCATCAACCGAGACTGAGGGATGGTCGATGGCGAGCGCGCGGTCGATCACCAGCTCGCGGCTGACCGAATCCAGGATTCCATTTTGCTCCAGGAACGAGAGCAGGCCACGGGCGTCGATGTCCAGCTTGGCGCACTCGGCGTCGTTGTAAATGCGCACGGAGCGGCCGGTACCCGGATGCTGCTGGGGGGTACCCACGTCTGCCGCGAGCTCGTCGAGCCAACGCAGGGCCTTCTCGATCTCGCCGTTGCTGAAGCCCGCCTGGGAGAGCTCGTCCTCCAGCTCCCCCTGATCGGTGGGTGGTTGGCTCTCGCCATCCATGTAATTCTCGTAGAGATAGATGAGTACGTCGACCATGTTTTCGTACATCTGCCAACCTCAAGGGCGGTAAAACGATCGCCGGCTCCCCGGACGATCTTGGGAGGCGGCCCCTATTTCGGGACCGCCCGCAACCTCGCGGTCGCCGTCAGCCGACAGGCCGGACAATCCGTTCAGCCGGTGAGATGACAGCTATCAGCCGCCGCTCCGGCAATATCGGCCTCCAGGATACGATGATACATATCCTTCCAGCTCCAGCAACAATAGCATGGATGCGATGCTCTCCGCCGCCAGGGAGGTGCGCCGGATCAACTCGTCCGCAGACACGGGATCGTAGCCCATGGCGTCGAGCAGCAGCAGATATTCGGCATCCAGCCCTTGCGCACCAGCGCTTTGGGCATCGGCTCCGGCCAGTTCCGCGGCTTCGGCGATGAAAGAGCCCAACAGCGGCGCCAGCTCTTCGAGAATGTCCTGCGCCGTCTCCACAAGCTTGGCCCCATCCTTGATCAGGGCATGGCAGCCGCGCGCCAAGGGGTTGTGGATGGAGCCCGGGATGGCGAACACCTCCCGGCCCTGCTCGCCGGCATAGCGCGCGGTGATGAGAGAGCCGCTCTTTAGCGCCGCCTCGGTGACCAGGGTGCCCAAGCTCAGACCGCTAATGATGCGGTTTCGGCGGGGAAAATTGCGCCCGACGGCCGCGCTTTCCGGCGGAAACTCGGTCACGAGCGCCCCCTGCCCGGCAATGCGTCGGGCCAGATCTCTGTGTGCGGCCGGATACACGCGGTCCGGCCCTGTCCCCAGCACCGCAACGGTGCGCCCTTCTTCCAAAGCCCCTTCATGGGCAGCACCATCGATACCGACCGCAAGCCCGCTCGTAATGGTCATGCCGCAGGCGGCTAGATGGCGGGCGAGGTCGCGAGTCGTCTCCCGCCCCGCGGGCGTGGGGTTGCGGCTCCCCACCACCGCAAGCTGTGGATCCGCCAGCGTCGCGGGATCTCCGCGCACATAGAGCACGCCCGGCGCATCGGCGAGCTCCGCCAGCCGAGACGGATAGCTCGAATCCTCTCTGGTCAGGATGTGCGCACCGTCCTGCTCGGCCCACGCAAAGGCGGTGTCCAGGGCAGCCTCGTCCGGGGCTTTGATGGCCTCGACGGCCGCCGGGCGCAGTCCCGCCTCCCGGAGCGCGTCCCTATCGGCACCCAGAATCCGAAGGGGATCGCCGAAGCGCTCGATAAGGCGGCTCATGGTACGCGGACCCACGCCGGGGGCGCGGGCGAGGATCAACCATGCGCGAAGGCGGTCGGCCTCGAACAAGCGCGGAGGTCTTGGCTCAAGCCTTGGGCGGACGCACCGCGTCCAGCACGTGAATGGGGCGCTCGGCGCGCATGACCAAGGCGAAGCTCACGCGGTCGAAGGCGCGGAACACCATCAGGGCGCCCGCCCGCTCGTAGGGCAGGACGAAATCACTGGACTGCTTGCGCACCTCCACGTGGGGCGGAAATGGGGTGTTGGGGTCGGGCTCGTCGACCAGCCATCCCTGGACCCGATAGTCCCCATACCAAGTCTCTTGCGACCAGAACTTCTGGTTCTTCCAATTCCAGTCCGCAGACGCCGATTTGACCGTGTCCCGAACTCTCTCCCCCCCGTTGTAGACCTCGAAGACATGTCCCGGCTTCAGGCCTGCCCCGCTGCCCACGTTGAGCACGACCACGTTGAACTGCCCGATCTGGGAGACACCGTTGAGCACAGAGATGATGCGCCCCTGCAAGCCACGCGGCGCCGGACGCGGAAAGAAGTTCTCCAAGGGTTCGTCTTCCGCCGCGGAGATCACCCGATCGCCGATACCGGTCTCCAGCGCCATATTGGTGATCGCGACCTTGGCGGGATCCCCGGAACGCTCCAGCACGGCATCGGCCACGAACAGGGCCTTGTAGCCGAGGATGTCCCCGGTGTCCGGATCCCGGTACGGGTCCCCTGGACGGACGATGTCGAAGCGCTCACCTGCGCTGCCATCGATGCTGCGCACATACGCGGCATCACTCATGCCGGCCACGATGTGTTCGTCGGGAAAGGCCGCGACGTAGGGGGCCTTTTCGATCTGGGCCTTGTTCAGCACATAAGAGCGGGAAAGAAAGGGCCGAATGGCGCCGATGGGAATGGTGGGAATGGGCTCGACCAAAGGTGTCACGCGCACCCGTGGCGAGAGCCTGACTGTGCGCATACCCCGCCGGACCCCCACGCGCGGCCGCCCGTCTCGATAGGTCACATGCAGTACATCACCGGGATAGATGAGATCGGGATTTGCGATCTCCCGGTTCGATTCCCAGATCTCCGGCCAACGCCAAGGCTCACGCAGGAAACGTCCGGCGATATCCCACAGCGTATCGCCTCTTCGCACTGTGTACGTCTCGGGGTGGGACGGTTTCAATTCGACCTGCGCAACGGCGCCAGATGCGAACAGGACAACGGTGATCAGCGCGATGAGGGCGGCAGGAACAATGGGACGCATGGACGCTCCGGCACAGTGGAGACGGGATTCACCTGCCCCCATTTGGGGGTATAGTATGTTGCAGATAGTAGCGTACCGATCATCTGAATTTCTAGAGACCGTTACCAAAACGCCAAATGAGCTTGCTTGACATTCTGACCTTTCCGGATCCGCGTCTCCGCAGCAAAGCGGCACCGGTGCCGGTGCCGGAGGTGAACGAAGACACCCGCCGCATCGTGGATGACATGTTCGAGACCATGTACGCAGCGCCGGGTATCGGCCTCGCCGCCATTCAGGTCAAGATCCCACAACGGATCATCGTAATCGATCTCTCAGATCAGCAGGACGCACCCCTGTGCCTGATCAATCCAGAAATCCTGGAACGCCGGGGTGAAGAACAGACGGACGAGGGCTGCCTCTCGGTTCCCGGTTTCTTCGAGCCTGTCACCCGCGCCGAGCAGATCCGGGTGCGCGCCCTGAACCGCGAGGGCGACCTTTTCGAACTGGACGCCGACGGCCTGCTTGCGGTCTGTATCCAACACGAGATCGACCATCTCGACGGGAAGCTCTTCGTGGACTACCTATCGTCTTTGAAGCGCCAGCGGATCCGCAAGAAGCTGGAGAAGGACCAACGCCAGCACCGCCCGCCCCCGGCCGAGACGCGGCGCCGCGCCATCTGATGGGTAACGGGGTTAAGGGCGCCGATCAGTCGTATCGATCCCGGAACCCCGCCGAAGACCCAACCGCACCGATGCCGCGAACCTGATCCGAGCACCTTCCCATGCCGCCCCTCAAGATCATCTTCGCCGGCACACCGGACTTTGCGGTATCCGCCCTGGAGGCACTGATCGAGGGCGGCCTGGACGTGACAGCCGTCTATACGCAGCCGGACCGTCCCGCGGGGCGGGGCCGCAAGCTCACCGCAAGCCCGGTGAAGACGGCCGCTTTGGCGCACGGGCTGGCGGTCCATCAGCCCCGGTCCCTGCGCGACCCGCAGGCCGTGGCGGCCCTGCGCGGGCATAAGGCCGACCTGATGGTGGTCGTCGCCTACGGTCTGCTGCTGCCCCAAGCCGTCCTGGACGCGCCGCGCCTGGGCTGTGTTAACGTACATGCCTCCCTGCTCCCGCGATGGCGGGGGGCGGCACCGATCCAGCGCGCGATCCTCGCCGGCGACCGCGAGAGCGGCGTGACCATTATGCGCATGGAGGCGGGCCTGGACACGGGCCCGATGTACCTGATCAGCCGCACCCCCATCGCCCCCGGCGAGACCGGTGGCAGCCTGCACGACAAGCTCGCACAGCTGGGCGCATCGGCACTGCTGGAGGCCCTGCCGGGCATCGCCGACGGCACCCTGATCCCCGAGCCCCAGGACGACGCCCTGGCGACCTACGCCAAGAAGCTGCAAAAGGAGGAGGCGGGGGTGGACTGGCACCGACCAGCGGTCGAGCTGGACCGCATGATCCGCGCCTTCGACCCGTGGCCGGTGGCCCAGACAAGGCTCGGCGACTCGACGCTGCGTCTTTGGGGCAGCGAGCCGCTTGCCGGGGATGCGGCCGGGGCACCGCCCGGCAGCGTGATTGCCGCTCACAAGGGCGGCATCGACGTGGCCACCGGCGACGGCATCCTGCGTATCACGCACCTGCAGCCGACGGGAAAACGCCCCATGACGGCAGCCGAGTTTCTCAATGCACGCAAGCTGGACGGAGAAGTGTTTGGCTGAGCCCCACCGCGACGACTCCAACCAGTCTGTTCCGGCCGGGGCTGCTGCCCGGGCGGCGGCCGCCCTTGCGCTGCATGCCGTGCGCGACCGGGGCCGATCTCTCCCCGAGGCGCTCAAAGAGCTCCCTGCCCTGAACGACGAGCGCGACAAGCCGCTGGTGCAGGAGCTTTGCTACGGCGCCCTGCGCGCGCTCCCACGCCTGGAGGCCCTCGCCGGGCTGTTGCTGCACAAGCCCCTCAAACGCGACGATGGGGACCTGCTGGCGCTCCTGCTCATCGGCCTCTATCAGCTCACCGACACCCGTATCCCCGACCACGCCGCAGTAGCCGCTACTGTGGAAGCCGCCCGGACCCTCGGCAAGGTCTGGGCCTCGGCCCTCGTGAACGCCCTGCTGCGGCGCTTCCTGCGCGAGCGCGAGCAGCTACTCGCCCGCGCTCAGCGCTCGCCCTCGGCCAAGTGGCTGTTTCCGGATTGGCTGCTGCGCCGATTCCAGAGCGCCTGGCCCGACGACTGGCAGACGATCGTCGCCGCCAGCAATGCCCGGCCGCCCATGACCCTGCGGGTCAACCGGCTCAGGAGCACGCGGGCAGCCTATGCCGCCCGCCTGGCTGCCGCCGGACTGACCGCCCGCCCAACGGCCTACGCCGGATCGGGACTACGGCTCGACAGCCCGGTACCCACGGCCCATCTGCCGGGGTTTGCCGACGGCCTGGTCTCGGTCCAAGACGCGGGCGCGCAGCTCGCGGCGGACCTGCTGGACGCCGCCGCCGGCGATCGGGTCCTGGACGCCTGCGCCGCCCCCGGCGGCAAGACGGCGCACATCCTGGAGCGCGCCGGGGATCGGCTGGATCTCACCGCCCTGGACGCCGATCCGAAGCGGCTCGAGCGGGTACGCGAGAACCTGCAGCGGCTCGGCCTCTCAGCGCGGATCCAGGTCGGCGACGCCGCGGCACCGGCCGGAGAATGGGCGCAGGCGCCCTTCGACCGGATTCTGCTCGACGCCCCCTGCTCCGCGACGGGGGTCGTCCGCCGCCACCCCGACATCAAGTGGCTTCGCCGAGAGAGCGATATCGCCGCCTTGTCCGAGCTCCAGGCTCGCATGCTGGATTCTCTCTGGCACCTACTCGCCCCCGGCGGCACCCTTCTCTACGCCACCTGCTCCCTGCTCCCTGAGGAGAACGAGCGCCGGATCCAGGACTTTCTCGGCCGCCGGACCGACTCGCGAGAGATGCCGCTCGACGTTGGCTGGGGCGTGGCACGTGCGGCGGGTCGTCAAACCCTACCGCAAGAGGGTGGCATGGACGGCTTCTACTACGCGAAGCTGAAGAAGGAAGGGGCATGACCAGGGTACTCAGAATCCGGCCACTCCTCCGGCTCCTATTGATCTTGGTGCTGGCGCCCGGGGGGGCGGCAGCGGCGGACGAGTTCCGTGTCGACAAGGTGGAGACCAGGCTGGAAGGGGACGTACTGGTCATGGATGCCCGCATCGACTACGCCTTCAGCGACGTCGCCCTGGAGGCCTTGGACAACGGCGTTCCCCTGACACTGGAGGTGCACATCCAGCTCCGGAACACGGACGCCTGGGTGTGGGAGGACAACCTGGTGGACCAGCGGCTGCGCTACGTCATACGCTACAAGCCCCTGTCCGAACGCTATCTGGTCTCCCTCCTTCCCGGAGACGGCGGCAGGAGCTACGTGACCAGGGACGCTGCCATCGGGGCGCTGGGCGAGATCGAAAATCTTCAGCTCGTTGCCAAGGACCGACTCGAAGACGGAGAGACCTACGAGATCCATCTCCTGGTGTCCCTGGACATCGAAGAGTTGCCCCTGCCGCTCAAACCCATCGCCTACCTGCGACCCTCCTGGAAGCTCTCCAGCGGCTGGACGAAATGGCCCTTAGAGCCCTGAAGCGCCTGCGCCACCCGGGGACGCTTCCGGTCGCCGGTCTGCTGATCGTGCTGTTCGTCGCTCTGGACCTGATGAGCGACGCCGTCCAGAACTCCGAGGAACTGAGTCGGGCGTTCGTCCCGCTACTCGCGCTGGTCCTGCTTGGCCTGATCGCGCTGGCGGTCATGGTTGCGGTCAACGTAACCAAGCTCGTGCGCCGCTACCGCCGTCAGGC
Source organism: Pseudomonadota bacterium (assembly GCA_034716535.1). Classification (GTDB taxonomy): domain Bacteria; phylum Pseudomonadota; class Gammaproteobacteria; order Chromatiales; family Chromatiaceae; genus JAYEJW01. The sequence goes on from JAYEJW010000115.1 coordinate 15,361, forward strand.
GGCAGGCTCACGCCTGACGGGGCGCATCGTGGTCCTGTTCGCCCTGATATCGCTGTTGCCTGTCGGTGTCGTTTACTACTACTCGCTCGGTTTCCTGCTGCGCGGCATCGACAGCTGGTTCGATGTGCAGATCGACCGCGCCATGGAGGACGCACTCGCCCTCAACCAGGCCTCCCTGGACCAGAACCAGCGCGTGCTGCTCAAGTACGCCGAGCAACTGCTCGCCGGCATCGAGGACCGCTCCACCACCGCGCTGGCGCTTAGTCTCGGCGAGCTCAGGCGCCGGGCCGGAGCCCTGGAGATTTCCATCCTCGGCCCCGGCGGCCAGGTGTACGGCAACGCGAACGAGGACCCTACCCAGCTGGTCCCGGACCATCCTGATCGGGAGATCCTGCAGCGGGTGCGCACCGGAACCAACTACGTGGGGCTCGAGACCCGGGCGGGCGGCGAGCTTGTGGTTCGGGTTCTGGTGGCGGACCCCAAGGGGCGCTCCATGCAGCTGCAGGCCATCTTTCCCACGTCCGCGCGCATCGGCGAGCTGTCCGCGCGACTCGAGGACGCCTACAATCGCTACACCGAGCTCGCCTACCTGAGGCAATCGCTAAAGCTCAGTTTTTCCATTACGCTGTCCTTGGTTCTCCTCTTCGGCCTGATGGCCGCCTTGATCGCGGCCTTCCACACAGCACGTGGGCTGGTGGCACCCGTCGCGGACATCGCCCGCGGCACCCGCGCCGTGACCGAGGGCGACTACGAGCAGCAGCTGCCGTTGCCGAGTCATGACGACGAGCTCGCCTTCCTCGTCGCATCCTTCAACGCCATGACACGCCGCATCGCCCAGGCTCGCGATGCGGCAGCCCGCAGCCAGCGGGCGGTAGAGGCCCAGCGTACCTATCTGGAGACGGTTCTGGGACGGCTATCTTCCGGGGTCATCGCCCTTGACGCAGAGCAGCGGCTGCGGACCGCCAACCCCGCCGCACTGCACATACTGCGCTTAGAGTCCAAAGGCATCGAAGAGCAGACGCTGTCGATACTCGAGCAGAAGCACCCGCGCCTGATTCGCTGGGTGGAGAGGGTACGGGAGCACCTGGAATCGGAGGAGGAGTGGCGCGCCGAGATCACGCTTTTCACCGGCGAGGGTCGGCAGGTACTGATGTGCCGGGGCAGCCCCCTGGTCAGTCCCGGCGCCGAGGAGCGCGGACACGTCGTGGTGTTTGACGATATCACCACCCTCATCATGGCCCAACGCGACGCCGCTTGGGGCGAGGTGGCCCGGCGCCTCGCCCACGAGATCAAGAACCCGCTGACGCCTATTCAGCTTTCCGCGGAGCGGCTCCGCCACAAGCTGTTGGCCAAGCTTCCGGATCAGGATGCACGCATCGTTGACCGGGCCACCCACACCATCGTCCAGCAAGTGGAGGCCATGAAGGCGATGGTGAACGATTTCTCCAACTACGCGCGGACCCCCAAGTTGGAGGCCGAGCCCCTGCAATTGGATGCCCTGGTGGCCGAAGTGACGGACCTCTACCGCAGTGCGGGCGGCAACGGCGGGCTGGAGGTCCGGCTGGCGGCGACCGGATTCCGTATCCTGGGCGACCCCCTGCGGCTGCGCCAGGTAATTCACAACCTGGTGAAGAACGCGCAGGAAGCACTCGAGGGCCGGCAGGATGGCCACATCCTGGTCGCAACGGCCTTGGTGGAGGACGCAGAGAACCCGCTGCTCGAGTTGCGGGTGCAAGACAACGGCTCCGGCTTCGACGACGAGCTGCTGGGAAGGCTCTTCGAGCCCTATGTGACCACCAAGGCAAAAGGCACGGGCTTGGGACTGGCCATCGTCAAGAAGATTATTGAGGAGCACGGCGGTATGATTTGGGCGGAGAACGCCAACGGCGGCGCCCGGGTGGTTGCGCGACTGCCGCTGTGGCAAGACGAGCCGGAAGCGGCGAACGAAGAACGATCAAGGGGCGGAACAGCATGAGCGCACCTCATATCCTGGTGGTGGACGACGAACCCGATATCCGGACCCTGGTGCAGGAGATCCTGGAGGACGAAGGCTTCGTCGTGGCGAGTGCCGAAAACGGTGAGGCCGCCCGCCACGCCCTGCGCGACCGGCGTCCGGACCTCATCCTCCTGGACATCTGGATGCCCGACCTGGACGGCATCAGTCTGCTCAAGGAGTGGGCGGAAGACGAGGGGCTGCCTTGCCCGGTGATCATGATGTCCGGCCACGGCACGGTGGAGACCGCCGTGGAGGCGACACAGCTCGGGGCCTACGACTTCCTGGAGAAGCCGCTCTCAATGGCGAAGCTACTGCTCACGGTGGAGCGCGCCATGGAGGCGGACAAGCTGCAAAGGGAAAACATCGGCCTGAAGCGGCGCACGGCCATCGTCCACGAGCCCGTGGGGCGCAGCGCGGCCATGCAACGTCTGCGCGAGCAGGTCAAGCGGATCGCCCAGCATGACACCTGGGTGCTGATCACCGGCGAGGCGGGAAGCGGCAGAGAGACCTACGCCCGCTATCTCCATGCCCAGAGCGCACGGCGCGAGCGCCCCTTCGTGGACCTCGGGGTCTCGGGTATCGCCCGCAACAACGCCGCCCGCGAGCTCTTTGGCGGCGAGGAGGACGGACATATCCACTACGGCAGCCTGGAGCAGGCCTCCGGCGGGACCCTGCTGCTTGACGAGGTGGCCGACATGGACCTGGAGGTTCAGGGCCAGTTGCGGGGCGCCCTGGACACCGGCTCCTTCCTTCGTGTGGGCGGCACCGAGCCGGTACGCATCGATGTGCGCATCGTCGCCGCCACCCAGCGTAACCTGGAGGAGGACGTACGCGCCGGACGCTTCCGCGAGGACCTCTTCTATCACCTCAATGTCGTACCCCTGCACGTACCGCCGCTGCGCGAGCACAACGAGGACGTCCCCGAGCTGCTCAACTACTACGTGGACTATTTCGCGACCCACGAAAAGCTTCCCTACCGGCGCTTCAGCGTGGGTGCTCAGAACTTCATGCGCAACTACAGCTGGCCGGGAAACGTGCGCGAGCTCAAGAACTTGGTGCAAAGGGTGCTGATCCTGGGGGCCGGCGATGAAATCACCCAAGACGAGGTAGAGGGCGCCCTTGGCGCAGCACCCGCCGTGCCGACCCAGTCGCTGGAGGGCATGGTGTCCTTCGACCAGCCTCTGCGCCAGGCACGGGAGCAGTTTGAGAAGGCCTATCTCGAGTACCAGCTTGAGAAACACGGCGGGAACGTCAGCAAGATGGCGAAGGAGGCGGGCATGGAGCGCACCCACCTCTACCGCAAGCTGCGCTCGCTGGGGATTGAGATCAAGGAAAGGCGATAGCATTCAGCTGTCAGCGATCAGCCTGTTGGGCTACCGTGAAAATGGACGCCGAAGGCGCTCCCTATCCCCCTCTCAGCCGGGGAGAGGGTCGGGGTGAGGGAAACCCTTCATGAAATCCGTGTCTTCATATTCCGGGGCGACACGGGTGTCATGAAGGGTTGGGAGAGAATGTCGCCCAACAGGTTGTTTGGTCGATCAGTCCGCGCGCTGGAGAATGAACGAGGCGTAAGAATCTTTTTGCTGTCAGGCGATCGCCGGGCGAGCGGCGATCAGCTGACAGCTGAATGCCGATGTCTGAAAGCGATCCACAATGAAAATAATAATCCTCGGCGCCGGGCAGGTCGGTACGTCGGTGGCGGCCAATCTGGTCAGCGAAGCCAACGACATCACGGTCGTCGACCAGAACCCGGAGCTGCTGCGGGCGCTGCAGGACCGCTTCGATCTGCGCGTGGTGCAAGGCAACGGCGCCCACCCGGACGTGCTCCTGCGGGCAGGCGCCGAAGACGCGGACATGATCCTCGCCGTCACCAACAGCGACGAGACCAACATGGTGGCCTGCCAGGTCGCCTACACGCTCTTCCACACACCCACCAAGATCGCCCGGGTACGCTCCCAGGGCTTTCTCGACCACCCCAAGCTGTTTGGCGGCGAGGCCCTGCCCATCGACGTGCGCATCAGCCCGGAGCAGCTGGTCACCGATTACATCCTGCGCCTGATCGAGAACCCGGGGGCCCTGCAGGTACTCGACTTCGCCGGAGGAACCGTGCGACTGGTGGCGGTGAAGGCTTACGACGACGGCCCGCTGGTCGGTCATGAGCTGCGCACCCTCTACGATCACATGCCCGATGTGGACGCACGGGTAGCAGCCATCTACCGCCAGGACCGGGCCATCCAGCCCGAAGGAGACACAGTGGTCGAGGCCGATGACGAGGTCTTTTTCGTCGCCGCCCCGAAACACATCCGCTCGGTCATGAGCGAGCTGCGACGATTGGAGAAGCCGTACAAGCGGCTCATCTTTGCCGGCGGCGGCAACATCGGCACACGGCTCGCGCGTGCCCTGGAGCGCGACTACCGGGTCAAGATCATCGAGCGAAACCTAAGCCGCTGCAAGCAGATTGCCGAAACGCTGGAAAAGACGATCGTGCTCCATGGCGACGCCGCCGACGAGGAGCTCCTTCTCGAGGAAAACGTGGAGAACGCCGACGTCTTCTGCACGGTGACCAACGACGACGAGGACAACATCCTCTCCGCGATGCTCGCCAAGCGCCTGGGCGCGCGCAAGGTGATGGCGCTGATCAACCGCCCGGCCTACGTCAACCTGGTCCAAAGCGGCCCCATCGACGTCGCCATCTCGCCCCAACAGGCCACCATCGGCACCCTGCTGAAGCATGTGCGCCGCGGGGACGTCGTGATGGTGCACTCGCTGCGCCGTGGCGCAGCGGAGGCGATCGAAGCCATCGCCCATGGGGACCGCAGCTCCAGCAAGGTGATCGGCCGCACCATCGACGACCTCAACCTGCCCAAAGGGGCCAGCATCGGCGCCATCGTGAGAGGCGAAGACGTGCTCATCGCCCACCACGACACGGTCATCGAGTCCGAGGACCATGTGATCCTCTTCCTCCAGGACAAACGCCGGGTGCCGGAGGTGGAAAAGCTCTTCCAGGTCGGGGTCACCTTCCTTTGATCCGGCCGAATCGGGTTGAATGAAACCATTCGCGGTACAAAAGGTCTTGGGTCTGCTGCTGACCCTATTCAGTCTCAGCATGCTGCCGCCGGTGTTGGTCTCCCTCTGGTATGGGGACGGTTCCGCCGCACCCTTCCTGAGCGCCTTCGTCCTCATCCTGGGAACCGGCGCGCTCATCTGGCTGCCCGTGTACAAGAACAACCAAGACCTGCGGCTCCGGGACGGCTTCCTGGTGGTGGTGCTCTTCTGGACGGTGCTCGGCGTCACCGGCTCCCTGCCGTTCATGCTCGCGGACAATCCCAGCCTTTCGATCACCGACGCGATCTTCGAGTCCATGTCGGGACTCACCACCACCGGCGCAACCGTCATCGTCGGCATCGACGAGCTGCCGCGCTCCATTCTCTATTACCGTCAGCAACTGCAGTGGCTGGGAGGCATGGGCATCATCGTGCTGGCGGTCGCGGTGCTGCCCATGCTCGGCATCGGCGGCATGCAGCTCTACCGCGCCGAGACGCCGGGGCCCATGAAGGACTCCAAGCTCACCCCCCGGATCACCGAGACCGCAAAGGCCTTGTGGTACATCTACCTCGGACTGACCATCGCCTGCGGCGTCGCCTATTGGATGGCGGGCATGTCCATCTTCGACGCCGTGGGGCACGCGTTTTCCACAGTCGCCATCGGCGGCTTCTCCACCCACGACGACAGCATCGGGCACTTCGACAGCACCCTCATCGAGATGATCGCCGTGGTCTTCATGATCCTGTCCGGCGCCAATTTTGCACTCCATTTCGTCGCGGTGCGCCGCAACAGCCTGGGGGTCTACTGGCGCGATAGCGAGTTTCGGTTCTATTTGGCGCTCATCGTCAGCGTCACCCTCGTCGTCACCGTCGCGCTCTTCTATACGGACACCTACATTTTCTGGGATGACGCCTTCACCCAGGGGCTGTTTCAGACCGTCTCCATCGGCACCACGACGGGCTTTACCACGGCACAGTTCTATTACTGGCCGCCCTTTCTCGAGATCCTGCTCCTGTTCATTGCCTTCGTCGGGGGCTGCGCCGGCTCCACCGGCGGCGGCATCAAGGTGATCCGGTTCCTGCTGCTGATCAAGCAGGGACTGCGCGAGATCGGCCGCTTGATCCACCCCAGCGCCCAGATGCCCGTTCGCATGGGCAACAAGACCGTCAATCACCGGGTCGTGGACGCTGTCTGGGGCTTCTTCTCCCTCTATGTCGCCAGCTTCACCTTCATGTACCTGCTGCTTGCCGCTACGGGCCTGGACCTGCTCACCTCCTTCTCCGCCGTAGCTGCCTGTATCAACAACCTGGGGCCGGGTCTGGCCCGCGTGGGGGCCCACTACGCCGATCTACACGACCCGGCGAAGTGGATCCTCTGCTTCGCCATGCTGCTCGGGCGGCTGGAGATCTTCACCCTGTTGGTGCTGCTGACACCGGCCTTTTGGCGCCGCTAGGATCCGACCCAACCTGTACTCCAGAGACCGATTGGAGGAATACGCCATGGGCGTGATCGACAACTTCGAGGCAATGCTGGCCCGGGGGCAGGACTCGGCCTTGCTGCGCTATAGCCTGGGCAACGAGTACTTCAAGCTGGAGGAGCACGCCAGGGCCATCGAACACCTGGCCGAGGCGGTGCGCCAGGACCCCGGCTACTCAGCGGCCTGGAAGATATTGGGCAAGGCATTGACCGCGGCGGGCCGACATGAGGAAGCTGTCGACGCATTCGACCGGGGAATCGCTGTCGCGGAGGAGAAAGGTGATGTGCAGGCCGCAAAGGAAATGCGTGTCTTCCGCAAGCGCTCGGAGAAAGCCCTCAATCCTTGACCGGCAGCCCGCTCCCCTGGAACAGCCTGTGAAGTCGCTCCAGGGCGACCGGTTTGGTAAGGCAGGCCAGGACCGCCGCAGGGATACTGTCGGGGACGCTCTCCCCGTGCCCGCCGCTGCAGATCACTACCCTCAATCCGGGAAGCATCCCGGCTAGCTCCCGTGCGAGCGCCAGGCCGTCACCGTCGGGGAGGCCGACGTCGAGCATCGCCAGATCGAACCCGTTCGCCGGCGAAACCGTCCGCGCTTCCTGGCAAGTACTGACCGCATGGACCCTGTAGCCAAGCTCCGCAAGGTCCCAGGTCAGCATCTGACGTAACGCCGGGTCGTCTTCCACCAGCAATAGGCGCCGGCCCATGACCGGTGAGGGTGCTTGCGCCTGAGCGTACATTCCGGCAGGTCGCATCCTGGATTGGTGCTCGAGAGCGCCTCTGCGCGGGGGCCTCGCCACCCTGCCCAGGTTCACGCCATCTCCCCGACGGCCTCCCGCAGCCTGTGGCGGGCCCTAAACAGGCGTGTTCCGACGCCCGCCGGGGTCAGGCCGAGCTTTTCCGCGATCTCCTTCTGGGAGTACCCGTGGATCACCTGCAACACCAGCGGGTCACGGTACTCTGGGGGCAGCTCTCGAATCGCCCGGCGCAATACGAAGGCCTCCGTGGAGGTGTCGTAGGTCTTGCGCCTGGCCCCGATCTCCTCGGTGGGAACGTCGCTTTCCTGAGGCTGATACCGCTCGAAACGCCGCGCATTCTCGCGCCGAACGATGGTCAGGAGCCATCCCTTGATAGCCTTGGGGTTCTGCAGCTTGTCCAGGGACCGCCAGGCTCGCACCAGGCTCTCCTGGACGAGGTCTTCGGCGGTGTGGCGGTTCCCGGACAGTCGGTAGGCGTAGCTGTAAAGGTCGCGCCAGTACTGCTTGGCCAACGCGTTGAAGCTGACGGCTGCGTCCGTGGTGACGGTCTCGGCAACGGCGGTGCTGCTCATTTGGCTTCTCCTGCTCCAGTAGTCTGCTGCTACCACACCTAGAGCAGGCATCGTGCCAATTTCTACTTTATTGTTTTATCTGGATATTGTTACCTTTCTTTGCGGTGACCGTTTAACATTTCGTTGTAACGACTCATTACAAGCGGTCGCAACGTAACGGATCGTTACGACTTGGGAAACGCTGATTCTTTCGGTGATTTTGGGCGAGGAAGGTCAGCGGCCGGGGACCTTGAGGCCGTACTTCTCTATCTTGCGGTCCAGGGCCGGCCGGGAGACACCCAGGATCTCGCTAGTCCGGCCTTTGTGCCCACCGGTGTAATCGAGCACCTGCTGGACATGCTCGGCCTCTACCTCGTCGAGGGTACGCAGGACTTGCGCTTCGGAAGGGGGAACGCCGCCGACGACGCGTACTTGTACCGTGCCGCGATCCCCGCTCGGCGACGCGAAGGCCAGCAGATCCGGCGTGATGACGGCCGTTTGCGCGTGGACCGCTGCCTGCGTCAACAGATTCTCCATTTCCCGTACGTTACCGGGCCAGTCATAGCCCTGGAGCCGATCCAGAGCAGCCTCTGCGAGCTTGAGAGTCGGCTTGTGAATTCGCTCGGCAATCCGCTCCAGCAGAGCGGTCGCGAGCAGCGGGATGTCCTCTTTGCGCTCGCGCAGGGGCGGCATCCGGATTTGAATGACGTTCAGACGGTAGGCCAGATCTTCCCGAAAACGCCCGGCCGCCGCCTCAGCCATCAGGTCCCGATTCGTGGCGGCCACCACCCGCGCGTTGGTGGAGATCTGCTGGGTGCCTCCGACCCGGTCGAAGACCCGCTCCTGCAGCGCACGCAGCAGCTTGGCCTGCAGGGACGAAGCCAGCTCCCCGATCTCATCGAGAAACAGGGTCCCATCCTGGGCCAGCTCGAACTTGCCCAACTTGCGGCTTTGCGCACCGGTGAAGGCCCCCTTCTCGTGGCCGAAGAGCTCGCTCTCCAGCAGAGTGTCGACGATGGCGGCGCAGTTGACCGCCACAAACGGGCCCGTACGTCCACTGTGCTGGTGAATCAGGCGCGCCACAACCTCCTTGCCCGTGCCCGACTCGCCGCTGATCAGTACTGTCGTTGCGCTGCGGGCGCTCAGGGCGATCTCCTTGCTGACCGTGAGCATGGCGGCGCTGCGGCCGATGAGATTGCGCTCCTGGCGCGGGACTTCCTCCGCGCCCCGCAACGCCTCCACCTCCCGGGACAGTCGGCGATTGGCGAGCAACCGATCCACGGTCTGCTGCAGCTCCGCCGTGTCGACGGGCTTGTGGATAAAATCCGCAGCCCCCTTCTTTATCGCCTCGATGGCAAGCTCGAGGTCGTGCTGACCTGTCATCATGACGACCGGAAGGTCCGGCTCCCGGGATTGCAGCGCCTCCAGCAGCTCCATTCCCGTGCCGTCCGGCAGCTGCTGGTCCAGCAACAGCAGGTCGTAGGCGTTGGCGTCGATCAACTCCAGGGTGTCGGCGCAGGTCATGGCACCGTCCACTTCGAATCCTTCGTCCTCGAAGTGCAGAACGAGCATCTGGTTGAGGGCAGGGTCGTCCTCCACGATCAAGAGATAAGCGCTCATGTAGTTTGTCGTCCGGTTTCCACCAGAGTGAGTCTTACGCTAAGAGAATCAGACAGGCTCGATGGAATCAAGACCTTGCGAGATTAAAGCAGGGGGTTGATTTATTAGCGTTTGCTAATATAATAAACCTCAAGCTGAAACTAACCCGATAGAGGAGACCTACGATGTTGGGTGTTCTTGCATCTATCACACTGATCGTCGGCGGTGCCTCAAGCACCATGGTACTCTCGGAAAATGATCGCCTCGCGGCCGAAGAAAGCCGTGAGCCCCTGGTGGAGATCCAGACGATCGCAGACGCCGACACTCCGTTTACCGAAGAAGCACGCTTCTAAGGAAGCGTTGCGACCGATCGAGCCCAGCGCCTGACCGAACCGGCGCTCGGGCTTTTTGTGTGTCGCGGCTTTTGCTCCACGGCGGGAGACCATCCCTACTCACTGAACCTGCTTTAATCCCGGCGAGGCTGCTGAACAAAAAAAGTGGGGGACAGGTGGATTCGAGACCTGCGTTCCTTCCCCCTCCTTGGGGAATTGCGCTAGTTCGGACGCCTAGGGCCTAATTTCACTCTGGACGCAGCTGACAGCGGCGCCTTGCACGGTCTCGGCGTCGACCTTCGAGCAGTTCTCCCAGCTACCGAGCGCCCAGGCTTCGACCTGGTAACGGACCACTGTCGCGGGCCGAATCGGATTCGTTGGGATGCAAAAGTTTGGGGGCGTTGATGAACTGGGGGCTTGAGTCGGTGTCCGGCGCCCTCGGCTCGCCCGGATAGACGCGGATGACACCTTCGCTCCCGCGCAAGAACAGCCGCTGAGCCTCACACCTGGGATCGGCGCCCAAGGTAGGTCCCGCGGCTTGGCCGGCGACAGGGTGCCTGCCGCTTACATTTGGCAACGGCGGGCACTTTTCGGGGCGGGCTCCTGTTCGGAGAGCTGTTCCCTTTATTGAGCGACTTCGGACAACCGATGCGGTTCAGCCGGCAGTGATAGTCGTTTCGCGAGGCCGAAGCCCTCTTCCATCGTCTCCCCAGCCATGGCGGCGAGGAAAACCTGAACAGGCGCTGTGTCGCCCAAACTGTAGTCCAACTGACCCGACATCCGCTTTGCCCATACGCTAGCGACCATGTGTCGTTCTTTCTTCTCCCTATCCCCACTGGCTAGATGGTCAATATACGCGATTGTCTCGACATCATAGTCCGATCCGCCGAGCGCGATGTGGTGGGCCATCTGATACAGCGCTAAGAAGCGCAAGCTCCCTCCCATCGCCTCATGCACAATCGCTTGGAACTTCTCGTTCTTGCTCAATTCCTCTGTATCAACGAATCGGCAGTGTTTGGAACGCTCCTCAGCGAATGCCAAGGCACCCGGAGGCGTTATGGTGTTGTGAAACACCATCGGCAATATCTCTTCCGAGTATTCTGCGAAGCAACCCTCTTGTCCGTACAGGACCTCCAATCCCATCGCGGTGCTTAGTTGCTCGAGCGTCCAGAATACACCCGTCGTAATATTGCTGATGGTTTCCTCGTCCAGCACGTGCACGCGTCCAAAGAGGGCCTCGTGCGGCCACACATTGAACCTGATATGCTCCAGCGCAGCGGCATTCTCCTGGTTCAAAGCGGTCCCGGCGCGCTGCTTGAGTTCCGCAACGGTGGTATCGAAGTCGTGCTTCAGGTGAAGGGCCTCATCCGCGGGACGCGACGCCTGCGCGTTCGAACCAACGAGCGCGACAAGCGCAGCCGCAATAACCGTAACCAGTATCGATCGCATGGCTTTACCCTCATTCGTAGGGCAATATCATTTCTACCTTATATTCTGGCCACCGACACGCCCCCATGTTGTGACGAGCTTCAAACTGCAGCGGAGACCTTAACCATGTCCGAGCAAGTCGGGTTCATCGGACTCGGCATCATGGGCCGCCCCATGGCGCTGAATCTAAAACGCGCAGGGATTGAGCTTTTCGTCCACGCCCGACGTGCGGAATCCATGGAGTCGCTTACGGCCGAAGGCGCCGTCGCATGCGCGAGTCCAGCCGAAGTCGCTCGTCAGGCGGACGTGATATTCACCATGGTCTCGGACACTGCGGATGTGGCCCAGGTGATTCTCGGGGACAAAGGGGTCATTGCGGGCGTGCGCGCCGGCAGCGTCGTCGTGGACATGAGCACCATATCCCCCTCTGCCACCCGCACCATGGCAGAGCGCTTGCGGGAGAACGCGGCGGAGATGCTCGACGCACCGGTCTCCGGCGGGGAGCAGGGTGCCGTGGAAGGAGCCCTGTCGATCATGGTTGGCGGCTCCGAAGCGGCCTTCGAGCGTGTGCTGCCGCTGTTGGAGGTCATGGGCGGAAACATCGTGCACATGGGTCCAAGCGGGGCGGGCCAGGTCACCAAGGCCTGCAATCAGGTGGTAATCACTCAGACCATGGCCGGAGTCGGCGAGGCCCTGATTCTGGCCAGGGCGTCGGGAGTAGACCCTTCACGGGTTCGGGCAGCGCTGCTCGGCGGTTTCGCCAATAGCCGCGTGCTGGAGCTGCACGGTCAGCGCATGATCGACCGCAACTTCACACCCGGTTTCAAGGCCCGTCTCCACCAAAAGGACATGCGCATCGTCCTGGAAGCCGCCCACGAGCTGGGAATCGCCTTACCGGGCGCCGCGCTGACGGCCCAGTACCTCAACGCATTAATGGGCCGCGGTCTCGGCGAGCAGGACTCCTCGGCCATCTACCGGGTACAGGAGGATGCCTGCTTTCCGGAGCCGAAAGAAACCTGGCGACCGCCACATTCCAGGAACGCACCCAGATAGGTGTCGACCAGCTTGGTTCCGAGCTTGCGCAGATAACCGAGGCGCACGAGCCCCTCACGTTGCCCGGCGAGCTGATTCCGATTGAACGCCGAGACGCGCTGAAAGCTGTTCTGGTCGTAGATGGGGGCAATGTCAGCGTCCAGCTTATCCGTATCCAGGGGGATCCCCGGCTTGATCTCGAGCCGGACAACCATCGGAAACTCCCGCCGGAAACGTCGCCGAAGCCCAGAGTCGTGCGGGCAATCAGGTTGAATGGGACAGCTACTTGGCCATATCGAAGGAACCGGAGAACGCGCTTTTCCGGTTCCGTGCTAAAGAGCACCAACGATGGCTTTTTCGGGACGCCTTGCTGGAACCGCCCGTCAGTATGAGACTTCGTCAGCAACCCCATTGATGACGGACACTCGGGCCAGTCCGGCTCCGCCCAGCGGGCAGCTATAGGTCCCGACGGTGATGGTTCTTAAGGTTTCGGTACCGTCCGGACCCGCGCCGGATACGACCGAAGCACCGCCCGCGTTTGCGGCCACGCAACCGCACTGAACCAGTTCATCCGTTGTCATGCCTTTCCTCAGCTCGCACCCGGGTTCGGGATGCCCGGTCCCGGATCCCGATTGGCAGCCGACGGTCAGCGCGCACACCAGGAAGGAGCCCATCGCCGCATTTCTCTTGCCGATCACGCCCGATCACCCCAGCAGCTTTGAAAAGATGCATTCCAACGCCGGCTTGTTCGCATCGGTGGGATAAAAGGCGTTGATGTCGCTGGCGTACTGCTTCCTCGAAATCCTTCCGAAATACAGCTTGGTCGTGATATCGATGAAGTAGTCGTCATCCCCTTCCTGGATGAGATAATTCAGCGGGTTGGTCCCGATGGAGTAGTCGGCGCATTCTTTGCCGATGCGCGTCAGGAATGCGTCCGCCTCCGGATTTTCCACCAGTGGGTCAGGGGCCATCAGATTGCCGCCGCAGCCCGACAACCCCAGAGCAAGGCCAGCGGCAAAGACGCAAAGCTGAACCGGCCTGCCTGCGCGTTCTTGCCGTGACATAGCGACGAGATCTCCGGTCAGATCGGAAACGGGAGGTGAGAAAAGGGGACGCAATGCAGCGACTGCCCAAACAAAGCTTGGTTCATCGACGCGCACCCTGGGCCGGTTGCCGATGCAATCGTGCTTCGGCTTGATGGACCGCCCGGAGCCGCACTGACGCAGAGCTCTTCGCTTCGAAAAGCGGCGCGTCACCGGCTCGTTATTTCCCTTCGACCTCAGCCAGCGACTCCTTCAGCGCCTGAAAGATCAGATTTCGGGCAGCCTGCTCGTCCAGATCAGGGACCTCCCACCCCATGATCCGGGAATACTTGTTAACGAGATGTTCGATGTCGTCAGAGATCTCCCGGCGATAACGAGAAATTTCGATTCTTTCAATATCGGACATGCCATCTCTCCAGATTGTTTTTGGCCGCGATCCGATTGGCGGGTCTCGGCGCAAGCCTAGGCGATCTTCGGTCGATCGTCCAACTTTCAGTCCTGCATTCGTTCGAGTTGAGCTTCACATGGGCTGCATCAGCAAATGTGCCGCCGCGGAGGGCAGAATGAAAGGCAGCCGGCGGTACAGCACCTCGAAGCGGACCCGCTTCGGGCTCCCTTCCAGGGGCTCACCATCCAGGTTGATGAAACCCAATCCCTCCTCCAGCTCTTCGACTTCCAGCCAGGACTCCCTCCGGTAGATGATGTGCCTGTTCTCCGGCGCACCGGGATCGCGCAGCTCCTCGATCGCGCCCTCGATGTCCGCAAGCGCCGTTTCGCGAACCAGGAGAACGTCCAGCAACCCATCGTCCAGCAAGGCCGCCGGCGCCACCTGAAACCCGCCACCGGCCTGACGGCCGTTACCGACCGCTCCCACAATGGCGGCTTCCGAGAATTCGCCTTCCGCGGTCCTGAACCTGATGGGCTTGAGCTGTGGTCTGTTCAAGACCTCGATCAAGCCCGTCAGGGCATAGGCTGCCCCTCCAAGTGCCCGCTTGAGCTCCGGAGGCGTCGCCGCGGTGACGTGGGCGCCGAAGCCGCCGGAGGCGACGTTCACGAAGTAACGATCATTGGCCTTCGCCACATCGATGTGAACCGCCCGGCCCTCTGCAGCCAGTAACAGGGCCTCCCGTGGATCTGTAGGTACACCGCAACCGCGGGCGAAATCATTGGCGGTACCGAGAGGAAGAACCGCGACAGCCGGCAACGGACCCTCCCCCCCCGCAAGTAGACCGTTGACGACTTCGTTCAGCGTACCGTCGCCGCCACCCGCAACAATCAGGTCCAGGCCTTCTTTCCGAGCCTCTTCGGCAAAACGGGCCGCATCACCGGACTCCCAGGTTACGGAGACTTCGACGACGTGTCCCATGCGACGGACCTGCGCAACGGCTTCTCGTACCAGGGGCTCGCTCGCCACCTTCCCGTTCAAAATCAACCGCAGCACTCGCATGGATCGTCTCCCTAAGAAAGCGCCGATCAAATCAGCGCTTCTCGCGGCACAGGGATGTACCGCCAGTTTCAGGCGCGTAAGCGACTGAACTTGTGGCCATCCTAGCAGATGGCGGAACCCTCCTGCGGCCGACATCCCTCCGAGAGGCGAATGGTCATTGTGACCTTCAGATAAGCAGGATCCTCTCACCGATGGCGGACGACAGCCGGGGCCAACGTTGGTTTCCTTACCGTTTCTTAATCCCCAGGCAAGCGTTCCGTAAGACAGCGGTCCCTATAACCAATGCTGTGTGAAGGTCGAGGAGCTCCGACGCCCTGACCGAGCGCCGGGAATCGACCCCCGATCAAACCCTGTACTCGACAATCGATGAGCTGGAAGGAGTAAGCCGATGCGCACGAACGACAACCCCTCGCTCGCCACGAGAGGAGGCATCATGCCGCTGAATGCATCCAAAGTGTTTGCCAGGAGCGCGATCGCCGGTGCACTGGTCCTCGCGATCGCAGGTACCCAACTGGCCACAAGCACCGACGCGACCGCCACACTCGCGTTATCGCAGCCGGTTTCAGAGGCGGGCATCGCCGGCCCGCCAAGCTTCGCCGAGGTCGCCGCCCGGGTGACCCCCGCGGTCGTCAATGTTGCCGTCGTTCAGGAGGGCGGCGCAGAATCCGCATCCGCGCAGATCGAGATTCCGCAGCTCCCGGATGGATCCCCGTTCGGGGAGTTCTTTCGCCGGTT
Organism: Pseudomonadota bacterium; assembly: GCA_034716535.1. Classification (GTDB taxonomy): domain Bacteria; phylum Pseudomonadota; class Gammaproteobacteria; order Chromatiales; family Chromatiaceae; genus JAYEJW01. The sequence continues at coordinate 30,801 of JAYEJW010000115.1, forward strand.
CTTCGACGAGAAGTCCCTGAGTCCCAAGGGCTTCGATATCCCCAGGCGGGCAAAGGGACAGGGATCGGGCTTTATCATCGACCCAGACGGCCACATCGTCACGAACAACCACGTGGTGGAGAAGGCGAGCGAGGTCCAGGTGATACTGAACGACGGCTCCCGCTACCAGGCCGAGATCAAGGGCCGAGATCCGAAGACCGATCTGGCCCTCTTGAAGATCGACGCCGACAAACCACTGCCCTACGTGACATTCGGCAGCTCCGAAACCGCACGGGTCGGCGACTGGGTGCTGGCCGTCGGCAATCCGTTCGGCCTCGGCGGCTCGGTAAGCGCGGGAATCATCTCCGCTCGCGGAAGGGACATCAACTCCGGCCCCTACGATGACTATCTGCAGATCGACGCCCCCATCAACCGCGGCAACTCCGGCGGCCCCCTGTTCGACGCGGGCGGGCGCGTCATCGGCATAAACGCGGCCATCTATTCGCCGAGCGGTGGCAACGTCGGCATCGGTTTCGCAATCCCCGCCTCCACAGCAGCATCCGTGATCGCGCAGCTGCGCAAGCATGGGCGGATCGAGCGGGGCTGGCTCGGCGTCCAGATCCAGTCGGTCACGGAAGATGTCGCCGAAAGCCTGGGACTGGAGTCGCCGCAAGGCGCCCTGGTCGCCAGCGTCGTGCCAGACAGCCCAGCCGCCAAAGCCGGTCTGCAGCCGGGTGACGTCATCCTCACGGTGGACGGCACAGCCGTCGAGGAGCTCAAGACCCTGCCACGGCTGATCGCCGATACGACAGCCGGCGCCGAGCTCGGAATCGAGATCCATCGGAATGGGTCGATGAAGAAGCTGTCCGTGGTCATCGGCCAAATGCCGACCCAAGAGAAGATCGCGGCGACGCCGCAAGAGCAGTCGCACGACTCCGGCCCACGCCTCGGCCTCTACCTGGCCCCGCTGACACCCGAGGCACGGGAGGCGCATGGAGTCGACGAGAGGGCGCAGGGAGTGCTGGTCGCCGAGGTCGAGGACGGCAGCCCCGCCCAAAAGGCCGGGATCAAGCCCGGGAGCCTTATCTCTATGGTTGGCCAACAGGTGGTCGGCGCCCCTGAAGATGTCGTAACCCGAGTGCGCGAAGCCATAGACGGCGACCGGTCAACCGTGCTCCTGCTGATCGAGCAGGATGGAGAGAAGCGCTTCGTCACCGTTCGCTTCGCCGCCTAAGCGAGGAAAGACACGCCGACGCGCCCCACGTCTCCGGGGGACGGCGGCGCGTCCGGCTGTTAAGCTCTAGCCCCAGGTTCCTTGGCGGCGTCTCCGCAAATGCGTGTTCTCCTCATCGAGGATGACCAACAGGTCGTGTCCTATCTGCTCAAGGCCCTGCGTGAGGTGGGTGCCGTCGCCGACCACGCCGCAGACGGCAAGGAAGGCCTGTTCCTGGCCGCCGGCGAGCCCTATGACGCCCTGATCGTAGACCGCATGCTGCCCAAGCTCGACGGCCTGGCAATCATCCGCACCCTGCGGGCGTCCGGCAACGAAACCCCGGTCCTGATCTTGAGCGCATTGGGCGAGGTGGACGACCGGGTCGAGGGGCTGCGGGCCGGCGGCGACGATTATCTGGTCAAGCCCTTCGCCTTCTCGGAGCTCCATGCCCGCCTGGAGGCCCTATTGCGCCGGGGTTCCGTCTCATCTCCAGAGACCAGGCTGCACATCGCGGACCTGGAGATGGACCTGCTCACCCGCAGGGTGACCCGCGGCGGACAAGAGATCCAGCTGCAGCCCCGAGAGTTCCGACTGCTGGAATTCCTGATGCGCCACGCAGGCCAGGTGGTTACCCGCACCATGCTGTTGGAGAACGTGTGGGACTATCACTTCGACCCCCAGACGAATGTGATCGACGTGCACATCAGCCGCCTGCGTGCAAAGATCGACAAGGACTTCGATAGCCCCCTGCTGCACACCGTGCGGGGCGCCGGGTACGTCCTGCGTGACCAAGACTAACGTCCTGCGCAGCTCCACCTTCCGCCTCGCTCTGCTCTACATGTTGCTGTCAGGGGGCTCCGTGGTCATCCTCCTGGGCTTCATCTACTGGGCGACGGCCGGCTACATGGATCGGCAGACGGACGCCACCATCGAGGCGGAAATCAGGGGCCTGGCCGAGCAATACCGCCGACGCGGCCTGGCCGGACTATCGGCGATCATCGCTGAGCGGGTGACGAGGGATCCGAGCGGCGCCAGCGTGTATCTGCTGGCGGACGACGACCTCTCGCCCGTCGTCGGCAACCTGAGCCGTTGGCCGGATGCGGAAACGACCGGGGAAGGCTGGATCGACTTCCGGCTCAGGGACTGGGGACAGGACAAGTCCGAGGAGCACCAGGCTCGCGCCCGCACCTTCCTGCTCCACAGCAATCTGCGCCTGCTGGTGGGTCGGGACGTGCGCGAGCTGGAGGCGACCCGGCGGCTCATCGTCAATGCGCTGGCCTGGGGACTGGCCATCACCCTCGCGCTTGCCCTCGGCGTCGGGCTGACCATGAGCGCAGGCGTCACGCGCCGGATCGACGCCATCAATCAGACCAGCCGGGAGATCATGGAAGGGGACCTGTCTCGGCGCGTGCCGACGTACGGTACGGGCGACGACTTCGACCGGTTGGCGGATAACCTGAACCGGATGCTGGAGCGGATCGAATGGCTCATGGAGAGCGTGCGCCAGGTCTCGGACAACATCGCCCACGATCTGCGAACCCCCCTCACCCGCCTGCGAACGAAGCTGGAGCTCGCGCGCGGCCCCAACGAGAAGCCGGCCCAGGTTCGCGAGGCTGTCGATCAGGCCGTCGAGGACGCCGAAGAGCTCTTGAGCACCTTCAATGCCCTATTGCGCATCGCCCGTATCGAGTCCGGCAGCCGCCGTAGCGCTTTCAGGGAGCTGGATCTGTCTCGACTCCTGCGGGACGTGGCTGAATTCTATGAACCGCTGGCATCCCACAAGGGGCAGCACCTGGAGGTCGATGCGCCGCATGCGCTATCCGTCGACGGAGACCGCGATCTCCTGTTTCAGGCCCTCGCGAACCTGGTGGACAACGCCGTCAAATACACGCCGAGAGACGGACGAATCACACTGTCGGCGACAACGCAGAACGCAGGACCCCAGGTCGCGGTGGCCGACACGGGCCCTGGGATTCCGGCCGAGACGCGCGAAAAGGTCTTCCAGCGTTTCTACCGCATCGACAACAGCCGAACGACGCCCGGCAGCGGACTGGGGCTCAGCCTGGTCCAGGCGGTCGTACAGCTGCACGGGGCACGCATCGCCATCGAGGACAACCATCCCGGCTTGCGGGCGGTGCTCCGCTTCAGGGCTTCGGCAGGGTGACCCCCCGCTGGCCCTGGTACTTGCCTCCCCGATCCCTGTAAGAGAATTCGCAGACCTCGTCCGACTCGAAGAACAGGATCTGGGCGACTCCCTCGTTGGCGTAGATCTTGGCCGGCAGGGGGGTGGTATTGGAGAACTCCAGGGTCACGTGTCCCTCCCACTCGGGCTCCAGGGGCGTGACGTTGACGATGATGCCGCAGCGGGCATAGGTCGACTTGCCGAGACAGATCGTGAGCACGTTGCGCGGGATGCGGAAGTATTCCACCGTCCGCGCGAGGGCGAAGGAGTTCGGCGGAATGATGCAGACGTCGGACTTAACGTCTACGAAACTGTTGGCGTCGAAGTTCTTGGGATCGACGATGGCGGAATTGATGTTTGTGAAGATCTTGAAGTCATCGGCGCAGCGGATGTCGTAGCCGTAGCTGGACGTGCCAAAGGAGATGACCCTGCCGCCGTTGTCCGACTCGCGTACCTGAGTCGGCTCGAAGGGCTCGATCATAGCGGCTTGCTCGGCCATGCGGCGTATCCAGCGATCTGACTTTATGGACATCGCTACTCACAAGAAGAGGCTGAAAACCTATCAGGTTACAACGCCGGCGCCTGGACTGCCAATCCAAAACCGCTCTGGACTGTGCCCTCAGGGCCATTGGCGATTGTTCTTCTTCGTCGGCGAGGTAGTCTGCGGGTATCGATAAAATCTGGCGCCGAGAGTACTCCCGGCGCGTCCACTACGACGTTAAAACCATTGCTGGAAAGCACCAGATGTTAGCCAATCAAATTTCACTCCAATCATGATAGAAGAAAGGCCCCCACCGGGGGCCTTTCTTCAACTACCCAATCAGGGGATGGCAACATATATCACGCAGATATCCGATCCCAACCCTTAGTCGACGCTCGCCGCGTCGTATAGAGCCTGTGCCGCATCGCCGAAGTAGGGTCCGAAATAGTAATCCGTGCCCATGTAGCCATAGCTCACGTTGCTATTGAGGTAGTTGTTCGTACCCCAATCAACGACCCAAGCACCACCGCTCGATCCACCCGTCATATCGCAACCTATTCCGATCGTCTCAGGATCGACCCCCGGAATACCGTCAGGCTGGTCGTTGGTCACCCAACTGGCGGCACAGGTGTGGTGTTTCTCGCCGGTAAACGGAGGCGCCGCTGGATATCCTCTCGCGTGGAAATGCTGATCACGCGGAAGATTGGCGATGAAATTGAGGCCACCCAACTCCTGGACGTGATGGGTCCCGCCCGGGCCACCGAGATCCATCACGAGGGCGCCCATGTCATACTCATGGAGGCCATTTTGCCATGCAACCAGTGTCCAGACGCTCCTATAGCTCCAGGATCCGTACGGATTAGTCCCATTGTGGCGGGCCGGCACAAAGACAAAGTCTACGTGGAACCCCAACCCTGGAGAATAGACGCAGTGACCGGCGGTCCATACGGTATCCCGATTCTGCGCATTGACTACGGCACCAGAACACACGTAGTCAAAGCCGTCATAGGGATTGTGGAAGAATAATTTGCCTACGGTTCGGTAGAGCGGTTGCTTGTAGAGAAGCGTAACATCCGGCAGGATGTCATAGCTCGTGTACACCCAAGGGCTGGTCCCACCTTTCGAGACGTCTGCGGGCAACATGGGAAGCGGCATCGGCTCTGCGGCGTCCATGCGTTCCTCCGTCCAAGGCGCCGAGTCCGCCTTCGACCGCGATGCCGAAATGACCCCGCCATTCCCTGTGGCCAAGCTCATCATCGGCAGCATCAGGATGCTGATACCAGCCGCGATACCGACAAGGGTCTTCGTATGTAGTCCAAGTTTCATGATCCCTCCTGGCTCAACTCACCGAGACAAATGTCTCAGGCGTTCACACTGAACAAAAATGACTTCCTTTTCACGACGAAACACCAAAAGCAACCGGTACTTGGGTAAGGCCAGGCAAAATCCGTAGGGGAGCCCTGATCGCGCAGACTCCGGGAATTACAGTGTCCACGGAAGACCGTGGTACGTTTTTTGCCTGCGAAGAACCCCTGCGAGTACAGCATTCCCTTCAATGCTTATTTTATCCCTACGGCAATTCTAGCGTGGCAGCGCCAAAGGCAGTTGATCCAGATCAGCTATGACCACTGTCTGCACCCGAGAACGCAGATCCATCGTCCGCGTTGCAGGAGCAGATGCCTATGGAACATTCCTCGAGAATCGCCCTTAAAACGTGGGAGCCTACATTGGCGCAGGATTTGTCCCGGAAGCGTCCTGTGATCGGCACCTCGTTGGAATAGGGACGTCCCGCCAACGGCATCGGCCGAAAACTCCTCTTTCCGGCTTTGCCCAAGGATGCGTGCTGTAACCCGCCTATGAACGGGCCATCAATCGGCAATCGTTGCGGAGGTTGAATCCTCAACCTCCGCAGCGCGGATCAGTTGTTCTGGATGACGATCCGCGGAAATTTGGCCGCATAGTCCTTAGCCTGCAGGGAGAGCTTGGCCGCAGTCTTGCGGGCGATCTCGCGGTAGATCTCGCTGATGCGGGAATCCGGTTGGGCGACAACGGTGGGCTTACCGCTGTCGGTTTCCTCGCGGATATCGATGTCCAGTGGCAGGGAGCCAAGCAGATCCACCCCGTACTGCGAGGCCATGGCCTGGCCTCCGCCCTCGCCGAAGATGTGCTCTTCATGTCCGCACTTGGAGCAGATATGGGTGCTCATGTTCTCGACGATGCCGAGCACCGGCACCTCCACCTTCTGGAACATCTTCAGTCCCTTGCGGGCGTCCAACAGAGCGATGTCCTGGGGTGTGGTGACGATGACGGCGCCGGAGACGGGAACCTTCTGTGCCAGGGTAAGCTGGGTGTCGCCGGTGCCGGGCGGCAGGTCGATGACCAGGTAGTCCAAGTCGGCCCAATTGGTATCGTTGAGGAGCTGCTCCAGGGCCTGGGTCACCATGGGACCGCGCCAGATCATGGGGGTCTCCTCGTCGATGAGGAAACCGATGGACATGGCCTGCAGGTGGTAGCTGTTCATGGGCTCCAGGCTGCTGCCGTCCTTGGACTCCGGCTTGCCGGTGATGCCCAGCATGCGCGGCTGGGAGGGGCCATAGATATCGGCGTCCAGCACGCCCACCTTGGCGCCCTCGGCAGACAACGCCAGCGCCAGGTTGACGGCGGTGGTGGATTTGCCCACACCACCCTTACCGGACGCGACGGCGATGATGTTCTTGACGTTGCCGATGGGTTTCAGGGACTTCTGGACCGAATGGGCCGCCACTTTCCAGCTCACGTCCACATCGGCACTGGCGACACCTTCTACGGCCTCCACCTTCTCCCTGACCGCGGCGGCGATGCCCTCGGCCACCGTCTTCGCCGGAAACCCCAAGACGACCTTGACGCTTACCTTGCCGCCGTCGATATCGATATCCTGAACGCAGTTGGCGCCGACCAAGTCCTGCTCGAGGTGGGGCTCGGTGTACCCCTTGATCGCCGCTTCGATACGCTCTTTCGTGATCTCTGACATTGCATGCTCCGTGTATTCTGGTTCCGGTCGCGCCGGTCTGCCGATGTAGTCTGGGGGTTGCGAGCCTGGGACGCGCATTCACCCACGCGAGAGTTGGTCTTTTCGGCCTCGAATTCAAGCCCGGCCACCGCTTCATTGGCCCAGCCGCGACCCTTCGTGAGATACTTGGGGTTTTTATCGGTCGCCGCAGCCGACAACGACAAACCTGCGCCATGAACGACACGCGAGACATCCTTGTAACCAGTGCCCTCCCCTACGCCAACGGGCCGATCCATATCGGCCACTTGGTGGAGTACATCCAGACCGACATCTGGGCCCGTTTTCAGAAAATGCGGGGGCACCGGTGCTTCTATGTCTGCGCGGACGACGCCCACGGCACGCCGATCATGCTGCGCGCCCGCCAGGAGGGCATCGACCCTGAGGAACTGATCGCGCGCGTCGCCGAAGAGCACAGGACGGACTTCGCGGCCTTCCGCATCGGCTTCGACAACTACCACTCGACCCACTCTCCGGAGAACCGCCACTTCGCGAACCTGATCTACACCCGCAACCGGGACAAGGGCCACATCGCCAACCGCACCATCACACAGGCCTACGACCCGGTGGAGCAGATGTTCCTGCCGGACCGCTTCATCAAGGGCGAGTGCCCCAAATGCGGGGCCCCCGATCAGTACGGCGACAACTGCGAGGTGTGCGGCGCGAGCTACTCCCCCAGCGAGCTCAAGAACCCTTACTCGGCCGTCTCGGGGGCCAAGCCCCAGGAGCGGGAATCGGAGCACTACTTCTTTCGCTTGGCGGATTTCGAACCCATGCTCAAAGCCTGGACCCGCGGCGGCAGCCTGCAGAAGGAGGTCGCCAACAAGCTCGACGAGTGGTTCGAGGCCGGCCTGCAGGAATGGGACATCTCCCGCGACGCCCCCTATTTTGGCTTCGAGATCCCCGACCACCCGGGGAAGTACTTCTACGTCTGGCTCGACGCCCCCATCGGCTACATGGCGAGCTTCCAGAACCTGTGCGACCGCGTCGAAGGCCTGGAGTTTGACAGGTTCTGGGCTGAGGGCTCGGATGCGGAGGTCTACCATTTCATCGGCAAGGACATCATTTATTTCCATGCCCTGTTCTGGCCGGCCATGCTGCGCGGATCAAACTTCCGCACCCCCACGGCCGTCTTTTCCCACGGCTTCCTTACGGTGGACGGCCAGAAGATGTCCAAATCCCGCGGCACCTTCATCAAGGCCAGCACGTACCTGGAGCACCTCAATCCAGAGTATCTTCGCTACTACTTCGCCGCCAAGCTGGGCCCCGGCGTGGACGACATCGACCTCAACCTGGAGGACTTCACCCTGCGGGTGAATGCGGACCTGGTGGGCAAGGTGGTGAACATCGCCAGCCGTTGCGCCGGGTTCGTCACCAAGCGCTTCGCCGGCCGGCTGTCGACGAGCCTTTCCGAACCCGAGCTGTTCGCCGAGTTCGTGCGCGCCGGGGGCTCGATCGCCGATGCCTACGAGCAACGGGAATTCAGCCGGGTGGCGCGCGAGATCATGGCCCTGGCGGACCGCGCCAACCAGTACATCGACGAGAAAGCGCCTTGGGTGGTCGCCAAGGAGGAAGGCCGGGAGCAGGAGCTGCAGGACATCTGCACGATAGGGCTGAACCTGTTCCGGGTCTTGATCGGTTACCTGCGCCCGATTCTGCCGGGAACCGCAGAGGCGGCCGAGGCCTTCCTGCGCATCCCCGCCCTGACCTGGAACGCCCTGCCGGAACCTCTGGTGAACCGGGATATCGCCAAGTTCAAGCCCCTGATGACCCGGGTCGATTCCAAGCAGATCGAGGCGATGCTCGAGGCGTCGAAAGAGGATCTGGCGAGCCAGGAAGCCAAGAAGACCAAGCCCCGCGAGACCCGCACCGAGGGCCACATGGTGACGGACCCCATCGCCGAGACGGTCGAATTCGGGGACTTCGCCAAGATCGACTTGCGCGTTGCCCGCATCGCCGAGGCGGAGTACATGGACGGGGCCGACAAGCTGTTGCGCCTCACCCTGGATCTGGGAGGAGAGAGCCGCAACATCTTCGCCGGTATTCGCGCCGCCTATGACCCCAAGGACCTCGAGGGTCGGCTAACGGTGATGGTGGCCAACCTGGCGCCGCGCAAGATGCGTTTCGGCGTCTCCGAAGGAATGGTTCTTGCCGCAGGACCCGGCGGGAAAGAGATATTCATCCTCAGCCCGGATGAGGGGGCGGAGCCCGGAATGAAGGTGAAATGATCGGCGGTTTCGTCCGACAATGGTCATTCCGGCAACCCGGTCCCTGTTGATAGAATATGCGGAAGCTTCTCCGGAAAGCTTCCCGAGGGGCGTCCCCAACACAGACGTCCGCCTCCCCGGATAAACGCCATTACCGCACCAGCGGTCGGTTGTACAGGGTGGGGCAAGGAGTTTATCGTTCGCGCATCTGCGAGCGAGCCGGCGGATCAATCTTCGGACCTCGATCGGTAGTCGACCCGAGTCTCCAGCCACACTGACGGATACGCGGTTTCATGAAAGAGTATGCCCTCATTCTGGTCGGCACGGTTCTGGTCAACAATTTCGTACTGGTCAAGTTCTTAGGACTTTGCCCGTTCATGGGGGTCTCCAGGAAACTGGAGACCGCCACCGGCATGGGGCTGGCCACCACCTTCGTGCTCACCTTGTCCTCGGTCACCGCCTGGCTGGTCAACGAGTATGTGCTGGTACCGCTGGGTATCGAGTACCTGCGCACTATCGCCTTCATTCTCGTCATCGCAGTGGTGGTCCAGTTCACCGAGACGGTGATGCACAAGACCAGCCCTCTGTTGTACCAGGTACTCGGTATCTTCCTACCGCTGATCACCACCAACTGCGCGGTGCTCGGCGTGGCCCTCCTCAACTTGCAGGAGCAGCGCACCTTTGTCGAGTCCGCCCTATACGGCTTCGGCGCCGCCGTTGGCTTCTCGCTGGTACTCGCCCTGTTTGCCGCCATCCGTGAGCGCGTGGCGGTGGCCGACGTACCGGAGCCGTTTCAAGGCAGCGCGATCGCGTTGATCACCGCGGGCCTGATGTCGCTGGCCTTCATGGGATTCGCCGGACTTGTTGCGTCCTGAGATTCATGACCCCTGCACCCGCGAACATCGAGATGCCTGTACCGTCCGCAAGTCTCACGCCCACCACGACCCTCTCCTGGAGAGCGACGGAGAATAGGGCGCGCCTGCGGCGTGACTTGGTTCGATTGGGAGAACGCGAATGCTGACCGCTATTGCCGCCATCGCTGCGCTTGCAGTCGCCTTCGGACTGCTGCTGGGCTACTCGGCGATCCGTTTCCACATCGAAGGAGA
>JAYEJW010000116.1:0-3235 GCA_034716535.1 Pseudomonadota bacterium
TGAACCGAAAACACGATGGCTTCCCGGGCCCGAAAACGCTCTGGATCGGTCTACAACGCGTCCCCGATTTCGTGCTCGCGCTCGAGGCTCAGCGCAGCATCGGGGAGAGTTGTGGGTAATGGTATGGGTCTAAGAGGGTGGGAAAGGCCCGGCCGAGCATCTCGGTTCCGGCGACCTCAATTCCGATGAAGCGTGCGCTGAGGTAGCCGATGGCCACAACGACTGCCACACCTAAGAATATCGTGATCGCTGAGCGCGCGATTTGCGACCAGCTGAACTGCACGACGCCGTAGGACAGTCCCATGATGGGCATCATCAACGGGGCGATGATCATCGCGCCGATGATCGCCGGCGCGCTGTTGGCAAGCAATCCGAAGGTAGCGATGGCGCCGGACAACGCCAGCAGAAAAAAGAAGCTGAGCGAGGGAATCGACGCTGCCTTCATTTCCGTGTCCATCTGCTCGGGTGCGATGCGCGGTTCAAGCAGCGGTCGCCATTCGCCGGTCAGGCGAAAAAACTTGGCCCGGACATAACGCCAAGACAACCGTAACGGATGTGTGCCTCTTCTCATCGTTCCTACCGCGGATTGCCATGCATCTAGACGATCGTAACCAAGAACTACGATCGTGGCGATATCCTCGGTGGAAAGGAGGCCCGAGCCCATCAAGTTTGAGTGAAAGAAGCCTTACTCTTTCACAGCGGCGAAGGACTGCGAGAGGGTCAACTCCAGCCTTTGGCTCCGAAAGCCGGTGGTGGGGTCTTGCGGCTGAGCCTAGCTGCGCACCGAGGGGCCGGTACGCGCGTCGCACCCGCATCTTGCTCTTGCATCGCGATCGCTCTGATTGAGAATCCGACCCCCCGCCGCGGATACACGGCCGAGCTTGCCTTGAAACCAGCCTTGGTCTGCTGCGCAAAGCCTGTGGGTCGGGGCAGGGCCCCCGGGCCGCTGCACCAACACCACAGGATCATCGTCTCAAGTTGTTATTCGGCCGAAATCGAGACTGCCAGGGCCTCGGTGAAGACGACCTCGACGGTATCGCCGTCCTTGAGCTCCTCCAGGTAGTGCTCAAGGTGGGGCGCGTCCATGGAGACCTCCCGGTAGCGGCCGTCCTCGCCACGGAATGCGATCGCCTTCTTATAGGGGTCGACGGAGAGGATCTTTGCCGTCTTGCGCTCCTGGCGGCCCACAGCAACCGCAGGCTTGGCGCCGCGCTCGGCGCGAACGCTGGCCGTTTCGACCTCAGCCTTGGGGGCCACCTTCTCCTCTCCAGAGGCGATAACGTCGACCGCGATGCTCTGGTAGTAAGCGACGTTGACCCGATCGCCTTTCTTGACCTGGTTGAGGTTCTTTACCTCGTCTCCGGCTTGGACCGTGATCATTCCGCCCTCGGGCCCTTCGAGGGTGACCAGGCGGCTCGCCATGTCCACGTCCACGACCGTCGCCGTCTTCTCGACCAACACGCCCTGACCCAGCGCTGCGGGCGCGGTCTCCATCTCATCTTTCGGCTGCAGGCTGGAATACTCTCCGGTCGCTTCCTCGGCGGCCATAGCCGGCAGCGTCACGGCAAATCCCAAGCAGATCATTAGCGGTTTGAAGGTCTTCATCCTGTCATCTCTCCTCAATGGGTTTTGTAAGTGTCTGGAAGGACCAGACGTGGTTGCGGCAGGAAGCAAAGAGGACCAGCCAATTAAGCCGTTACCGCGGGCGAAACGACGCTGGGTGGCCCAACGCGCAATGGCGCGACGAGCGAGAGCGGGCGAGCCCCCGGCTCTCGTCGACCCGCCAGTGTGTGCCCAGGGGACAGCCGCTTGCCCGCCTGAAGCAACAGAGCATTCGGTTCCGGGAATCGCCGGCATCAGAAATGAAACTTGGCAGCCAGTAACGGCCCGCTGAAGGTCATGTCGTCGATCGCGCTGCTCGACTTGAAGTCCCATTCCATGTGCCTGTAGACGAGGTTTACATCGCCCCAGCTGAAGCGATAACCAACACCCGCGGCCGCCTGCCAGGTCAGATCGGATTGCCCCGTGCCGACGTCCAGGTGGTAGGGCAGATACCACTGCTGGTTCAGGTTCGCGTGACCCCTGACGCCTACGACGGCATCCCACACGCCGTCCGACGCCGAGACGTCGATCGGCCTGCCGAAGCGTTCGGACTGGAGCCCGAGATCAAAGTCGAGCGAAAGGTCCAAATAACGTGCTCCGGCGATGACATCGAGTGACACCTGTTCGGTGTCGCGGAGGTTGTATCCGCCGAGAAAGCTCAGCACCCAGCCTTTGACCTTGACGCCCGTATCTACCTTCAGGGGAAGGGTCGTATCGGATTCGGTGGTCACCGGCACTCTCCCCGCCCCGTTGTCGCCCACATTCAGGTAGACAACATCGGCGAGCAGGGACCATTCGGACTTACGGGCTTCGAAGGCGCCCATGAAGGCCATGTTGAGGTTGCTGATCAGGGTGTCGAAACTGATGTCGACCTCGCCGCCGGTGGCGGTGGCTCCCGTGATGCCAGCGCCCCACAGGTACACCGAGGCGGCGTACTGCCAATTGTCGCCGGCGCTGGAGTCGTCCGCGTTTGCGTGCGCAGGTAAGGCGACCAAGGCGCTGGCGCAAACGAGAGGCAGCAAGCTCCGACGAGGCAGGAAATGACGCATTGTCCGTTTACTCCACGTTCTCTGTTTCATCTTCTTCATCATCGGGCTCGGGCGTGGGAAATCCATGTGACCGGTCAACAAGCAGGCGGGCTTACGCTCGGCGTGCCACCGTTCTCAAAGGCTGAAAGTTCGCGACACGAAGAGAGGGAAGCCCGACCCGCTCCTTTGGAAAAGCGGCATCCCCGGAATGAGCGAGGGTGTCGCTGGTCCGTTTAGGTATCTACTCGACGTCGAGCTTCTTGAACCGGGAACCCTCCCAAGTCACGTCGGCGATGAGTCCTTTCTCCCCGAAGATGAAGGACACGATGTCCTTCTTCAGGTTGGTTGTATCGAGATCCCCGCCAACACCGATTTTCGCAACGGCGACGGAAGCATCCACACCAATCTCCCATTCGCGCTTGCCGCTCGTGAACTTGGCGAGCGCCTTGTCGGAGTTGATGACCAGGATCATAGAGTGACTGAAGTTTTGTACTTTTTGGGGCGTTAGAATATTAGCCACCACCAATAGGCGTGCTATATTAGCATTCCATGAATAACCATTGCGCAATGGGTTTCATTAACCGTGATGGCTGGTTTATTCAATT
>JAYEJW010000117.1:0-3224 GCA_034716535.1 Pseudomonadota bacterium
TCAGATCAGGCGCCATGCCGCAAGCCTGGATCGCTCTGTTCAGCCTGACCTCCTCGATGACCTCGAAGACCACCCGGACAACGATCCGCTACCTTTCTAAGCGATCCTCATCCCACACAGGTCGAGGTGCGTATTTCGGCCCATCGTGACCACCCATTTCGTTTTATCGTGACCGCTTGTTTCGGACGAACGTGACCGGCGATTCCGTTTGATCGTGACCGATTTTGACCGGTTTCCCGGAATCGGCGGTCACGATGGCGGAATCACCGGTCACGATCCCCGGAATCGATCGTAGCGCGCTGGATTTCCATCACTTTTTCTGGCATGTACCCCCGCCTTTTGTTGTTGCGAGGGGAAGATGCCAGGCAAGAGGAGTCCAATGCGGAAAATCACCGAAGTCTTGCGACTGAAATTCGAGGCAAAGCTCAGCCACGATCAGGTCGCCCGCGCCGTCGGCCTCTCCAAGGGAGTGGTCGGCAAGTACGTCAGCCTGGCCAAGGCCCGGTCATCGTTCCACTTCCTGAGGGTGCCGTCGAATCGCATCAGGTTGGCTTACGTTCAGGACAAACAGTCGGAGAATGGCCGACTGGAAACACCAACCGGCTTTAATCTCAGAGCCACGGTCGAGAAGCCGACAAGCGTCGGGCACCGTTCGTCGGGATTCTTCCGCTTGCGCGCCTGATTCCCGGATCCCGTGTCCGTCAGGTCACGCGACCATTACCTCGATCGTCAGGTCCGTTAGTCGGGCGCAGCATCCCCTGCAATGTAGATGATCGCGTATCTCATTGCTGCAACGTTGAAGAGCAGCACACAGATTCGGCAGATGAGACTCCGGGACGAGAATTCATGTCGCGAACGGGAGCCTCCAGCATCGCCGGATGAGGCGCGCAATCGTGTCAACCGCAAGCCCACGCCGCTCATCTTGCTACCCTGGGATTCGCTCCATCGCCCCCTACCGGATATCGCGGCCGAATCAGCTTCCCTCCCTGCCGATATGCAATCCGCAGCCCCTGCGTTATGCTCGCTTCCGGACTCGACCACAGCTCCGTAGCCATGCGAATGGATCGCACCACAAAGGCCCAACTCGCCGCCGAGCTCGCCAAGGCAGCGCTCGCGGCGTGGGCGACCCTGGCCACCGGCGGTTTCGTTCCTGCGGCCGCGGCTGGCACTTCTCTACTCTCTCCCTTGCTCGACAGGCTCGTTGCCAAGTGGTCAGGCTCTGATGACTTCGTTGCCGCCGCCAAGACCGAGATCCTCGCCCTGGCGGCGGATTTCGATATCGACGACGCCGAGGCACAACGCCAGTTCGCCGTTGCGCGCAACGTCCTTCTCGACTACGGTCTCGGGCCGCGCGAGTTCGCAGAGCTGGGGCTCGACCCCCAGCGTGCAGCAGGCGAGATCGCCCGCCGCTCGAAGGCGCACGAACTCAAGGACGAGGAGGGTCTGCCGCGGCGCGCCTTGATCCTGCTCTATGAGCGCCTGCTGGCACAGCGGGATCGCCAGCCGGAACTCGAACTCGCCTTCAAGCAGCAGGCCCTGGCCCAGCTCGTTGACCTCTCCGGCCTGGGCGCCGAGCTGCGCGCGCTGGCCGAACAGCTGGCCGCACCGTCCCTGCTGCGGATCCCCATCGAGCCCGTGGCCTATCTGCCCGGCGTGCTCTCGCCGAGCATCCTTTTGCGTGCCGGGATGCGCGTGGTGGACTATGTGCGGCGCCCGGCGGACGAGGCCGAGCTCGACACCTGGTTGGGGAGGGATGCCCCCGTCGGCGTGCGGCTTTACCAGGGTGGCGGCGGTTCGGGCAAGACGCGCTTCGCACTGGAGCTTTGCGAGCGGCTTGAGCGGCGCGGCTGGCGTGCCGGGTTCTTCGTAGACCGACCCGATGTGCCCCAGGGTCTCGATGAGCGGCTCTACGCACGCCTGTTCGAGACCGACCGGAAGCTCCTGGTGGTGGTGGACTATGCCGAGACCCGCGGGAAACAGCTCGAGCCCTTGCTTGCCGCTGCAGCCCAAGGGGCGAGGCCAGGGCGACACATTCGCCTCCTACTGCTCGCCCGGCGCGAATCTCCTGCTTGGTGGCGGGAGCTGCGCGAGAGCGCCCCACCCCTGGCCCGGGCGCTGCTGAGCGGCCCTCCCACCGAACCGGAGGCCCGCAATCTGGCTGCGCTCGCACCGCAGATCGCCGACCGGCGCTCCCAGTTCCGGTCCGCGCTGGTTGCCTTTGCCAACGCGACAAAGCAAGAGCCCCCCGAAGGTGAGCCTCCCGATCTGAGCGCCGCGCCCTTCTGCGATCCGCTGTACATCCAGATCGCGGCACTGAGCCGGCTCGAAGGCGGCGCGGTGCCGGTCACGGCGGAGGCTCTTCTGAACGAGGCCTTGAGCCACGAGCGCGACTACTGGCGTCAATGGCTTGGCACCCGTCGGGACCGCGATGGCATGCTCAACGCCGCCGGGCAGGCCCTGGCCGTCATCACCCTGTGGGCCGGATGCCGGGCCGAGGAGCTGGCGCGCATCCAGGCCGAGTGGCCGCCCCGCAGCGATCTGCAGGCCGCTGCCACGCCGGATCTCTTCAAGCTGCTACGGCATTTCTATCCCGCCGGCGAGGACATCGCCCCCTTGCTGCCGGATCGCCTCGGCGAGGCCCTGGTCGCGCGAGCCCTCGCCGGTGAGCACCGGGGGAGCTTGCTCGCCTGTGTCTTCGGCCGACTCGCGGGCCCGGAGCAGGTAGTGAACGCCTTCAATGGCCTCGGACGAATCACTGGCTGGCACGAGGAACTGCGTTGGTTGCAGGCCGATTTCGGGATCGACATCGAGGATCTAGCCCAGGACCTGCGAGAGCTGTTCCGCAGCCAACCGGCTGCTGGGCAGGCGCCTTTTCTGATCGATCATATGCCATGGCAAACTGTCGCCCTGCGCGAGCTGGCCGCGGACGTCACCGTGAGCGCCTACGAGGCGCTGAAGGATGCAGAGGCTGAGATAGCGTCTGCGAAGGAGAAGCTCTCACGGCTCGCCAACGACCTGGCGTGTCGTCTATCGGCGCTTGGCCGGCGCGAGGCGGCCCTCGCCGCGGCGCAGGACGCGGCAGAACTCTACCGTGAGCTCGCCGCGCAACGCCCCGATGCCTTCCGCCCGGATCTGGCGATGTCCCTCAACAATCTGGCCAGCTTTCTCAGCGCGCTGGGTCGGCGCGAGGCGGCCCTCGCCGCGGCGCAGGACGCGGCAGAACT
>JAYEJW010000118.1:0-3223 GCA_034716535.1 Pseudomonadota bacterium
GTCCTCCACCCGGATGGTATCGCCTTCAGAGAGGATGACCGTCCGTTCGATCACGTTGGATAGCTCGCGGACGTTGCCCTTGCGCCAGTGATAGGACATCAGCCGGCGCATGACCTGGTTGTCCACCTCCAGCCTCGGCTTTCTCAACTCGAGGCAGAAGCGCTTGACGAAATGGGTCACCAGCGGAGGGATGTCTTCCGCTCTTTCTCGAAGCGGCGGGATGTGGACGGTAAGAACGTTGATTCGGAGCAGCAGGTCCTGGCGAAAGCTGCCCTCCTGCACCATTTGCTCGAGATCACGGTGCGTGGCGGTGATTATCCGGGTGTCGACCTTGACCGGCGCATCGGCGCCAACCGGTAGGATCTCCTTTTCCTCCAGGGCCCGCAGCAGCTTCGGCTGGACGTGCAGGGGCAGCTCGCCGATCTCGTCCAGGAACAGGGTTCCACCTTTGGCCTTGCGGAACGCACCGCAGCGCACCCGGTCGGCGCCGGTGAAGGCGCCCCGCTCGTGACCGAACAGGTAGTTCTCGATCAAGGTGTCCGGAATCGCTGCCACATTGAGCGCCACCAGCAAACCATCGGGGTTCGGCGACAGGGTGTGTATGGCACGTGACACCAGCTCTTTTCCCGTTCCACTTTCGCCGGTGATCAGCAGGTTACTCCTGCTGGCCGCCACTTTTCGCACCAACCTTTTCAGATCGGAAATGGCCCTGCTCTCGGCGACCATGTGGAAGTCGTCGTGCTGGCACTGAATCTCGCGGCGCAGGATCGCGTTCTCGCGGATCAGCTTGCGATATTGGGCGATGTTGTTGATCTTCTGGCGCAGCTCCTGCAGGGAAAAAGGTTTGAGCAGGTAGTCGTGGGCACCGTTTCGGAAAGCCTCGACGGCGGAGTTGACCGAGGCGTAGGCCGTCATCATCAACACCACCGTGTTCGGAGCATCCGAGCGCACTCGCTTGAGAAGCTCGAGACCGTCGAGGTCGCCCAATTTGATGTCGCTGACCACTATGTCAAATGACTGCCGGGCCAGGTGGTCCATGGCCTCGGCCCCGCTGGCGGCTGAGGCGGTGCTATATCCCTCTCGCGCGAGGAAGGTTGCGATGTTCTTCCGCAGCGTTTCTTCGTCCTCCACGATCAGGATGCTTTCACCCACGGTCGTCCCCCTCGCCTGGTCCGGTCAGTGTGGCGGGTCTCACAGAGCGGTGCTTGAGGGAAAGGTCAATGTCACCGTGGTGCCTTGCCCCGGCGCGCTCTCTAGCTCTAAGGCGCCTCCAGCCCCGCGCATCGTGGCAGTAGCCAGGGTCAACCCGAGGCCGCTGCCACCCCGCTGGTCTTTGGTCGTAAACAGCGGCTGATCGGCAAGCGACAATACTCGCTCATCCATCCCCGCGCCCGAGTCCTGGATAGTCATCAGCGCCTGTCCGGCATCCGTCGCAGCGCCGCTGATTCCAACGACGCCGCCGTCACGCATGGCATCGAAGGCGTTGAGCAGCAGATTTACCAGGACCAGCACTATGTCGTCTTCCTTCATACGCACAGACGGAAGCCGGTTAGCGAAGTCGGTCTGGATATTAATGTTCCGGGCCCGTGGATCGTGAGTAACCAGGCGCAGTGCGTCAGCAGTCGCCCGCTCCAGCGATGCTTCGATGCCCTCATCGGTGCGAGACCGGGCGAAATCCACCATCTCCCGCAATCCGCGAGTGATGCGATCGACATGGTTGTAGAGGATGGAAAACGACTCACGAATGTGCTCCAGATCCGATTCTTCTTCCAACAGCTCCAGCTCGCTGGACAGCGACGCCAGGGGATTTCCCAGATCATGAGCGAAACCGGCCGCCAGCATCCCCAGGGCGGCCATTTTTTCCTGGTGGTGGCTCTGCATCTCGGCTTCTTTTTCGCGGGTGACATCGCGAACGATCTGAATAACCATCCGCGCCTGACCTCTCGAGTCCGACACGGGATAGGTGTCCATCGACAAGATCCGATCGCCGGTTCGCCCGCCGCGGATCAGCCTGCCCCGGTAAGAAGATCCCGTCTGGAAGGTGTGGCGGATGAGCGCCAGCTCCCCGCGCCGTTCATTGCCAAGCGCACGGAGCGGGAAGACCTCCGCGAACAGACGTCCGGACGGATCCCGGCCGACCAGATCCGTTGCCACCTGGTTGGCCTTGATCACCCGGTCTTCCCGGTCAACCACGACCATTCGCTCCTGCAACGCGTTGAATAGGGATTCGACCAGCGACCGAGACTCGGCGAGCTCTTTGGTTCGTTCTTCGACGATACCTTCCAGATCGTCGTAAGCTCGGTCAAGGCTTCTCTGGTAATCTTGAAGTATGTGGCAGGAGTTCCGCATTACCGGGATTCCTCCCATCAGTGCAATCGCCACCGCCAGGAGCCCGAAATGGAGCCCGATGTGGATCGTTGGTTCGGAATTCCCGTGCCAGACCAGCACTTCGTGCAGTAAAACAAGAACACAGGCCAGGACGATAACGACGGTGAGTGTCTTGAAACGCCTTTTCACCCTGGCGTTGTGGTAGGACAAGACCCCTGTCATACGGGGCGTAGCCCGGGCCCCTTCGGCAAGCGCCTTGGGGCCTCGGTAGTTAGCGGTAGCGTTCATACACCATAATCCCTTAGTGCGACGGCAGGGCGCGACAAAAAAACCTGCTGCGAATCCCCGCCGCGTGTCCATCGGATTAACGTCCGTGAAGGCGAGTAACCCTGGGAAGTATAGTAAAATGAACGTGATCTGGCATCAGCTGCCCTTCTTCGATCCAGGGCGACTTTGTCCCACTTGAAAATCCGTGTTCAAACATAAAGTTGACATCCGTTCCGGACATACCGCCTCGGATTGCCAGGATAGTAAACGGATTAGATAAGCAAATCAGTGCGTGGCTGTTCCTCGGCTTTACCCAGTTCGAGTTTCGGCTGGCAGCCGACCAGGTGACTGGCATCCGACTTGTGCTCCTCCACCAGGTAGTCCTTGACGACAGTGGCTCGCTGCGTTGCCAGTTCTTCCAGGTATTTTTTCTCCTTAGCCGTGGGTTCGCTGGAGGCGGGTGGTGCCGTTTTCCCGGATGCTTCCTTCTGGTCTTTCCCGGGTTTTTTCTTGTCAGTTTGCTGTTTTCTGAAAACATCCAGATCCTTGTCCACGGCGACTCCACACACTTTTACCGCGACCTTGGGGCGGTCATGCAGAATTTTTGCCACCTTGCCAAGATAATCAC
>JAYEJW010000119.1:0-3216 GCA_034716535.1 Pseudomonadota bacterium
GTCAGGGAATGCGCAGTGGCGTTGGCGGCCCCAAAGCGCAAAACGCCCCGGGCAATGCCTGGAACATAGGGTATGGCCTGAATGGACCGCATCTGGCTCGAACCGCAGCCTTCGGAAGATCTCCCCACCTAATCCCAATATAGCGGCAGCCCCGCCGGCTTGCGGGCGAATCGGTCAGCCGCAGGGGCCTGAGGACCGCTCCGAACAGGATCAGGTTCTCATGTGTCCCGGTCTACAGCCGCCTGAATCCGCTTCAGAATTGGGGAAACAGACTCGGATTTCTCGCCGACGACGGCCAGACTGCCGTAGCTCGTCGGAACGATCACCCCGTCGAGGTGGGCTGAACTGACGGACCTGCTGTCGGGCAGATGCTCGTTGGGCATGAACAGGAGGGTAACTGCGCCTTTGTCGCCGGGGAGTACGAGATGTACACCCTCCTGCCTGCGGATGTTGCAGCGTGCGGCGTAGCTCACGGCGGTTTTAGGGACGGATCACGTTTACCCTATGCGTACCATCCAGCCGTTGGCCGTGCATGCAGCAGGTCCTGGCTGATTTCGTGGTCCGTCCCTGTTTTCCTGCGACCAAGGCCCTGCTGTGGGATGAGCACGCCATCCGCCCCCTCATCGACACCCGAGAGTTGAGTCCCCTCCGAAAAGCGCCGTCCGGTAGCCAAGCCCGGCAAAAGGGCTGTGGGTCGGAACACACGGCTTACCGAGCCTGCGAGAGGTATTTCTCACAATGGCAGGATGGTAAAAGGCGACGTCCAGGTGGTTTTGCGTTGGAACGAAAGATCGTAGCGGTTGGGCGGTGGTTTTGGAGGCGTAGCCCCTCAATCAAGCGATCGCCTCGACCGGTTTCGCCTGATAGCTCGCAATGCGTCTCACATTGATCCACGCCGCTCGACACACCGCCCAGAGCTGCACCCGAAATCTGCCACGGTACTTCAGCTTTTTCTTGTTTGTGTGGTAACAGAGCTGAAAGATGGTTGCTTCGACGTTGCAGCGCCGGTTGAACAACTCCCGCGGCAGATCTTCCGTTCGCCGCCGACATTCAGCCGTGTCGAGGTCTTTGTCTGTGATGTAGCGCCATTTGCCGTCGACGCGGAAGCGATAGCGCCCCGGTTTGTATTCCTCGGCCAGCTGCATCTCTCCGTTCTCGCGGTCCGTGACCACCACGCCGCCATCGGTTCGTTCGTAGTCGAATCGCCCTGGTTTGCCAGGGAAACCGGTGAGGTGGATTTCCTTGTCCTCCTCTTGGGCGTACGTCTCGTTTTCTGCGCTGTAGTAGGCCCCGTCGGCAGAGATTTCCCGGGCCTCGCCTTCGAGTACGGCCTCGCTGTTTTGTACCGCTTCTTTCAGATATGCGTTGTCTGCCGCCGTGGCCGGCTCGACCTGTACGTCGACGATGAGGTTGAGCTCTTCCTCACAGGTCTCGGTCACATTGGCGCTGTATCCACGCACTGTCTGGTCTTTTTTTTTGCGGTAGGCGGCCTCTTCATCATGGGGCGACTGCAGCGAATCGGCGCTGATCTCTTTGGGCGCCTTGAGCAGGACGAGTCGCTCCTCGCCTTCGCCCTCGATCTGGTACTGCTCGAGCAACAGCCGCTCGATCAGCTCATAACGCGGGCTGCTCTGCACGCTGTCGCTCTGGTGCAAGCGCAGCAGCAAGTTGCCAAAGTCCTCTAGCCATGCCTTCTTGGTCGCCTCGTCTAATCCATAGATGATCTGGCTCGGGCGTTTGGCGCACAACTGATCGAGAAGCGCTCGATCCGCTTGCTCTAGGCACGCCTTCTGCTCGTCTGTGAGGCTCTTGTAGAACTCTTGCAGGCACCCGATGATCAGCTGCAGTCGCGTGCAGGTGGCCAGGTTGCTGTCCAACAAGGTGCTGTCCATCCGCAGCTTCTCGCCGACCACCCCAAGGCGCTTGGCCTGATCGCGCGTCAGCTCTTGAAAGACCTCGTGAAGCAGGTTGATCCCAGTTTCCAACTGGTAGTGATACAGCCGCTGCTTGAAGAGGTAGTAGGTCGACTCGACGGGAACCTCGTGAGTGAGATTCAGCAATCCAAGCGCGCGCCGGACCAGCAGATTGAAGTGGATTGCCTCGAACAACTGCTCGTCACTCCAGCCGAAGCCTTCCTTGAGAATCAACATCGCCACCAGAAACCGAATCGGCGTGTTCGGGCGACCTTTCTCGTCATCGAACAGATCGGCAAAACGCGCTTCGGGAATCCGCTTGGTGACCTGATCCAGGAAGATGTTGTGCCAGGCGTTCGGGTCGTTCAGCTTCTCTTGGTTGCGCTCGCGCAGAAACTGTTCGATGTTGCTGAACAGATCGATCTGGCTGCTGTCAGGACTGGCTCGGAACATCTTCGCTGCTGCTTGCTTAGGTACCCGTCGGCTCCGGGCAATTTTACCAGCGTCACTGCAGGGACTACAGGTTCTGGGGGACTTTTCGGAGGGGACTCAGAGTTGTGGCGCGAAGAAAAGCAGCACCCCGATTACGATCCGTCCAAGCCCATCACCCGTCCTCTATACCCCGAGCGGGCGGACACCATCGTCCACACCGAAAAAGGCAGCGTCCACTGCATCTGTCCGCAAACCGGCGAGCAGCGCGATCTGGCCTTTCAGGGCTTCGAGTCCGATCGCAATACCCTCAAGTACCGCTGCCCGGCTGGCGCCTACGGGTTGGAATGCGAAGGGCGCGCGCAGTGCCACCGAGCCGGTGGCGTCAATCCGGGGGACTATGGGCGTATCGTGCGCATCGGCCTCGATGATCATGATCGGCGCATCTTCGTGCCGACCCCGCACGGCAGCCCCAGTTGGCAGCGCGGCTACAACCGGCGCAACGCCCTGGAGCGGATCAACAACCGCATTGACAACAGCTTTGGCTTCGAGCGGCACTTCATCCGCGGATTGGCGAAGATGCGCACCCGTGTCGGCCTGGCCTTGGCGGTCATGATGGCCATGGCTCTGGGCCACGTTCGGCAAGGACGCGTACAACAGATGCGTTCGCTGGTGCGGCCCATCCCTGCAACCGGATAGTCACGGCTCACGGCGTCCCAACTCCAGCAGGTTTGCACCACCTGAGGTTTGCTGCTGTCTATGCTTCGGCGTTATTGCGATTTATTCTCAATTAGAGCGGAAGATCACGCGTCCGGCGCCGTTGGACGCGGCAAACACGCGTGCGCCACGCCCCTCGCGCGCCTGGCTCCGACCC
>JAYEJW010000120.1:0-3213 GCA_034716535.1 Pseudomonadota bacterium
CGTGGCCCGTGACCCGTGCGGCGACAACCGAACCGAGCACGAGAATATTGACTGCGATGGTGACAAGCGCGTAGGAAACCGCCACCAACACCCACCTCCGCCACCAGCGCCCGCGTCCGACCGTCCTGAGCCGTCGAACCATCGTGATCCCTTCTCCGCGTGCAGCGTTGAAGCGCCCAACACCGGTCCCCGGCTGCCCTGCGGGCACCGCCTCGCATCAGTCCCCCCTCCGGGGGGAAGGTATCGCCGGCGCCAGCCGGGGGTAGGGGGAGGTCTGAGCAGGTGTCCGAAAAAGGAAAAAGGGCGGTCCTCGGACTTGTCCGAAACTCTCTATTGGGCTCTGCAGGGGCCACGCAACGTCCAGGCCGCAGTTAAGAATTTGTTCCCCGGCTGTTCACAGCCTGTTCATTTCACCTGGCGATGCTGTTTCCCAAGAGCCGGCACCACGCCGGATAGTCCGAGGAAGGAGCACTCAACGTGCGAAAGACATTTGTGACTCTGCTCGCAGTGGGGCTGATGATGGGAGTCATGGCAAGCCCTGCGTACGCCCGGGGAAACGGCAACCCGCATGGCCAACCAACCATCTACGTGACCGGCCAGGATCTTGCCTACGACTCGATCGCCCTAACCGCGATCCCGTTCGTCGAAGGAGCCCCGTACCAGCAGCTCGAGGCGGGCGGACCCACCGGACTGCAAACGGAGTTTGGGCCCGGCGACCAAGGTTACGTCGGCGGCCGCTGGTGGCTCGACAATGGTGACGGCATCATGGACGAGGACGACGCCTTCTTCATGTGCCCGCTGCTCGGACCGGGATTCCATCCGTAGAAGTCAAAAAGAAGACCGGGCTCGACTGAGCACATAATCCGCGAGAGAATCCCCGGCATTCGCTGGGGATTCTCTTCGTCGGGCTGGCCAGGTTTGAACCTTATCCAAGCTCACCCAACGACGTGAAAACCCCACCAACACCAAAGCGACCCGCTCCGAGGCCAAGAAGCAACCCCAACCCCGTAACAAGACTCAAGACCGAGCAGGACTCGAGGCGTGCAAAGACCTCCGGTCACATGGTCGGGCTGGCCAGATTTGAACCGGCGACCCCCTGCTCCCAAAGCAGGTGCGCTACCAAGCTGCGCTACAGCCCGTCGGGCGCCATTGTTGCACGTCCGCGAAGGTCTGTCGTACCGGGTTGATACGTTGCACACATGAGACCCGAAGTACCATCCGATCTCCTGGCGAAAGCAGCGAGATGGGTCGACCTATCCCGGCCACAGCGAACGGACCTCGGCAGGGCGCTGCGGACGCTCGGGCTGATGCAGAGCGAAATCCGCGAGATCATTCCAGTCCCTAAGTCAACACTCTCCTACTGGTGTCGAGAAGTCGAACTGACCCCAGACCAAATCGCAGAGATCCGCCAGCGCGGCTATTCGCAACTCGGCGCACCGCGCGATACCCAGCGGAAGAGGCGTTCCGAGATCGGAGAGATCCGGCGCCTGGCTAACGAAAGGGCCGGGACCCTGTTCGAAGACCCGCTTTTCGCAGCCGGTGTGGCGCTCTACTGGGCGGAAGGCGCTAAAACACAAAGCGATTTGACCCTCGCCAACACAGATCCGGCGCTCCTTTGTCTGTTCATCTTGTGGGTTCGCAGCTATCTCGATATTGATGCAGAGTTCCGTCTCAGCCTCCACCTCCATAAGGACAATGACGAGCGGTCTGCGAAGCACTACTGGCGACGAAAGCTTTCTCTCCCCACAGCGCGATTCACGAAGACGTACGTGAAGCCCGCGGGCACGGGCCACCGCAGGAACCGGCTGAAATACGGGGTTTGCCGGGTTCGGGTGTGCCGTTCCACAGACTTCTGGCACGGGACTATGGCGTGGATTGACTATGCGAGGGATCAAGTCTCCTCGTGCATTGCTACAATCGCCCCGGGGTCGCTAGCTCAACCAGGCAGAGCACCGGACTCTTAATCCGTAGGTTCTGGGTTCGATTCCCAGGCGACCCACCAACCTCATTCACACCCAGCATCTGTTGTGGTGGGGCTGCTATGCGGGCGTGGCGGAAATGGAAGACGCGCCAGGTTTAGGTCCTGGTGGGCTATTGCCCGTGGGGGTTCGAGTCCCTCCGCCCGCACCATATGTGCCTCGCTATGGGCGGGTTGGGTCCTGCTTGTGAGCTGTGCTTGCGCCTATTGGTTCAGTGGTGATTGATCTTGGGCGAGGAGGCGTGTGAGGGTCTCGGTGCGTGGGGTCATTCCAAGGTCTTGGGTGGTTGGCCATTCGTCGATTTCGTCTCGTGCGAATTCGATCCATCGTTCGATGGTCTTGAACATCTCTATCTGGAAGGTGGCGAACAGCACGGAGAGGTGTGTTCGTTGTGGGAATGGATGTCCGCCGTCGAGGTACGATGCCATTAGTTCGACGATGGCTTGGTGGTGTTCGCCGATGTCGCTCGCGAACTCGGCGAGGGCCCTGAGCAAGTCTTCCCGAGATCCGTGATCGGCGAAGAGCAGCCTCAGCAGGGCTTCGATCTCGAGTCTTGGTGGCTGGGTTTGAGTGCTCGTCCACATGCCGAGAGCGTCGCGTCCCTCGGCGGTGATGGTGTAGACGTTGCGAGTTCGACCGCCGCTGTCCTCCTGGTGGGTTGTGGCGTAACCCAGTTCGACAAGCTTCTTGGGTTCGGAGTAGAGGAGACGCTCGGACTTGGGCCAGGCGTAGCGGAGGCTTCGCTGTGCCTGATGAGTGAGTTCGTAGCCCGTCCAGGGTTTGAGGTCGAGGAGGGCAAGGACCGCATACGAGGATGTTGTCATTCTTGGTGGCATACCCTTGACTCTACTGCAATATTCAGTATAGGGTGCACTGCAAGTTGCAGTACGGGTGACTCGATGCATCGACACGACACCTGTGGAAACCACGAGGAGAGAGTGAACATGAAGAGCAACGTCAAAAGCCTCCCGATCGCCCACGAGGCCCTCGGAGAGATGATCCGAGGCCAAGACTGGGGCGGGATGACCAGCGCCTACATGCAGTACCCGACCGGTCTCGACTTCTGCCCTCTGCTCGAGGGTCTAGAGCGCGACCATTGCCAGTGCCCGCACTGGCAAGCAGTATTGATAGAAGCCCACTGAAGTTAGATGCCACAGCAATTCTATAATAAACGTGTCCGAAAATGGGAGATAAAATGAACAGTAAGAATATAATTAGCTGGGCAGGGTTCTCG
>JAYEJW010000121.1:0-3211 GCA_034716535.1 Pseudomonadota bacterium
CTGCCGGGTATCACAAGTTCATCACTGAGTCGGGTCTGAGCGCATTCCTCGAAGAGCTCCGCTCATCAGCGCCCCCGGCCCAGGCCGAGCTGGACCTAGCAACAGAACGAGTCGACGCCGCGTTCCTCGAAGCGCCAATGCCGGCCTCCCTTTCCGCTGATATCCGCCGCCTCGCAGGTACGGTGCGCACCGGCGGGCTGCTGGCCGTGCGCTCGTCCGCAACCGCAGAGGACATGGCAGGCGCCTCGTTCGCCGGGCAGTACCGCTCCTTTCTCGAGATCGCCGATGACGAAGCGCTCCTGCGCAGCGTTCGCCTCGTCTGGTCATCGCTCTGGCTACCGGCGCCCCGTGCCTACCGGGCCCACACCGAGATACCGGAGGATGATCTGGGGATGTCCGTTGTCGTGATGCGCATGGTCGATGCAGTCCGCGCCGGTGTCGTGTTCACGGTCGACCCGTCGAGTGCCGGCTCCAATCTGAGGGTCGAGGCCGTCGACGGGTTGGCCGAGCAACTCGTGTCGGGCCTGATTACCCCTGAGGCGTATGTGCTTCCCCGCATCGCAGCCCACCGCCCCCCGGTCGATTCGCTTCTGGCGGAAGTTGTGGACGAAGCCCTTCGCATCGAGAAGGCGTTTGGAGGCCCGCAGGATGTGGAGTGGGCGTACGACGGGGACCAACTGTTTCTTGTGCAGTCGCGGCCGATCACCACCCTCGGCAGTCACTCTGAGCACGATCCGTTCGATACCCTGATCCGTCCTACCGATACCTACACCACCGCAGGGATCTCAGAGGCGCTCCCCGGGGTGCTGTCACCGCTTGTGTGGACAACTGCCGCTCCGCTCGTTGAGCAAGGGTTCCGGCGTCTGTTCGACGAGATGAAGGCACTGCCCACCACCGCCGACGACACCCCGTTCCTGGCCCGCATCAACGGGCGGGCGGTACTGAGTCTTGATCTGATGAAGGACGCGGCCGCTGAAGTTCCGGGAGGCTCCAGTGAGGAGATCGAACGCCAATACTTCGGTCGGGTCATCACTCAGGCCACCGCGGCCCCACCCGAGCAGAAGGGCCCCTTCAAGGGCGTACGCTCGGTGATCGCCGGCTTCCGCGAGATCACCGCCAGGCGCCGCTTTCGCTTTGAGGCACACACATCGATCGGCACCATCGAGCACCTGCTGGTCGCACCGCCCGACTGTGCCATTGCAACGGATTCGCAACTGCTCGCCTACCGGCATCGTGCTCTTGATCTCGCCGGTCGGGTTATGGCAGCGGAGATCGCGGTTGCCGCGTCGGCAGCTGCTGCCTACCGCGGTGTCGAACTGTTCCTCGAGCCGCATGTCGGCGATGAGGCGGCGCGAATTGCCCAACAACTGACTGCCGGTGGCATTGATGCCTGTGGGGCGCAGATCGCACTGCACACCTGTGACCTGGCCAAGATCGCTCTTGCCGATTCAGAGCTTTCCGCAGCGCTCGAAGGGGTGGCGGCGCGCGGCAAGAGAGTCCGCAAGACGCTGACCACGACCTCGGGTGGCGCCGAGCTCATCAGCGCAGTGGAGCAAGAGCTCGGGCACTCCGGGTCGGCTTCTGTGTTCGCCGGGGAAACGTGGGCAGAGTCGGCCGACATGGCTTGGCAGTTGATCGGTCAGGCGGTGCAGGTGGAGCAGCGCGGGCGCAAGGAAATGTTGTCACCCGATGCCCGGCAAGAGAAGCTCCTGGAGATCGAAGCGAAATTCACCTCCTCCTGGAAATGGCGCATGCAGCGGGTCATGACGGGCCAGATCGTGGACATCCGCCGCCGCATGCTGCACCGCCTCGTCGATGATGCCGTTGAATTCCTCCATCTCCGGGAGAAGACCAAGTCGGCCGTTCTGGCCCTCGGGGGAGAGGTTCGCCGCATCCATCTTGCGATTGGCACCCGTCTGGTTGACAACGGGACCATTGAACGAGCGGCCGATGTCGATCTGCTCGCAGGCTATGAGCTGGAGGACGCTCTGGCCGGCGCCGGGCCCACCCGCTGGGAACTAGACAAGCGGGCGCGGGCGCTTCGGGTTCTCGCCGACGCCGAGCACCTACCCCAGATCTTCACCGGCGATCCGAGCCGCGCTCTCGTCGATGACGTTGAGCTCACCGGTGACGTCTTCGAGGGCTGGGCCGCTAGCGGCGGCGTATATGAGGGCACCGCCCGAATCATCACCAAGGCCACCGAACCTATCGAGCCGGGAGACATTCTTGTGGCCCGGACTACCGACCCGGCATGGACGCCGCTGTTCCTTACCGCGGGTGCCATCGTCGTCGAAGAAGGTGGACCGCTGTCACACGCCGCCATCATCGCCCGCGAACTGGGCCTACCTGCCGTTCTCAACGTCCCGGGTCTGATCCGGCGTCTCGGCGACGGCCCGCTGCGGCTTGCGGTGGATGGAGACCGCGGGACCGTCCGCATCATCGAAGAAGCGTCAGCGACAGATTCGCCGGAACTCGCTGCGGAGCAGGTGGCATCATGATCGGGCGACCAAGACGGCATCGGTCTTTCAGCGACGACATCGAACCTGGTGGCCTTCACGTGTTTATCCCGGGAGCGCTTGCCAGCGGCTTTCTCGTATCCATGGGGCTGCTGGTCAGCGATGCGGTGCGGCGGCTTCGGGGTGACTCGGCGGCGACCCGGGGCGTGAGCCTGACTTCGGCGGTTCTCGCTGAGGAAGTGCGTGGTGGGACCCGGGCTGCTCGCGGAGTCACGTTCGGAATGCGTAGCCGGCGCACCTATGCGCTCGTCGCCGCGATCGCTCTGGGTATCGCGGTTGCCGCCATCCCGGGGGCGACCTGGAACTTCTTCAACCCGGTCGGCTACATCGGTGACATAAGTTCCATCTGGGTGGTCAGCCTTCTGCTGGTGATTGTGTTGCTTGCAGTAGGCCTCAGCCTGATTGCCCTGGTCCCTGAATCGGCGTCCACAGTTGCCCTGGTCATCAGTGGGATCGTCGTCCTTCGCTTCGTGTTTGGCCGGGAGTCGGACGGTGTTCGCCTTCTCGTAGCCTCTCTTGCCGCGGTGGCCGGGGTTGCGGTGGCGGCACTCACCTGGCGGTGGCGTGAACGGCGCGATGTGATTGACGTCCCGCCACTCGTTCGGCCGTTGCTGCGGATGACGCCATTAGGTCTGATTGAAGGGCTCGGAGAAGAACCCGACGAGGAACTGATCGAGTCATGAACCGGAACCCGG
>JAYEJW010000122.1:0-3202 GCA_034716535.1 Pseudomonadota bacterium
ACACATGTCGGCGCGTTGGCGTGGGCCGCGGCTGGGCCGCGAGAGGTTGAGATACGGTGGGATTCAATGCGAATCAACGAGAGACGAGAACCCGTGTGCGCATGGATTTCAGCCGTATCGTCAACGTAGCATGAACCTCTGTTACTGACTACGGATCAGAAGGTTGGGGATTCGAGTTCTCCCGGGCGTGCTGCTGAGACCCCTGCTATGGCGGGGGTTTCTGTCATCTGCCGCCGAACTCGTCCGCTCCGAAGGTTGGTCGCAACGAGCGGTATCCGTGCGGGTCTGGACTCAAGTACAAGTACTGCCACGGCCTGGCGGGCCGCCGCTCATAGAAAATCTGATTGACCTTAGGTTGCGCTGAGTAGCCTTGGGAGCGGAGCAGTGTCCTGCATAGTTCCTCGGCTCTACCGGGACGATCTACGTCCCGTTGAGGCTGTTGGAAATCGGTGGGGTCATCCAGCGTTACGGTGATCTGATCGGGCTACCGAGTGTGTACCGGCGGGTTGTACCGGCGACGTGTACCGCCACGGGACCGAGAACCGCGAGGCTGAAAACGACGGCGGTGGCGAGCGGCGCTAGTTGTGGCTCTAGGCCCGCCTCGACACCGAGTTCAGCGATGATGATCGAGAACTCGCCCCGTGCAATGAGCAGCGCCCCGGCTCGTAGTCGACCCCCGGTGCTTGCTCCGAAGCCCCGGCCTGCCACCCAACCGGTCACGAGTTTCCCGACGGTAGCCATCACCACTAACACCAGTGCGGGTAGGAGGACCGGCGGGATCGTCGACGGATCGACCTGAAGACCGAAGAACACGAAAAAGATCGCACCGAACAGGTCCCGCAACGGGCCGAGGAGTCGGTCGGCGTGCCGGGCCGCCTCCCCGGAGATGGCCAATCCGACGAGGAAAGCTCCCACGGCTGCCGATACTCCGACCTGTTCGGCCACTCCGGCCACGAGCAGGACCATTCCCAACAAGCCGAGCAGCACGGACTCGTCTGACTGGGTGAACACCAGACGACTCAGGTGAGCACCGAATCGACTTGCCATCATCAACACGGCGCCAACGACGGCGACCGCCCCAAGAATCGACCATGCGAGGCCTCCGGCGCTGGCGCCGAGCACCAGAGCAGCAGCAACCCCCAGGTAGACCGCCATCACGAGATCTTCGATGACGAGGAGGGAGAGCACCGCCGGTGTTTCGCGGTTGCCTAGCCATCCGAGGTCCCGCATCAGCTTCGCTGCGATCCCGGACGACGAGATGTAGGTGACGCCACCCAGCAGGAAGGCGGCCGTGGGGGACCAGCCGAGCGCCCATCCCACGACGAACCCCGGCACGAAGTTCAACGCCAGATCGATCGCCCCCGCCACGTGGGCCCGCTTGACTCCTGCGGTCAATTCATCAACCGAGTACTCGACCCCCAATAGGAACAGCAGCAGGATCGCCCCGAGTTCGGCACCGGCATCGATGAATTCACGGCTCACGTCGAGAGAGATGACACCGTGTTCGCTGAGGAGGAGACCGAGGCCCAGATAGAGTGGAACCGGTGAGAACGAGAACCGCCCAGCCAGTCTGGCCAGGACGGTCAGGGAGAGCACCACCGCCCCGAGCTCGAGCAGGAAGGCACTCCCCATCTACGCGTCGGACTGGAGAATGAGAGCTGCAGCGGCGAGCGCGTCGACGGTTCCGACCGCCACAACAACGTCACCGGCGGCGAAGACGAACTCGGGTCCCGGCGAGGGGATCGCGACTCCTTCCCGAATCACAGTGACCACGGACACGCCCGTCTGGGCTCGGAGTTCCGTGTCGCCCAACCGGCGCTTCACGTACCGGGTTCCGGCTTCGATCGGCAACCAGTCGACTGCGATACCTCCGGCAGCCTCCTGGAGATGTGACACCTCGTGAGAGAACGCCGAGCCGCCGAAGAGCTCCTTGAGGGTGGCGACCTCGCTCACGGTCAATTGCAGCGATACGGCCGTCAAGTCCGGATCGTCGGCGTGGCTGACAAAGAGCTCAAGGCCTCCCTTCTGGCGATGGATGACGCCCACTCGTGGACCGTCCGCAGTGACGAACTCGAGCCGCAGCCCGATTCCGGGCAGCGGTGTTCGGACTACGTTCACTTCGTGTGGTGTGCTCATCGGGCCTCCTTCAGAGGGTCAGGGAATGACGGCGAGCGGAACGGGGGAGTGGCGGGCGAGATAGGAGGCGGTGCCTCCGATTCCGCGGAACTGACCTTCGCCACGGGAGCCGATCACGATCAGACCGGCCTGGTCGCTTGTCACGTTCTCGACGAGGGCGACGCGCGGATCGCAGTGGGCGATGGCAATGGCGTATTGCACACCAGGATCGCGGAATTCCCCGAACGCTTCTGCGGTGTCGAGCATCGTTCCTCCAGGCAGGTCCAGTCGGAGCGGATCACCCTCGATCACTCCCTGGCTTCCCAGGAGCCGTCGCAGCGCGGATGTCGTCCAGCGCAGGGCGCCCAGCGGATCCTGAGCTTCGGGGAAGAGGAGGCTGGCCAGACGGTGACGGGAAGGCGGGGTCTCGCTCAGAGCCAGGAAGCCCAAAAGGCCCCATGACTTACGCCCTCGCGGCGCAACAACACCGCCGCCATCGCGTTCCACAGCGGGTGTTCCGAGAATACGAATGATCATACCCATCGGCCAACCAACCTTCCCAGGTTCACCGCCAAAAAACCCTACCAACAGCCCGGCACGCGGGGGTTTCGCCGCATGCTGCAGCGGCTGCCCTCTAGAGTAGTTGCCTGCTAGGGCGAGTCTGGGGAGGATCATGGCAGACCGCGTAATCCAACGCAGGCTTGCCGCCATTCTTGCCGCGGACATCGCGGGATATACCCGGCTGATGGAGCGGGATACGGATGGAACGGTTGCGGCATGGCACGCTGCTCGTTCCAATGTGATCGATCCGGGAATTGCCGAATACCGCGGCCGCATCGTTAAACATACGGGCGACGGCTTTCTGGCGGAGTTCCCGACCGCACAGGATGCCGTGCGCTGCGCTATTGCGCTGCAAGAAGGTTTGGCCTCCAGCAGTCTCGATTTCCGGATGGGCGTCAACCTCGGCGACATCATCGATGATGGGGAGGATATCCATGGCGAAGGTGTGAACGTTGCCGCCCGGCTCGAAGGTCTCGCCGACCCCGGCGGCATATGTATTTCGGGAGAAGCACATGCCTTGGTCCGT
>JAYEJW010000123.1:0-3187 GCA_034716535.1 Pseudomonadota bacterium
TCGGCAGTTGATCGCGATCGGACATGGACGAGAGCAGACAGCAGACTATGGCGAACTCTTGCTGAGAATTCTAACTTATCCACTTAGCCCATTGATATACCTGCCCCTACTTATTGAGAAGTTACGCATTTTCAATCTAACTCATTGATAGTTTTAGGCGTAACATTTTGTTACTCACCATAAGTCACTTTAAACCTTGCGCATTGTCTGTCAAATTTCAAAGTGCACTGTCGCTGTCGACCATTTGGAGTGTCAGCAAGCGTTGGGCACACTTGTGCATTCCTGGTGCCGAGAGGTGTGCCGGCGATCCCTTCCAGCACTATCCAAGCGGTTGCGGGCGGGACCATGCGGAAACCGCGTAATCGCGTCGGACGTCGAGGAAATGCCGGGGCATCGCCTGTTCGAGTTAGCGACTTTCGGCACCTACTCCAAACCGACTCGAAGGCGCAACACGACAACCGGAGAACCCGTCATGTCGGAACTCAACACGCGCGATCAACTCTCGATCGGTCTGGCGTTGGCCGCAGTGATGGCCTTCACCCGCGGCCAGCATATCGCCGCACTGGGGCACCACCTCCCCGATGCCACACTCGCCGTGTTCTTTCTGGCGGGGCTCTATCTGCGACCCGGCTGGGTGTTTCCTGCGCTGTTCGCCCACGCGTTGCTGATCGACGTCGCTGCCGTTGGCTGGGGCGGCGTCAGCAGCTTCTGTATCAGCCCCGCCTATGGCTTCCTGGTACCGGCGTACGGGGCCATGTGGTTCGCCGGACGTTGGTACGCCGGGTGTCACCGTTTCAGCTGGTCGATGCTCGCGCCATTGAGCGCGAGCCTGCTCGGCGCGGCGGTCGTTGCCGAGTTGCTGGCGAGCGGCGGGTTCTATGTCTTCTCCGGCCGTTTCTCCAATTCGAGCATCTTGGGACTCGGTAGCCGGCTCGTTGCGTACTTTCCGACGACGCTGGCGGCCGTTGCCCTGTATGCAGTGATCGCGGCGGCTTTGCATAGCGCGGTCGTGTGCACGCGCCAAAGCCGGGAGGGGAGTCCGACCACCGGGTGAGGCGATGGTCACCCGTGCGACAGCGAGGTAACACCGTCCGATCCTGCGTCCCCGCACAGCAGTTCGAGGTGGAATCGCGAGCAGGAATACGTCACCGATCAGTTGCCGCAAACTTGCGTGATCCCGAGGACACGATCGAATCGTTAAGCGATGGAGCGCCGGGATATGGCAAACGGCAACAGTCGCGTCGGACTCATCCCAATGCTGGACTGGCTTGCCGAGTACCGGCCGGCGTGGTTTCGCGGCGATCTCATCGCGGGATTGACCTCGGCGGCGGTGGTCATCCCCAAGGCCATGGCCTATGCCACCGTCGCCGAACTCCCCGTCGAGGTGGGACTCTATTATTCGGCCCTGAAGATGTTGATCGAGGGAGAAGAGCGCCTCCACGAGCGCGGCGTCGAGCTGTGGCTGGTGGCCCTCAATCCTGAGGTCCTGCGCATGGTCAAGCTCTCGTTACTGGGAAATAAACTCGGACGCGAGCGCTTGATCTTCAACTTACAGACCGCGGTGGAGCGTTACTTGGCGCGGGAGGTTGATTCGGGAAAGGCATGAGAACTCCACCGCATCAATCAGGCAGTTGATTACAGGCGGGGTACCAATATTGACTGCCCCGTGATTTGCCTGGGCACACCTTACTGAAATTGGAGGAAAAACAATGCCGCTTACACGATTTCTCAAGGCCGCCGTTGCGGCCATCCTACTGAGTGGAACACCCTTGCTTTCCTATGCGGAAGCGCAGCGCGTAAAAGCTTTATTACGGCTGTTGTCCTGACCTTTGCACTGTTGGCTGGCTCCATCGTCGATTCCGTTGCCGGTGCATTGGTGGTGGGTGCGATCGTCTCTTCTCCGCCGCCGTCCTGTAGGACGGCCATCGTTGACCGCATCACATACCACCGCTGCGACGGCATCTATTACGAGCCATCATATCGAGGGACGGATATCGTCTATGTCGTCGTGGACGACCCTTATTGAGGGAAAAGGGAGGGAGGACTGTTATTAAGGAGTCAAGAGTCCCGCCCAACTGTCAGCCTACCGTACATGACAGAAAGGATCATGGAAAAAGTCGTGAAGACGAGCGTTACCGGAGGAACCAGGGTCCCCGGGAAGCTTTCGTTGGCGATCACAAAAGCCAGCGGAATGTTGCGAACGGCGGTTGACACCGCAAGCGCTCTTCTTAACTCACCCGATTCACCGATTAGTGTTACGTGGCCGACCGCCAGGCATAGCACAACCAGCACTAGGTTGACGCCGATCCCCAGCAGACCGATGGACAATATCTGTTGTGCCTGGTGTACCAATAACATACCGATACCAACAAGCAGGCCCGACTGAGCGATTTTGGGGACGAACCTGAGTAGTCTTTCGCGCCAAGCTAGGCTGACACGCTGAATCACAATCCCGGTGCCGATCGGTATCAACTGGACTAATAATAGCGTCCGAACGATCTGCCAGGGATCCACCTTTAAGCCCCCATCGCTTGATGGCAGCGTAAGCGTGAGGATTAGGGGTGTCAGAGCCACGCATAGGACGGCGGCGATTACCATGAGTCCCGCCGAGTAGGCGATATCTCCCTTCGCGATACCGACAAATGGCAGTGGCGCCATGGGCGCAATGGGTGCCGACGCCATTAACATGATCCCGATCTTTACTTCCGCTGCAATGGGTAACCAGAGAATACTCAGATAGATAAGCACGGGTGCGACGACGAAATTTGCCATCAATCCCCGCAACAGGAGTGAAAATCTTTTTACAACGTCGACGATTTGATTGAACGGGGTACGCAGACCTACCGTCAACATCAAGAGGATGACCGATGTCATCACGGTGTACTTGATTACGAGAACGGTACTCATCCCAATTTCATCTGCCTTGGCGTTGCAGGGAAGCGCTGACGTGATCCACGAATGCCTAACTCGAGAGTTTGCGCTTGCGCTGGGCGATCACATCGGCGGGGTCCGGAACCCTTGGCTCTTCGACCCCTCGTTGTAGGGATGCAAGGACTAACTGTAACTTCTCAATATCTCAGGGCATTACGCTCGCCGCTGCGGCGCGCTCGCGGATGATATCGGGCAATGGCGCGATGTTTCCGTTCTGTCCGATGCGGTCACCCAGATAGTCCCAGAAGGAGATGCC
>JAYEJW010000124.1:0-3173 GCA_034716535.1 Pseudomonadota bacterium
CTCAGCGCCAACCAGATCAAGCGGTTGTCCTACGAGGAGGTAGACCGGCTGTTGCCCGATATCGATCTGGCGCTGGCGGTGAACAGCACCCTAGCGGTGATGCGCACGTTGGACGGTGCGATCGCCGTGCTGGAGAAGCGGGTGAAGGGGCGGATCGGACTGCGCCCGGCATTCAAGCCCTTGCTGACGGTCAGTGGCATCGGCCAGATCCTGGGCCTGACCATCATGCTCGAGACCGGCGAGATCGGGCGTTTTGCCAAGGTCGGCAACTACGCCTCCTACAGCCGCTGTGTGGGCAGCGAGCACATCAGCAACGGCAAGCGCAAGGGCCGCGGCAACCGCAAGAACGGCAACAAGTACCTGGCCTGGGCCTTTGTGGAGGCGGCAAACTTTGCGGTGCGCTACAACCCCAAGATCAAACGCTACTACCAGCGCAAGAGTGCCCGCACCCACCGCATCGTGGCCATCAAGACGGTGGCTCACAAGCTCGCGCGGGCCTGCTACTACGTCTTGCGCGATCAGGTACCC
Source organism: Pseudomonadota bacterium (assembly GCA_034716535.1). Lineage (GTDB taxonomy): Bacteria > Pseudomonadota > Gammaproteobacteria > Chromatiales > Chromatiaceae > JAYEJW01. The sequence goes on from JAYEJW010000124.1 coordinate 529, forward strand.
TTTGACGTGAACAAGGCATTCGCATGAACGGATAAATCCAGGGCTGCGGCGGTGAGCTCGCCATGGGGTTGGCCGACAACCACCAGATCTGATTTGGCCGCCGCCGCATCCCATCCCCATCGCCGTGGAGCGGGAATTTTGGACTGATACGCCTCTGTCATGAACCAATAAGGGGTTGGACCTCCCAGCGCGGAGGAGCCATCGATCTGTGAGAGCGGGTGGCTTCAATGAAGGCTATTCGCACCACTTGGACATGGCAGGGCACTGACGATTTTCTGGGGCTCTTACGAGCCAGGGGCCGGGTGTCTGTCCCCCGAAAGGGGAAGCCCCAGTGCCTTGATCCAGAAGGGTGACTGGTGCGGATCAGCGATGACTCCGTCACCGTCGGAACGAAAACCGAAGGCGCGCAGTTGGTCTGAACACTGGGCTTTGCGGCAAAGAGAAGGGATCGTGGCTTCGCCACGAGCAGGAAAGAGCGTGCTATTGATCGGGGTCAGCTGGAGAGTAGACCGGGTCCTTGCCGACGGTCAGGTTGAAGTTGGTGTTCTCTGTTGCCGCCTGGTTTCCCGGCGGTGCCACAATATCTCAACCATCCGTCAGCTCGTCCCCGGTCCCTCGCAGAACCGGACTTGGAGCGTTACACCATCCGGCTCCCAGTCTGGGTCATCCACGTCGGCTTGGGATAGAGGTTGTGCAGAATCCGCCCGCGGGGCAACTGACCTGCAATCACCTCGCAGAATCGCTCCCAGGTAAGAGAGCGGCTTTGACTGCGGCGATTGAGCCACTTGAACAGGAGCCGGCTGGCGAAATACACATAGCTTGTGACGCGCCGGGCGTTCCCGCTGACCCCGTAGTACTGGATGTGGCCTTCCAAGTGCTGCCGGACAAACTCCACCATGGCATTGCCCCCGGCGACCCGCAGCGCACGCAGGCGTTCATTCAACGCCTTGAGCTTGCTGCGAAACCGCTTGCCCTCCGTCCGGCGCCCAACCATAAAGCGGCCTTTACGGCTGCGCGTGACCAAGTGCATGAAACCCAAGAAGTTGAAGACCTTGGGTCGGGACAGCCCGTCCTGATGACAGGTGCGCTGCGCCTCGCTTCCGAAGCACAGGACCGCCGTCTTGCTGGGCTCGACTTCCAGGTCGAAAGCCGACAGCCGTTCCGTCAGCTCCGTACGGAACCGCCGGGCATCCGTTTCCCGCTCAAAACACGCCACGAAATCATCAGCAAAGCGGACTAACGACGCCTTGCCTTGACACGACCTCGCGAAGCGCTTCTCAAACCACAGATCCAGTACATAGTGCAGATAGATATTACTCATCACGGGCGAGACCAGGCCCCCTTGCGGGGTTCCCGCCTCACTCGCGCGAAAAGCTCCATCATCCATCACCCCCGCCTTGAGAAACCGCTGGATCAGGCGCAGAAAGTTCGGGTCGCCGATGCGCTGCTCCAGGAAGCGGATCATGTGGGAATGTGACACATGATCGAAGAAGCCTTTGATGTCGGCCTCGACCACCCATTGGGTGCGCTCATGGGTGATGACCTCCGCCACCCGCCGCAGCGCGCCATGCGCACTGCGACCGGGACGAAAGCCGTAGGAGCAGTCCCGAAAATCCGGCTCCCAGATGGCCTGCAGAATCAGGCTCAGCCGGTCCTGGACCAGGCGATCCTCAAAGCAAGGAACTCCGAGCGGGCGGTAGCGGCCTCCCCCCTTGGGGATGTAAACCCGCCGCGACGGCTCGGGCCGGTAGCCCATCCGTCGCAGGCGCCCGGACAGATCGTCGATCCGATCATCCAGACCCACCGCATAGTCCGCCTTGCGTATCCCATCCACTCCGGGCGCCTTCCTTCCGTTTTGGCGCTCGAAGCTGGCGTGTAGCCCCTCCGGGTCGAAGACCAGACCCATCAGGGCGGTGAACCGCGTCCGCGGCTCCTCACGCGCCTTCTGTGTGAAACGAGCCAGTCGTGTTGTCATGGACAGAGTCCGCTCTGCGTCGGGCCATGTCTCCCCGACTCGTTATCCCAGACCGCCACCCCTTTGCTCCGCCCGCATTACCAGGCTTCATCGCTCGTACGGGCGGCTCCGACTTCCGTCAGCCGATGCCCTCGTCCTCGCTTTTTACACTTGTCCGAGGGTGCGCCGATCCTTCGGCACCGACTGCCGGATCTCCCTGGTTACCACGTTATCTCGATGTGAGGCTCGACACGGCCTAAGACTCCGGGGCGTCGCTACGCACTCGCCAAGGCGTCCGCAGCGCTGTTGCCTGCTGGCCCATTTAAACCATCGGCCAATTCCAACGTCGGTCTTTTCGGAGCTCTACACCTTCAAGGTCAGCATCACCTGTTACCCTTGCACCTCGCCTCCTTTCGCGACTACGCATCAATCAGCCCGTTACCGCACTGACTGCAAGTCTCGATTCCAGGCCCGTGGCTAGCGGTTACCTGGGCAGGATTCGCACCTGCAAGATAACGCGGCCTTGCCAGGCCGCAACAAATGGTGACCCCGATGAACGCACCAGTATTCCGCTATACCTCCAAGGTTAGCCGCCAGGTGCTGCGGTTCTTCAAACACTGTTTTCACAAACCGGCCTCCGAGGCGCTCTACCAGAGTCAGCTAAGGCCTATGTTGCTGGCGTACCTATGAG
>JAYEJW010000125.1:0-15222 GCA_034716535.1 Pseudomonadota bacterium
CTCTGCATGTCGCCTCCGCTGGCTCCGGGACCTACGGCCCCTACGCCACTGCGGCAACATGCCCGCGCCTACGGCTACCGGGGACTACGCGCCTCGTGCTTCGCACTTCCTTGGCGCGCAGCGAATGCCGGGGCGGTGTCAAGCGACCTGTCTCTGCTTCAACCCGTTTCTGAAACGCAACACCCGCCAGCCGCCGAGTAAATTGGCGCGCTGATTTTCAACCAGTGGCAGGCCGGTGGAGGCGACGAAATCATCGAGGCCGAGGTCCGGGTGAAAGCCCACCGGGCGGGCAAACGGCGAGATCGCCTTCTCCGCCGCGCGTGGCGCAGGATGCCGCGCGCGAAAATGGTTGACCACGAAAATCTCGCCGCCGGGCCTGCAGACCCTGCGCACCTCCGCCATCAGACGCACAGGACTGGAGACGACCGAGACCACATACATCGCCACCACCTTGTCGAAGCTGTCATCGGCAAAACTCGTGCCTTCCGCGTCCATCTCCAGCAGCGCTTCCACTTGGAGCAGCCCCTGGCGCTGCACACGCTGACGCGCCTTGGCCAGCATCTCCGGTGAAAGGTCGATACCCGTCACCCTGACGCCGGCGGGATACAACGGCAGGGAAAGCCCGGTGCCGACGCCCACATCCAGAATCCGCTCTCCCGGCTGGCAATCCAGCGCCTGGATGATCATTTTTCGACCGGGATTCAAGATGGAGCCGAACAATACATCGTAAACGCGTGCGTAGCGCCGATAGGCCGCTTTGATGGCGTTGTTGTGCATGATTTTTTCTTTGGTTACTTGGCGTACTGGTCCCCGGTTATTCAGTTTCGTTGTTCGGCCGCCGGTGCTTGCCGGTCTCCCGGGCGGGGCGGCGATGCGGGATTTTCCTGCCGGATCCCCAATTCCACGATCAGCGGCAGGTGATCGGAAGCCACGCGCACCAGTTCCGAGTCCGGCACCTCGATGTCGACCGTTTCAAGGCCGAGGTCGACGAACACGTGGTCAATGCGGGCGACGGGGAAGCGGCCGAAGAAGGTGCTGCGGGGACGATGACTGTCGAGCTCGATCTGCGCATCGTTGAGGCGCGTGCGCAACCGGCGGCACACTTTTGATGCCGGCAGCGCGTTGAAGTCACCGCACAGCACCACTGGCCTGCGGCAGTCGGGATGGCCCAGCCACTCCGGTCCCAGCAGTGCCTCCACCTGCGTCCGGCGCTCGCGCGGCAGCAGGCCGAGGTGGGTGTTGAGCACTTGCAGCTCGGTCCCCTGCACATCGATGGCCACCCACAGGGCGCCGCGCGGTTCGAGCCCCGGCCTGTCTGCCAAACCGGGCAGCGGGCCCGCCTTGACCAGGCGCATGGGCAGATGGGTCAGAATGGCATCGCCATAGCGTTCTTCCTCGATGTGCAGGGCCGGATGAAAGTGGAAATCCATTTCCAGATAGCGGGCGATGAGGTGTGCCTGGTCCATGCCTTCGGTACGCGCCCGGCCGACGTCCAGCTCCTGCAGCGCAACCACATCCGGCGCATAGCGGGAGATGAGCCGCGCGATGCGTTCCGGCGACAGCTTGCCGTCCATGCCGATGCAGCTGTGCACGTTATAGGTCATAACGCGCAACGTGCCCTGGCCGGTCCGGCGTCTCGGTGCGACCGTCCGCGTGGTCTCCACACGGCTCAGCAGATGCAACGCGGCCTGGCGCAGGTCTGCCGCACGCAGGTAGTCGCGTGCGGCGGCCGGCACGGGCGCATCGCCGGGCAACAGCGCGAAGGCGCGGGTCTCCTCGGCCCCGGCCCCGCCGTGGGCGCCGTTCTCGATGGCGAAGCTGCACGCCGTCGTGCCAGATCGCCAGCCACAGAGAACGAAGTCGCCCGCATCCGGATGGTGACACAGCGCCACCAGGTCCCGGCTGGCCTCCTCCAGAAAGGGGTGGTCGGCGCCGAGAACCCCGGCGCCCTGTCGGGGCAGCTCGAACACGCCGGCGTCGCTCCATGCCCGCGCGCGTCCCGGACCGTCCGCAATCAACACCGCCGGTATGTTGGCGTTGCTCACCAAGGCATGGGCCACCCTGTCGCGCACCGCTGGCTCCAACGCTTGAGCGCAGTAGACAAAGCTGATCGGCCCCGTGCCGGTAGTGGTTGCGTGGCCGCGATCCGGCTCATCTGGCGGCGCACTGCTCACCGCGAACAGGCGCTGGATCCTCTTGCCGCCGAGCTGCCGTACCCGCTGGGTCTGAACCCCGTGTGGAGTCGTTGTCGGCACGGGTGCCGCGCTGACGCCCGCCGCGGCCAGCACCGCGGACACGGCCGCCTCGATGGAGCGGCCGTGCAGGCTCAGGTAAGGCTCGACCTCTTGCTGGCCATGGTCGGAATAGACCCACAGGTCATAGTTACGGTGGACCGAACGGTGCGCTGCCCGCCACAGGCGGGCAATGGCGTCGTCGATGCCCTTGAGGGTCCAGTGGGCGAACAGGGAGGACGGTCCCCGCCGATGGGCCTGCTCGTCGTAGCCGAGGAAGTTGATGTGGATGATGGGCAGCCCCCGCGCGATATCGATCTTGGCCCCGATGGTGGCCAGCTCGCGCAGCAGGATGGAGACCGCCACCCGGGTGGGGACGAACTTCAGCTCTTGGACCAGATCCTCGCGGGCGAACAGGCCGCGGGCGCAGTCCACAATGGCGAGCACGGATTCCACCGCCAGCAGCGCTCCAAGGCGCAAGAAACTGTAGGCATTGCTCAGAAGCAGCAGCGTCACGAGCAACGGATTCGCCCGGCGCAGGGCCGGTCCCCAGCCCGACGCCGACGGGCAGAAGTGGGGCTCGGCGGCACCGCCGGTATAGTTGTCCACGTAGCAGCTGCCATCTTTCAGCAGCGCCTCGTCTCCGTGCTCGTCGAGGGCGCGCTCCACCGCTGCGGCCGCTGCCGGATCGATCATCCGCACGAGGCGTCCAGACGAGCTGTCCCTGAAGCTGAAACCCGCGACCGCGCCCTTTACTCCGTAGAAGAGCTCGCCCTGGAAGGCCGCGGTGGCTGCCGGTACACCGGCGTAGATGCGATGCAGCCGATAGTGCTCGCGCGCGATGAGCCTGCGCAGAAACGGCATCTCGCCGCGTTCAAGGGCGCGGTCGAGCTGGGTATGGGAAAGGCCATCGATCTGGATCATGACCAGACCCGGGGCGGTCGGCGGCGCCTCTGAGCGCGGCAGGCGCAGCAGGGTCGCCAACCATTCGCTGCGGCTCAGCCCGCGGCGCAGGCGGCGCAGAAAGACCTCGACGCGGCCGATCACGGGAGCGGTCGGCCGGGGGGCTCCGGCTCGTTGAGCGCGGTGGCAGCGGCCTCCGCCGTTCCCTTGAGGATCTCCCACTCGGCCTTGATGAGACGCAGCACCTGCTCCCAGCGTTCGTGCTCTTGAGGCCGTGCGACAAAGGACTGCTCACGCAGCGCCTGGTAGCAGGTCAGGGCCTTGTCCGCCGTGCGCGCCATGGAGAAGTCCTCGGCGGTCGCCAACGCGCCCTGCCGGAGCGGCTGCATCTGTTGCTGCGGCAGGGCGGCCATCCATTGCAGGGCCGCGCAGAACGCCTCGGCTGTCTCCTCGCGCAACAGCCGGCCGTTACACCCGTCCCTGAGTACCTCCCGCACCCCCGGCGCGTCCAGGCCCACCACCGGCACCCCCGCCGCCATGGCCTCGGTCAGCACCATGCCCTGGGTCTCGCTCCTGGAGGCGAAGGCGAACAGGTCCATGGCGTGGTAGGCATCCACCAGCGCCTGTTCCTTCAGCACACCCACCTGGTGCAGCCGGCCCGTCAGGCCCGACGCCTCGAACACCGCCCGGGTGGCCCGCTCCGACGGTCCCACGCCCACCAGCAGGAACCGGGCGCGGGGCTCGGCCTCGAGGAATCGGGCCACCGCCTCGGCCAGGAATTTCAGGTTCTTTTCCGGGGCGAGCCGGCCCAGGTGGCCGACCACGAAGGCGGCGGCGGGGATGCCCAGCGTTTTTCGGAACCTCGCGCCATCCCCTTGCGCGAAGCGCGCCACATCGACGCCGGTGGGCACCACCCTGAGCGGTGTCTCTACGCCGCGCTCGCCCAGCAGTGTGGCAATGCTCTCGCTGGGGGCGAGCACCTGGTCGCACAGGTTAGCGTAGCGGGTGGCCAGCTCGATCACGAAGCGCCGCAAGGTTGGCGAGTCCGCCGGAACGTAGTGGGTGTACTGCTCGTACAGGGTGTGATGGGTAAACACCAGCGGCAGCTCGCGGTAGCGGGCGATGCGCAAGGCGGTCATGCCCAGCAGAAAGGGGTGGTGGGCGTGGACGATGTCCGGTCGAAAGGCGTCCAACTCTTCGCTGAGCAAACCGGAGACCGGCAGCACCGCGGAGAAGTCGCTGCCATTGAAGTGCTGGATGGCGGGGATGCGCACCACGTCCGTCTCGTCGGCAGGCGGGTTGTCGAGCTCGGGCGCCACCACCAGCACGCGGTGGCCGCGCCGCCGGTACTCGGCGGCGAAGGCCGCAACCGAGCGCGCCACCCCGCCCACGTGGGGCAGATAGGTGTTGGTCAGCATGACGATGTTCATGGGCGAGCTTTCTGCAGCTCCACGGACACCGCGCCCCCTGCGGCGCTGACCGGGTGGAAGCCGGGCAGGCGCACCTCGATGCGGGGCGGTGATTCGGTGTGCCACTTCGCATCCCAGGCCACCTTGACCCCACTGCCGGCGGAAACGAGCTCGAGCGTCAGTGTACCGAAGGCGGTCGGCGCGGGACCAAGACTCACCACCGCATCGCCCTCGAGCCAGCGCGCTGGCACACCCTGGCACAGGATCAGCCTGTCGCCTTCCTCGCGCAGGAACAGGTGGCGCACCATCATCAGCCATTCGGCCGCCGCCCACACGTGCTGGCCATCCCCCATGCAGCCGCCGCCGGTGCGCGGATGGATCGCCTCCGGCCACTGCCCGGTGGGGCTGGCCAGCGCCGCCACCCTGTCCAGCAGCTCCAGGTAGCGGGGGTCGCCCGCGCGCAGCAGCACCTGGGCGATGTGGAGGGTCAGGTAGGGATTGACGCCGGCGTGGATCATGTCCTGAAAGAAGCCGCCGGCGACGAAGCACTTGTCCAGCAGAAACGCGGCCGTATCGCACAGGCGCGGATCATCCGCCGGGCACAGTTGCAAAGGGTAACCCACCGCCAGCGAGCCGATCGCCCCCGCATCCATGCGCCGGTTGGGTGAGGCGGGCATCGCGGGTCGTCCCAGCCGTGCCGCGGCGCCGGCGAGGCTGCGGTTAACGTCGGCCGCGAATGCCTCGGCCTCGTCGAGGAATTCCTGGCTCGCCGCCGCCTCGCCCATGGAGATACACAGGGCCGCCGCCGCGCGCAGGCCGGCGATGCCCCAGAAGTCGTCCCAATAATAGTAGTCGTTGGGCCCGAGGTGCTCGGCGCTGAAGCCGGCAGGCAGCAATCCGCCATGCGGCGACTCGGGCCCCCCGGCCAGCCGTTTCCTGCCGATCCAACGGGCGCCGCGCAGGATCGCCTGGCGCCAGCCGGGCTTGGGAGTACGCCCCGTCAGCTCGCAGAAGCGCTGCATGATCCACAGCGCCTGGCCGTTGGCGTCCCATTCTCCCTCCTGGGAATGGAAGTAGCCACGCGCGGTCTGGCGTGAGGGAAAGCGGTCCAGGGCGCGTTCGGCGCGGCCCGTCAGGCCGGCGCACAGCAGGGCGTGGATGATGAACGCCGCATCGCGGAACCAGAAGCGCTTGTAAGTGTAGGGTCCGGGATAGACGTCGCCGGGCGAATGCAGGATCAGGCTGCGCAAGGCGGCCGCGTAGAGAAACTGTACCTTTTCATCCGGTACGCGAAGTCGGCAGCAGCCATGCAGGGCCTCTTGCCAGGCGGCAGCGGAATCACCCGGCGGGCGCGCGCTGTGCGCGAGCGGGACGCGCACGGCCAGATCGCCCGCCTGCCCGGGCGCGAGCCGGAACAAGGCCGCGGCCGTCGCCATGCCCACCTCGCACACGCCCATTGTCTCGTCGTCCCGGTCCTGCAGATGGATGGCCACATCGCCGGCACGATAGTCCGAGACATGATGCCGTTGGGCCGGCGCACTGAAGGTGACGGCAGCCTGTCCGTCGACGGTCCAGGCCATGCGTTCGGCAGACAGTGCAATCCGATGAATGAAACTGATCCCCTCGGGGTTATAGGGCCGCAGCGCCAGCACCAGCCATCCGCCCCTGTCGCTGCGCGCGCTGAGGCGCTGCCGGCAGACCGGCATCGCGGATTCGAGTTGGACCGAGACCTGGTTGCACAAGGTCAGGCCGCTCTGCTCCGTCTGCGTGATCACCGCCAACCCGCCGCTCATGTCCAATTGCTGGGTCGCACTGTTTGCTCGCGACGGCAGCAGGCGGCGCCCGTCGTCCCCCATCACCCAGGCGTCCAGCGACCAGCCGTCGTGGTGCGGTGTGAGCAGGCCGCGGGGATCGACGATCGGCAGCGCGTCCACATCGGGCAGTCCGATGGCCGTCCAGTTGCGGTGGGTGAGGTTGACGTGGGTGATGGAGAAGGCGCGCGGCACGAAGGCGTCGTCTTCGGGATCGAACTGCCGCTCGATCCAGTAGGGCCAGACCCAGTCCAGGTTGTGCTGGACGACCCGGGCGTTGATGAGCCCGCGGGCATGGAACACCACCCCGGCGCGCAGCAGCTCGACGGGTTCCGCCACCTCGGCGGGCTGGGCGAAGCGGTGCAGCCGCGCCAGCAATGCCACCGGGTCCAGGAACCCATGGGCGCGGGCGATGCGGCGAACAAAAAACCGCCAGGGCAGCCATTTTAACCAGGGCATCATTTTCCTCCGTTCCCACCCTCTTCGGTGTACCTCGTCAGTGCCTGGCGCGCCAGGCGATTGAGGTAGAGCACGACCCCGACCGCGACCAGAAAACCAGCCCCGTACAGGCCCCATTCGAGCGGTGTGCGATCAGCGTTGCGCGCCCCCAGCGTAGCAATATCAGCGGCGATGGAGCCGAGATAGACGCTATGCACCGATAACGGGATGATGCCGAGGAAGGTGCCGCCGGCGAACCCCCGCAACGAGAAGGACGTGAGCCCGAAAAAATAGTTGGAGAGCTTGAACGGGAAGAAGGGCACCAGCCGGGTCAGCATGACGATCTTCCAACCCTGTGGCGCCAGCTCCTCGCTGACCAGCTTCAGCCTGGCATGACTCAGAACAAAGCGGGTAGCCCGCTCGCCGAACAGGTGGCGCGCAATCAGGAAAGCGAGCATCGCGCCGAGGGTCGTTCCGATCACGACATAAACGGTTCCCTCCACCACGCCAAACACGAAACCGGCGCCGGTGGTGAACAGCACCCCCGGCAACAGCAGCACGACCACCGCGGCCATGATCAGGACAAACAGCAACGACGCCCAGGCGCCCTGCGCGTCGAGCCAACTCAACAGCCGCAAAACCTGCTCGTCGACGTCGAACAGCAACAGAACGCCCAGCACAGCTGCGACGAACAGGACGCTGATCACCATGCCCCAGGCCGCGGACTGGCGTGTGTGACGACCCGCCGCGTTTCTCATTCGAATGCCGCCTCGCCAAAACGATCATCCCTGGCGTTCAGCGAACTCAATTCTTGCCAGAGCGCCGGCACCCGGTAGACGCTGCCCCGAAAGAAAGCCGGCAAGATGGCTTTCACGATTCACTCTTCCCGGTTCGGTTGCCCGTGCCGTTCCTGTAGAGCGGTCTGGATCTTGATCAACTCCATGACATTGTCGAGATTGACAATACCCGCCAGCCGGCCGGCTTCGGTCACGGACAGCAGCCGGCACCGGCAGCTCTGTAGCCGCTCCAGCACCTTTTCGAGGGGCTCGTCGATGTCGGCACTCTGAACCTCCCGCTCCATCCAGTCACCAACCCGGGCCTGTTCTCCCTTTGCCTGCAGTCCTTTCAACAGGTCATTCTGACCAAGCACCCCGACCATGACCGCATCCACTAGCACCGGGAATTCTTTCTGGCTGCCGACCAGGGTCAGCTCGACGGCGCGGGACAGGGGATCGTCGGGTGATAAGACTTGAAAATCGCTCAACATGGCCCGACCCACGACCGTGCCGGACAGGGTTAACCTGACCTGCTCCGACCCCGCCTCGGCCGCGGCTCCGATCCACACAAATAGTGCGATGAAGATCAGGAAGGGGTTGTAGAACAGCCCCATGAAACCCAGCCACAGGGCAAGTCCCTGCCCCACGCTGGCGGCCACCCGGGTTGCCCGAACACGATCCGTACGCATGGCCAGCGCCGCCCGCAGCACCCGCCCGCCGTCCATGGGGAAGGCCGGCAGCAGGTTGAAGACGGTGAGCATAATGTTGATCACCATCAGCCGTTCCGGAAACGGTCCGCCGGTAAGGCTGAGCTGCTCCACCGGCACCAGCGCGTTGCTCACCGAGAGCCACAGCAAAAGCCCAAGCGCGATCACCAGGTTGACTGCCGGCCCCGCCAGCGCCACGGCGATCTCCTGTTTCGGGTCATCCGGCATGCGCTCCATGGCGGCGACGCCGCCGATGGGCAACAGCGTGATGTGCCGGGTACGTATGCCGTAACGCCGCGCGGTCAGCGCGTGTCCTAACTCGTGCAGCAACACGCAGGCGAACAGCGCCAGGATAAAACCGATGCCGCTGATGACAGCGGCCAAGCTGCCCTCCACCTGCCAGTAACTCAAGCCAATCCAGGCGATGAGAATAAAGAAGGTAGCATGGACGTAGATATCGATGCCCGCGATGCGGGTGAATTTCCAGGACCATTTCATTTTTCATCTGCCCGTTCATGGGCTCGTTTCGCCAACATGACTGGCTACCCGACCCCACGCCCCTTGGCGGGCTCAGGCTCAGTCGCGGCCCGGACTGGGTCCAGGCCATCCGGCCCCATGGCCTTGAGCAGCGCCAGGGCGAGGAGTTCTTCGTCGACATCCCCATCGGCGGAAAAGAGGTGTTGGACGCGCCCCCGCCCCGCGGCGCGGATGATCGCCGGGGTGAGCACCTCACCCATGGTGGATACCATGCAGCCGTTGGGCGCGACGTTGAGGACGAGGTCCGCGCCTCTGCGCAGCTCACCGATCGCCTCCCCCACATAGGTGATGATCTCGCCGGAAGGGCGTAGGGTGGGGATGAGTTCGCGGGTGAGCCCCAGTACCCGCCTCACAGGAAGGGGCAGGGGGAGGCCGGCGGCGGCATAGAGCGGCCGGGCCACCAGATGGCGGAGGATGAGTTGGAGGATGCGGGTCGCCCGGATGCGACGGCGCGCGGCATGCGCCCCCTCTTTCTTGTCAGCGCTCTTCAGGCGCTCCAACGGCTCGCATTCCATCTCCACGACTACTTCGAGGAGAAACTCCAGATAGCTCCAGACCGGCGTGTATTCCAGCGCGAAACGGCGAAAACCCAGGTAGGCGAGAAGGATGCGAAAGATGTCCTCGGCCTGGGCCGCGCGCATGTACGCCTCGCCCGTCAGGGCAATGGTGAAACGCGGGCTTGCGGGCTCGCGTCCGGCGAGCCAGGTGGCGGTAAAGCGCCGCAGGGGCTCGACCAGCTCCCTGCCGGTGATGCCGTAGGCAAAATACTTGATAAGTGGGGCAAGGTAAGGCGCGTCGCCGAGTCGGTGCAGCAGCGCGCGGGAGAGCGGCCCTGGGCCATGGAAGCTTTCCTGGGCGCGATAGAGCGATTCCTTGAGTGCCCGAAAGTCGGCGAGAAAACGCTGGTATTCGTCCTCATCCCGGCACCGCGCGCCGCCGGTGAAGAGCAGGGACTGAAGGACTCCATGCAGCACCGCGCCCTGTTGCGCGCGGACGAGCGCCCATTCCTCCACGCCGACCTCATAGCCTTGGCTCTCTCGGCCGATGAGGAACCGCAGCAGGCCGGCACCGGGCACGACCGGGCAGGGGGGCTCTCCACTCTCTTCGCCCGCTGCCACCGCCAGGCGGTTCTTGTAAGCCAGTAGACGGTGAACGTCCGCATACTGGCCCTGACGACAGGGACCGCTGCCCGCATTGTCGAAGTAGAGCAGCCGGCTCTTACCCCTCAACTGTGGGTCACCGGCGGCGCGCCGGCGGTTGAAGTCCGCCACCGCCCGTTCCAGATCCCCGTATACCGCCGCCAATGGTGCACACACCGCATCGCCCGCGCTGCGCCGACCCTGGCGCACCAGCCGCTGGAGGTCGAAGTCCTCTCCATAGTTGTCTATGCAGGTGTAGCCCGCTCCGCGCAGGGCGGCGGTGATCGCCCGGTTGTCCCCGAGGGTGGGGAGATAGATGACGTCACGCCCGCGGTCGATCGGCCCGGTGTTGACCAGCTCCTCCAGGGTGCGGATCTCGAAAGGCCTTTTTCCCCCACCGGGCCTGGGCCCGGTGGGGCCGAGCTCGAGTTGCTTGACGTAGGTGTTGATGCGGTTTTCCAGGTGCGCGAGCTCACGGATCACTGCATCCGACTGGATGAGCAGGAAGGGACGCTGCTTCATGATCTCGGCAATGAGCGGCAAAGTGACGCTGTCCGGCCCGCAGCTGAAAGTGGATACCTGCACCACCGGCAGGAGCGCGGTGCCGGTCTCGATGCGGCGGAACAGCTCACGCAGTCTTGCATGGCGTAGCCGCTCGTGCAGTTGGCGACGGGCCACGGCATCGAGGAGGCTGACCATGAAATGGGGATTACGCCAATAGATGTGCCCGTAGTTCTCGTTGAGATCGAGGTCCAGCACATAGGAGGGCAAAACCACCATGTGCTTGTCGCGCAGGAGGCGGCGCACATGGCTGTCGAAGATGCCGGGATTGAGGATGTATTCACGGCCCAGGGCCAGCGCCACGGGGATGCCCGCGGCCAGTGCCTCCTCCGCGCACGATGCGGCCAGGTCGGCCGTTTCGGTGCGCAGACGATGGTGATCGAGGATGGCGCCGGCGATGGCCTCGCGCAGAGTCCCCCGCGAAGGCAGCAGTCCGTAGTGGCGGAAAACCGGCTGGAGCCGCTCCTGCAGCTGCAGCCGCAGCGCCTCGGCATCCAGGCTGGAGAGATCGACATTGAAAAGAAAAAAGCGCGCCTCGGGATGGGCGATCCGCGCCAGGTTCATGGCCACCGCCACGCCGCCCTGATTCAGGGTGCAGGTGCGTCCCAGGCTCGTGCGGTCGGTGGGCAGGAATTCGATCTGGGGCGCGAGGACGAGCCCATGGGGCTCCCCGGCGAGGCGCCGGAACTGCCCCACCGCGCCCATCTGCGGGGCGCAGGCATCGACGTTGAAAAGCGGCTGCGCCTCACGCACATCGCTCTCGCGCACATCGTCCACATGCACGGGCACCCCGAGATTTTCGAACAGACGCGCGAGGAGATAGGCCCACTCCGAGACCGCGAAGCTGCGCGGGATGATCAGGCGCCGGGGGTCATCGCTGCGGGGTTGATGGCGGTCGACGAAATCCCAGATCTCCTTGTAGGTGTCGCGCACCGGGGGTGCGGTGTCGTCCTTTTTCTTCGCCAGCAGCTCGTTGATGGCGCTGCAGCCGCCGAGGGTGAAAGAGACGAGCTTGCGTCCGTCGCCACCCCGGCAGGTGAGCAGGCTGCGGTTGCAGCAGGCGGACTTGTCCTCGCAGGCCGCGCCGTGGCATTGCACGATGCGTTTTTCGAACAGGGCATCGAGGAAGCGGCCAAGGACAGTTGGGACCTCCCCCGCAGGCGCCGTCTGCTTCAGGGTGTGGACGAGACCGAAGCAGGCGCGGTGACCGGGATGGGGCGGCACCAGGGCATAGGCCGGCGCATCCAGATAGGTCTGCAGACGGTGGGTGACAGCCACCGGCAGGGGGTCGGAGCACATGGTCTGACCGTGCAGGAGCACCACCGCCCTGGGCGGCAGCTCGAGTTGAGACCAGAGGGTGCGCGCCATGTTTTCGACGATGGCCCAGTTGGCGGAGGCGAGGATCTCGCCGCGCGCCACCCCTTCCATCTGCAAGCGCCGCGCGTTCTCCATGAGGAACACGGCGCAGGTGGCATTGATGGCCCAGCCCCGCGGCGCCAGATAGGCCTCGCGGCAGGCCGCGCCGACATCCGACATGTCGAACATGGCCGTGAGCGTGTCCATGAGGCTGCCCGTGCCGGCAGAGCATTTCAGATTCATGGCGTTTCCGTAGAGCTCGGCCTCCTTAAGGGCAATGGTGGAGATCTTGGTGTCCTCGCCACCGATGTCCACGAGGATGCAGAAGTCCTCGTCGACACCTTTGACCCCGGCGGCCTTGAGCCGGTTGACATGCCGTCGGGCGAGGGTGAGGGAGCCCCGCGCATGGGCATAGTTCTCCACCAGCACGAATACCCGCCCCAGAAGCTCGGGGTAGATGTGCTCCAGGGCCTCTCGAACCTGATAGCGACCGGAGCCGGTAATGCCAACGCCACGCACCGGCAGCGTGCCGGCCCCCGCCTCGAGCAACTCGCGGAAGACCCTTTTCACCGTCGCGATGGTGTCGCCGGCGTTGTTGTAGGTCCGAAGCCAGCGGATCTCACCGCTGTCCGCGTCGGCCAGCACCGCCTTGGCCATGGTCGAGCCGACGTCGAGGGCGACGAAAACGGGGCGATCCCCGGGGGGCGAGCCCCGCGGCAAGAGGGGATCAGGCAGACGAACAAAGTGTTGCGCCGCCTCAAGCTCATGGCGCAGCCTCTGGAGGGACGGGTAGCTCTCGAGCGCTGGTGTGCGCAGCAATCGCTCGTTGGGGGTCGGGATGGGGCTGTCCCCCCGCGTTTCGGCGAAGCCGCGCAGGGAATCCAGCACCTGGGTATTGTCCGGATCGCAGACGATCTCGCCCACGCCCTGGGCACGCAAGACATCCTCGGCGCATTCCCGGGCGAACCGCCAGTGGAACACCCGGCCGGTGAGACAGACCTTGTCGAAGTCCGTCGGGAGCTTGCGGCAGGCCTTCAGCACCTCGGACTTGAGGGTCGTGGCGAGCGCCACCTCGATGGGGATGCCCTGGTTCTTGTCGGAGATGGTGGCCGAGGAGCTGAAGACGCCGCAGCGATCCGCACGCACCGGGGTCTCCTCGCGCAAGGCGCGCCCGGGCTCCCCGGCGTAGGCGGCGAGAAGCGGGTCCACGTCGGCGCGCGTCAGCCCGAGTTTCTGCAGCACCCGATCGAGGTTGATTCCCGAGCCGGCGCCGCAACGCGGATTGACCAGCAGCAGGTCGTCCTTGAGCTGTCCGTCTCGATCCACACCGACGAGCAGGTAGCCCGAGGCGGAAAGATCGATAATCGCGAGCGCCTGCACCCGCCCATCTTCTTCGCGCCGCATGAGATCCCTTGCCGCAAGCCAGGCGGCGGCGGCCGGTAGGATGGTCTTGCCGCCACCCAGGATGCGCCGGACCAGTGGCGCGAGTTTTCCGGTCAGGAAGGTCGTGGCCTCAGGCGCCCGATCGAGCCCTCGCTCGAGCGCAGGGGACGCAAAGGCGGCGGCGAGGTCGGACCCGCTGGGAACAGTCGATTCCAGCCGCGCCTCCCCCCGGGCGTCGGTCGCCCGCAAGCGGATATGTCCCACCCCGGCATCAACGCAGAGCACAGTGGCCGCCGTCTCCCCCGTCGGATCGATTCGGCCGCCGGCCGGCTGCGGCCCACTGCATGCGCCGGCTCCGCCCCGCCATCTGCCGGATTTCCCTTGGCGCATGTGCATCCTGTTCTCCAGCTTGGCCTTCATCGCGGGAAACGATCAGCGTTCCAGGCTCTCATTGATCAAGAATACATCCGGCCGACGGGCATAAGCTATGTGCGGACCTCACCGTTTTATCTCCGGAGCAACGGAAAATCGGGAGGATGCCCGGTACGTGCCGGGGTGTGTGGACCGATACGACAGCGCACGGCCGCCCAGCGCCATCGGCTATATTAGGCCACGGGACAAGCTGACGGGGCCGAGGCGATCTCCGCCGCCTGTGCCCGGACGGCATCACCGACTGAGAAGCCGAGGAACCTTGCCAATCACCAAAATGATCGATCGATGAGCATGAAGTATGATTGATCAGACAGAGCTCAAGACCATCGAAGCCGACCGGCTGCAAGGCAAGGCACCGGTGCGTTACCAGCAGGCCAACCCCGCGGAGCGGGCGGCGGTGGATGCCTTGATCCAGGAGATCGACCTCAACGACAGCCATTCCCTACTCTATTTCGGCGTCCCCGCCCAGCAGCAGTTGGCCGGCATCTCCGACGACATGCTGGAAGGTGTGCGCAATAAGGACACGGGGCCTGCCGGAGAGGCCCTCAACCGGATGGTGGGCACCGTGCGGGGCTTCGAGCTGGGGGATCTTGATCCCAACCGCAAGCCCGGTTTCTTCGCCCGTCTGTTCGGCAAGACCAAGCCGGTGGCCAAGTTTCTTCAGCGCTATGAGGAGGTGCGCGATCAGATCGATGCCATCGAGGAGAGCCTGCGCATCGCCGATGACGGACGCCGAAAACGTGCCGAGGCAGCGGCCCAGCTCGAGACGCTGGAGTCGGAGCTGCGCAGGGCCCTTGTCAGTGCCAGCGCGCGGGTGAAAGAGGGGGCCGGGACAGCGGTGAAATAGAATACGATGGAACGGTCACAGACGCCTGTCCCGCCCCGCGCCGAGGAGTCGGACCCGGCGCTTCCCCTGGCCGGACGCACTGCCGCGCTGCTGTTCCTCGGGGCCCTGTTGGCGCTAGGTTATCTGGTGTTGCGCGATTTTATCGTGCCGCTGGTCTGGGCGGGCATCCTGACCTACGTATCCTGGCCGCTCTACCGGTGGCTTCATCACCCCGTCGGCCTGCGGACCAATCTCAGCGCCCTGCTGATGACGCTGCTGATCGCCATCCTGATTGTGCTGCCGCTGCTGTTCGGTGGCGCGCTGCTGGCCGATGAGTTCGCTGATGCCTACCAAAACGTCCGTGAATGGCTGGGATCGGGATCGCCGCAATTGCCGGAGGCTTTGCTGCACATCCCCTGGCTCGGGGAACGGCTGCAGGAACTGCTGGAGCGGGTGGTGGCCGAGCCTGAGGTGATTCGCTCCTGGCTGGCCGAGGACGCCGGCCAGTGGCTGCAACGGGTCCGGGAGATACTCGGCGCCATCGGCCGCAACGCCTTCAAGCTGGGCATTGCCCTGCTGGCCCTCTTCTTCTTCCTGCGCGATGGGGAGCGCTTGGTGGCGCAGATGCGGTCGGTCCTGCAACGGTGGCTGGGGAGGGGTGCTCAGGAGTACTGGCGCTCCATGGCAGACACAACCCGTGGTGTGGTATTCGG
>JAYEJW010000126.1:0-3166 GCA_034716535.1 Pseudomonadota bacterium
GGTGGCTGGCGTGCTGTACGGCATCAAGCCGGCGGTAACTGCCATCGTGGTATTTGCCGCGTATCGGATTGGCTCACGGGCGCTGCGTAACGGCGTGCTCCAGGCCATGGCTGCGGCGGCCTTCGTCGCCATCTTCGCGCTGCACGTTCCCTTTCCCTATATCGTGCTGGCGGCCGGCGTTATCGGTTACCTCGGCGGGCGTATCGCACCGGACAAGTTCAAAACCGGCGGTGGCCACGGGGCCTCCGACAAGTCGTTCGGCCCGGCGCTCATTGACGACCACACACCCGTGCCTGACTGGGCTCGATTCACTTGGCGCTCCGCTATCATTCATGTGGTCGTGGGACTCACTATCTGGATTCTGCTGGAAGGAACGCTCTATTTGACCTACGGCTGGCACGGCCCGCTGACCCAGATGGGCTGGTTCTTCACCAAGGCCGCGCTGGTGACCTTCGGCGGCGCCTATGCCGTACTGCCCTACGTCTACCAGGGCGGCGTCGACCACTACAATTGGTTGACCGGCACCCAGATGATCGACGGTCTGGCACTGGGCGAGACCACCCCCGGCCCCCTCATCATGGTCGTGGCCTTCGTCGGCTTCGTGGGTGGTTGGACCAAAGAGATCTTTGGGCCCGACAGCTTGGCACTTGCCGGCATCGCCGGCGCAACGGTGGCCACTGTCTTCACCTTCCTGCCCTCGTTCCTGTTCATCCTGGTGGGCGGTCCAGCAGTCGAGGCGACTCGGCACGACCTGAAGTTTACTGCACCCCTGACGGGCATCACCGCGGCAGTGGTCGGCGTCGTGCTCAATCTCGCCGTGTTCTTCGCCTGGCACGTGTTGTGGCCGGAGGCCACCGAGGGCGCGCCCTTTGCCGGGCGCTTCGAGTGGTTCTCACTGCTGATCACCGTTGCCGCTTTCGTAGCACTGTGGCGTTACAAGGTAGGCATCATCCCGGTGATCGGTGCCTGCGCCGCGGCAGGCCTTGCCTATTCGTTCCTGGTCTGAGGAGATTCCCTTGGAACGCAACATTACCCCGACCGACCTCCAGCCCCGCTTCACGAGGGCGCATCGATCACGCTGCTCGACGTTCGCCGTGGCGACGACCGGGCGAAGGGCTTGAAGGCACACTTCATCGAGGACCGCCTGGAGGATTGGAGGACTCCCGACTCGGACGAACGCACAATTTCGTCGACGATCACGAACTGCTGTCCCAAGGCATGATCCTCTATGACGCACTTTACGCTTGGTGAAGGGCAAGCGATGGCGAGCGCCGCCGAAGAGATTCTCGGCCTGTCACCGGGAAGCATCGAAGCACCGGGCGTACCGAATCGCGCTCTCCAGGAAACCACCGAACTGAATTTGGGGAGCGTGACGTTGAGAGCGATCCCGGTGGGCACGGCGCACACGGCGGGAAGCATGGTTGTCGAGGTTGTGGAAGACCGAGTCGTTTACGCGGGCGACGTGCTTTACGGCGGTCGACTGCTCGCGGTGCTGCCTGTGAGCCGCGCGGATGGCTGGATTGCAGCCTTCAATGGGCTTAGAGCATTCGAGGACGCCTTGTTTGTGCCAGGCCACGGGGAGCCTGGCAAGCTCACCGATTTCGAGAGCTCGACCTACAGGTACCTCACTACGCTAATGGCCCACATGGATGACGCTGTGGACCAGGGCACTGATCTGCAGGAGGCCATCGGCAGCATGGACCAATCGGACTGGCAGCATCTCGCTGACTTCGACGCCTTGGCAGGGCGCAATGCCCACCAGACCTACCTGGAACGTGAAGCAGCTGCTTTTGAGTGACTTGGCACCAAGTGACTGGTTTTGTTAAGGGTCATCAGATGCGTGCCGCCGAACGGAGAACTGAGGCCGTCAACGGTTACGTGTTTCCGGGCCGCGACGGCGTTGGGCACCTGGTCGAGCCGAAACGCCAGATCAGGCAGGTGACCGAAACCTCCGGCATCCAATTCATGATCCACGACTTGCGGCGGACCTTCATCACGATCGCTGAGGGGCTGGACATCCCGCTGTACGCGATCAAGCGACTGGTCAACCACAAGATGAGCGGAGATGTCACGGCCGGCTACATCGTCTCGGACGTCGAACGGCTCCGCAAGCCGATGCAAGCCGTCACGGACTTTATTCTGGACGCCGTCGGAGCGAAACTGTCGGCAGATACCGTCGCGAGCGCACAACCGCAGCGGCCCAAGAGTTAATCGGAGATCCCGCACCATGAACACCCTACACCCCCGATTCGTCACCGACGAGGACGGGAACCGCGTGTCCGTCCTGCTGCCACTCGGTGAGTACGAAGCGCTATTGGAAGATCTTGAAGACCTGCGAGACGCATTGACGGTGCGAGACGAGCCGTCGATCCCCTGGGAGACCGTCAAGGCCGAGTTGGACCGCGAATGATCTACAGCGTCGAGGTCAAGCGCAGCGCTCGCAAGTCCCTGCTGGCGTTGCCCCGGGACGCCCAACAGAGGATCAGAACGGCGATCGATGAGCTCGCCACAAACGCAAGACCGCCGGGAATCCCAAGCTGACGGGAAGCGAAGCCATGTACCGACGACGTGTCGGAGACTACCGAATCATCCACGAGATTCGCGATGACCGGCTGGTGGTCATGGTGATCAAAGTCGGGCACCGGCGAGAAATTTACCGTTAAGGCATCGCGGTGAATTCCGATTGAGCCGGATTCATTGCCGATAGGGTTGAGCCGCGGACTTCATCACAACCTACAGGCGCCAGACACTGACGATGTCTTTCGCGCAAGTGTTCGAAAACTTCGATCCACAAGATGGGGAGATACCCGACGAGCTTCGGCACGTCTTCCTCGGAGTCTGTTAATCACTGCACGGTGATTTGCTGCAGGTAGACTAGCTTCCGGCCAGTTGCAGGCACTACGGATTTGTCGGTGGAGGACTGCAGTCGGCATCAGAGCAGCCGCTAAGTAGTGCCTGAATCGAAAGTCACTTTTCCACGTCAAAACAACCTGTTACAATATGTCCCCATGATTAAAGATTTCATGGAAACTCGTTCAATAGGGACAGGATATCTCGCAACTTGTTGATTTTTTGCAGTCGCGCCGGGCATTTTCGGGCTCCTGCGAATATCAACGGAATGAATCTCAATAAACTTCGTCATTCGAAACCCCATGCGTCAAGTCAT
>JAYEJW010000127.1:0-3153 GCA_034716535.1 Pseudomonadota bacterium
TCTACCAGGCCCTGGAGAAGGTGGACGGCAAGCCCGAGGAGCTCACCTGGGAGATGTTCCGCGACACCCTGATCGAGCAGGCCGAGCAGGGAGTGGACTACTTCACCATCCACGCGGGCGTCCTGCTGCGCTACGTACCGCTCACCGCCGACCGGGTCACTGGCATCGTCTCCCGGGGCGGCTCCATCCTGGCCAAGTGGTGCCTGGCCCACCATGAGGAGAACTTCCTCTATACGCATTTCCAGGAGATCTGCGAGATCATGAAGGCGTATGACGTGTCCTTCAGTCTGGGCGACGGCCTACGCCCGGGCTCCATCGCGGATGCAAACGACGCTGCCCAGTTCGCGGAGCTCGAGACCCTGGGAGAGCTGACCAAGATCGCCTGGGAGCACGACGTGCAGGTCATGATCGAGGGCCCCGGCCACGTGCCCCTGCACATGATCCAGGAGAACGTTACCAAAGAACTAGCCGACTGCTACGAGGCCCCGTTCTATACTCTCGGCCCCCTGATCACCGATATCGCCCCCGCCTACGACCACATCACGTCCGGCATAGGCGCTGCCAACATCGGCTGGTACGGCACCGCCATGCTCTGCTACGTCACCCCCAAGGAGCACCTGGGCCTGCCCGACAAGGAGGACGTGCGCGACGGCATCGTCACCTACAAGATCGCCGCCCACGGCGCGGATCTCGCCAAGGGGCTGCCCGGCGCCCAGATGCGCGACAACGCCCTGTCCAAGGCCCGCTTCGAGTTCCGCTGGGAAGACCAGTTCAACCTGTCCCTGGACCCGGAACGGGCGCGGGAGTTTCACGACCAGACCATGCCCCACGAGTCCCACAAGGTCGCCCACTTCTGTTCCATGTGCGGCCCCCACTTCTGCTCCATGAAGATCACTCAGGACGTGCGCGACTACGCACAATCCCACGGAATCAAGGACGTGACGGTCGCCGTGGAGGAGGGAATGAAGGAGAAGTCCGAGGAGTTCCTGAAGGAGGGCGCGCACATCTACAGGGAGGTTTGAATAGGGGAGGTGCGTTGCGCGATCAGCGGTCAGCTCAGATGGCGGCGTAGCCGATCGCTCATCTGAGATTCGGGCTATCCTTATGTCGGGCTCAGTTGAAAGGTGAAGCGAGAGTGTCGAGTACGGCCCAAGACCTGATCCGTCGGCATCGCTATACGGTCGACGACTATTACCGGATGGCGGAAGTCGGAATCCTCGCCCCGGACGCGCGGGTCGAGCTGATCGACGGGGAGGTTGTCGAGATGCCGCCGATTGGTGCGCCCCATGCGTCTGTCGTTACTGAGCTTCAGAACTTGCTGATCGAAGCGGTGGGACGGCGCGCGGTCGTCCGCGTACAAAACCCCGTGCGTTTGGACCGGCACAACGAGCCCGAGCCGGATATCGCGCTCGTCCGTTCGTCGGCACGAAAATACCGCGACACGCATCCTTCCCCCCAAGACGTGCTGCTGCTCGTCGAGGTTGCGGATTCCAGCCTGCGCTTCGATCGTGACGTCAAGGTCGGCCTCTATGCCCGATGTGGCATCCCCGAGGTCTGGCTGCTCGATCTCACATCGACCCGCATCACCCGTTTTCGCGGACCGAGCGACGCCGGTTACCGGGAATCGGAAGTCTTGGGCGACCTAGCGGCCGTCCCGGTCCCCCGCCTCGAGCCCATCCGCCTCGATCTCTCTCGCCTCCTGTAAAGGAACGACCAGGGTCACGACTCACGGTCAGCCCCACTCTTGCTTGGAGGGCTCCCTCCGTATGCGGCGTTGATCAGGCTGAACCGAGAATCTCCCTTTTCCTGCGGAGCAAGGGCTTGAGGCGCGTCTCGGTCCAGCTCGGCGAGCCGTGGCTCAAGGGCAGCTTCAGGCTATTGTGAAATGCGTAGAACAATTGGCTTAAAGACCTTCCTCCGACTGGCGAAGTATCTACACTCTTTATGAATTGGGATGCCCCGTTCGCTATGTGGTAGGGGCTGCGCCCGACAGTTGGCCTCTTCTGCCAGGTACGAGAAACATGCAAGTGTTAACGACCACCAATGCCTTACCGCGCCGGAGCGTGTCGCGACGTTTCAACATCGCCTTGCTTGTACTTTACCTGTTGAGCATCGGTATTGCGGCCCCCGTCATTTACGTGGCCACCGAACGCCAGGTGAACGCCCAGGCGGATAAAGAGCTCAAGCTTCTGGTGGACATCGTGCGTTCCATACAGGGGTATGTTGCTGGTCACCTTCGTCCCTTCATGATGGAGAAGGGCCTGTTCTTTTCTCCTGGTTTGTCGGGCATCGTTGCCACCTCGCTGGTCGCGGAGAACTTCGAAAAGCTGCAACCCAGCTACTACATCAAGAACGTTTCGGACAATCCGCTCAATCCAGCCAACAATCCCCAGGCATTCGAGCGGACTTTGCTGGGCCGGTTCCGCGCCGACCCTGGGCTGAACGGCCTGACCGAGACGGGTTTCATCGACGGTCGTCGAATGCTCGTGGCCGCGGCCCCCAAGGTGAGCAAGAAGGGTTGTATGCGCTGTCACGGAGATCCCGAGAAGGCGCCAGATGAGATCAAGACGCGCTATGGTGAGACCGACGGTTACTACTATAAGGACGGCGAGGTCGTCGGCGTCAGCTTGGTCGGAGTGCCTCTGGATGACGTGCAGGCGGTCGCCATCGAGCGCAGTCTGGTGGCTATCGGGCTCCTTACGGCGCTGTTCGCGATCATCTTTTTCAGCATCAACATCGTGGTGCGGAGATCGCTGGTGAAGCCAATTCTGCAGATTGCGGAAACGGCCCAGGATATCAGCCGGGGCCGCATGGAGACTCCGGTGAAGATCGAGCGCAATGACGAGGTTGGAGACTTGGCCCACTCGATCGAGTTGTTGCGGCGGAGCTTCGTCCAGGCGATGAAACGTCTCTCGAAGCTGCGGTAGAGAATTCAGGAGTGTGCAAGGACGGCGAGCGATGCGGCCTGCCGTCCTCGACTGCCTTAGCCCATCTTTGTCAGTTCCAGGCCGAATTTCCCGGAAAATGGGCTGATTTTCCAGTTCCCAAAAATAGCTATTATCCAATAATCAATAAGATACAAATTTTCCGCTCCTGAAATCGGAAAAGTAGTGCCATAAAAAGACCTCTTGCCATTGACGGCGGCCATTCCCC
>JAYEJW010000128.1:0-3152 GCA_034716535.1 Pseudomonadota bacterium
ATCCCTTTCCAGTGGCCCTTTCTCGCGGCCTCAGCATCAAGCGACTCCAAGGCGATGGCCAGCAACCAGAGGCTCGTGCGCGACGCCTTTTTCACCTCATCGATCCAAGCGCCTTGTGCCGGGATCTTTTCTTTCTGAAAAAACAGTTCGATGATGCTCTTCGCTGCATCAAACGGCTGAAGCTTGATGCGGCTTAGCTCCTGCAAGCGGTTGGGCACGTTATCCGATTCACCCGCCTCGACTTCGATCTTCCGCGACGTCAAAAGCAACTTCGGCCACCGCTGCTGACCAAGCACCAGCAGCATCTGATTGATTTCCACCGGCGACGCCAGATGCACGTCCTCAATCACCACCAGGCTCTGCTCGCTGGCGAGGGCGGCAATCTCCTCCTGCAGCTTCACACGTTGTTGAAGTCGCTCCGATCGGTTCAACATGTGCATATAAACGGTCCAGTCGTCTTGCACCAGCTCGTAGGCCACTTGACGGGCGACGACCGACTTGCCCGAGGCGGCGACCCCCTGCACGAGCACGGCAGCGGCGTCTTGCTTGAGCATCGCCTGTACCTCGCTAACCTGCTCACGCCGGTGCACCATACCCGCATCGAAGTCCACGGCAATCGGACCGGTCTTGCGAAACATCTTGGCTGGGAGGCTATCGCTCTCGCCGATCTTCAGTACCGACTCCGCCGGTAACAGCAAGTGAAAAGCGTGTTCAAGTCTGGGGCCGTCAAAGGCACGGGGCCCAGCGTGTTGCAGGCGCGCCCGGATCTGTTCCAAGACCTGCTTCAGCGGCCGATGCGAGACAAGACCCTCGGCAATCGCATCATGGATCCGTGTGATGCGCAAGGGGTGAAAACGCACCGCCCCCACGGCCCAGGCTTTCCACGCGTCCGTATGCCCGGTGTCACCAAGCTCAGGCAGACCCTGCTGCAATAATGCGACGGCCTCATCCTCGCGCATCCCCTCCACCCGAACAGGCTGCACATCGCGATCGAGCACCGCGTCATACCGGGTGGTCAGCAAAACATAGCAGTTGGAACAATTGACTAACGCCCGATAAAGCACATCCAGCGTTTTACGCTCACCCACGTCATCCATCACCAACAAGACGTGGCGCTCACCGAGGGTGATCGCGAGCTGCGCCAGGACGTCGTCGAATGTTGCTGCTCGAGCCGCTGTTTTCTGGGGGAGTAAATCCTGAAAGCCCTTAACCGGCGCCGGGCAGGCCTGTGCCATGCGCTGAATCAAACCCTCCACCTGGTGCTTCAAGGTCTGGGGTTCGCCCAGCGCCAGCCAGCCGATGCCACCCGGAAAATACGACCGGATACGCGGGTCCCGCCCACAGGCAGCGGCGAGGGTCGTCTTCCCGAATCCCCGCCGGCCACTCAGGACAACGGTGCGACCTTCGATACGTGCCTTGGCTGGTTGGGGTTGACGCCTGAGGACACGCAGGCGGTTGGCCACCTCATTAATCTTGCCCTCGCGTGGCACGGCACCGACCGGTAGCCGCTCCGCGGCCATGTTAAACAATGGTTCTGGTTGCGTCAGTGCAACGAGGCGCGATAGCCGGCCGCCTTCAGACGACCCCCCTTCTTCAAACAACCGATCGAGCACCGCATAGAAGCGCTGCAGATCGTGCAGGCAGTTGGTCTCCTGCTTGACCCACTTGTAGTAGGTTTCGCGGCTTATGCACCTGCTCAGCCTTTTCTCCACAAAAGGCTCCACGGGCTGACCACCCCGTTCCTTCTCCAGCAGCGTCGCCATGCCTTTTTGACAAAGCCGATGGACTGCTTCTCGCTCTACCACGGCGTACTCATCCATGGCACACAGAACATCCCGCTCGAATCGGGCCTTGGCTGCCGCCTTATCCGCCACTGAACTCCACTCCCTTACACACTGCCACCCTCGATCTGACACACGCTGCGAAACATCGCCGCAAGCTGTTGTTTTTCCGCGCCGCTTAACCGGTCCATCTAACACGCGCCGACTGTGCTCTGTGTCAGGGCACACGCCCGCATAGTATCGCCCCCGTACACGTTAGGGAAGTCGCAAAAACACACCCTTTCCAGCGAGGTATAGGGCGCCGATGGGCGACGTCCTTAGCTAAAATACCTTCACTTAAAACATGAGGTTCTCTAATGAAAACATTCTGCCGCAAGCTGTCGCTAGCTACAATCATCCCTGCTGTATTGCTTTCCTCTTCGCTATTCGCTTCTGTAAGATAGGATTGAATCCGCTACACATTCAGATTGTAGGTGATCAAAGGGGAGTCCATCCTATCGCCATGCACACACGGATGATCCATTGACGAGTGATGAAAAGGGCGTTTATTTTGCCTATACTCGACCCCAAGCTGACACTTCGGGGCCTTCAGCTGATCTGAGAGAAGAACCGCCGATGAAGGTCCTGTTCGTCTGCACCGCCAACATCTGTCGCTCTCCGATGGCCGCCGAGTACATGCGACACCGCGTGGCTCAAAGCGGGCTGAGCCATGTCGTCGTGGACTCGGGCGGTCTGATGAGGATCCGGAACGCACCCGCGGCGCCCGAGGCGATCACGGTGCTCGCTGAGCACGGCATCGATCTGCGCGGGCATCGATCGAGTGGCATCAGCCGGGCCGACATGCGTACCGCCGATCTGGTGGTGGTCATGACGCTGGGGCACCTCTCCGCGCTCGAGTTCCGCTACCCCCAGCCGGTCGGGCGGCGCGAGCTGATCCGGGCCTACGAGCACGGCCCCGAGCCACGCCCCGGCGCCCCGGATTTCGACGATCCGATCGGCGGCCCGATCGAGGGGTACCGCGAGAGCTTCGAGACGATCCGCACCTGCCTCGACTATCTCTGCATACACTTGAAGCATCAGCAATGAACAAGCGGCGGCCTCCGCTAGCCTCAATTTCTCACCGGAGAGATAGGAAAAGGCTGTTTTTCATGGCATTCAAGTTCCTACGAATATCTTCTATCACGTTGAATGTTCATACTCGGGATCCTTCCCAAGAACCACCCTGTATGCCAAGTTTGCTCCATAATCGTCGTTGGCTCGATGCTGTCTAAGACCCCGGGGGCTCGAGAGCCGCTCTCCTGTTTCGCGTACTCTCGCCTGGCCTGCTCGTTAGGTCAAAACGATCGGCAGTCTCCCAAACTTACCCGATCT
>JAYEJW010000129.1:0-3149 GCA_034716535.1 Pseudomonadota bacterium
CGAAACGGGCCCCGAAGGTGCTACCAACACCCCCGAGGCCCTGACCACAACCCAACCTGATTGGAGGTTCGGCCATGGCTGAACACGATTCTACCCTCACCGGCAACAACCCGCTGACCGCGGCCGCCGGCTCCTTAGACGACGTTACGCGCAACTGCTGCAGTGTGTGCTGCGGTTCCTGTCAATGGCTCTCCCAGCGATTCCCCATGACGGCCTAGTGCTCGATGAGCACACCGGAGGCGGAGCCGCGCTCATACTGGACATGGTCAGCGATGCTTTGACGGAAATGGAGTCCCGCCGGTTGCGTTGGAGCAAGAGCGGCGCTGCAGATGACCGTCCAGAGATCGAAAAGGAAGAGGGTTAGACGATGACTGACCAAGAGCATACCGTCCGGCCGCAACTCACCTTAAACACCCACGAGCTCACCGGCCGCCGCATCCAGTTCGCTGCTCACGAGTTCGCGTCAGAGCTGAGCGGCATCATGGCAATAGTGGACCTGCTGCGCGACGCGCAGACCCTCACAGAACTCGACGCCAAGAGCACCCACATAGCGTCGCGGCTTATCGACGGGCACCGCAGAAACGCGCTTCTCGGAGCCGCCGGCTCCCTGGCCGAAGCCTCCTACCTGCGCCTGATCGACGCCGTTGGCGATGAGAATCCTTTTAGCGACAAAACCCTCGTTTGGGGCGGGGAAGCGTCTATCGAGAGGAAGAACTCGTAACCTACGCAAACGGCCCGGGGCGGCTGGTACCGCCCCGAGGCCCCGACCACAACCAACCTGATTATGAGGTTCGGCAATGGCTAAAGTGAATGTTACCCCCCCGCAGTCCTTCCGTGTTACCGCTTACTACCCTAATTATCCCGGTCTCGACCCATATGAAGATGCTCCACATGAAGTAACTGTCGTTATCGAATCAAGCGGCGAGGCACAGGCCGCGCTGGACGCAGTCGTCAACGGCTTGATTCCGATAATGTATCTGGATTATGGCGGGGACCAAGCGGAGGAAGAGCGGGATGACGCTCTTGAGGGGCTTAAGAACTTGGATGCCGGCATCAATCTGGACGCTTTTCGGGCTCTTATAGTTGCGTCTAAGAGCTCAAAGTCTAGCGGAGCGGAGCCCGTCTTTTGGCGACCCGGAATGTTCCATGAAGGCACTAAGGAGGATGGGTATCGGGAGCAACGGTGGCCCGAGATTCTGGAGCTTCACGGTTCGGGGATCACTATCGGGTTCGGCGATGACAACGATGCGCATACTCTGGACCCTAAGTCCGTGCCGAATGCGGGCTAAGGATGGCTACCGACAAGCTTACCACCCGTCGCGAGACCGTCCGTACCCTCGCATCCTGTGCCGTGAAGGCCCGCCGTGAAGGCGACCGCAAGACCTGGCAGAAGGCGCGCCACGAATGGGAGATCCGCGCCACCGCTGCCGAGAAGCGCACTGCACCCGCGGCCATCACCCGGCCTTGGGAGGGCTGATCAATGGCGAGCATCAGAAAGGTTCCCGGCCGCCGCTCGAAACCCTGGCGGGTCGAGATCCGCCGCAAGGGTGCCGATCCGATCTCGGAGACCTTCCGCACGAAGCGCGAGGCATCGGATTTTGCCGCGAAGGTCGAAGCCGACTTCGAGAGGTGGTCCCGCTTGTTGGGTGGGGAGCTGAAGCGCCACACCGTCGCGGAGCTGCTGGATCGCTTCATTGGCCAGTGGGCTGGGAAGGATACCTCCGTTGTCACCCGCGCCGGCTGGTGGAGAGACCAGTACGGCGGGCGACTGCTTTCTGAGTTCACGGCCGATACCGTGCGCGAGGGTTTGGCCCGGCTCGAGGCGGGGACCGCCAAGCAAGGCGGTAACGTCGTCACCCGGACCGAGCGCAGACGATCCCCCGCAACGATCAACCGGTACCGTACCGCTATCAGTACCGTCTATAAGGCGGCAATCGATGGGGGCTGGTTCGGGATCGGCACGAATCCAACCGCCGGGATTCGCCATCGCAAGGAGAAAAACAATCGCTTCGGCCGGTGTCTGGAGGACGAAGAGCGCGTTCTCCTGCTGGAAGCGTGCGACGGGTCCGATTGGGCGGGGCTCGGGCTCTTTGTGCGCCTTGCCCTAGCCACCGGCGCTCGCCGTGGCGAGCTGCTGAAGCTCGAATGGCCGGACGTGGACCTGCAACGCGGAACGCTGCTGTTCCGCGACACAAAGAACGCCGAAGACCGCCGGGTCCCCCTGATCGGGGAGGCCCGCGTCCGCCTGGCGGAGTGGGGCAAGGTTCGCCGCCTGGATTCGCCGCGGGTGTTTCCGCACCCGCGCGACCCGGACAAGGCGGCGAACGTCGATTGGTTTTGGAACCAGGCCAAGGCCGCTGCGGGGGTGGAGAACCTGCGGATCCATGACCTGCGCCACTCCTGCGGGTCCTACCTCGCTCGCGCCGGTGCTTCCGCCTTCCAGATTGCCGCCATCCTGGGGCATCGATCCGGCCCGACCCTGACCGCGCGGTATGTCCACCTGGTCGCTGAAGATTCGCGGGAGCTGCTGGAGAGCTCGCTCGGGGGGATGCTGGAATGAGTCAAGCTAACCGCGGGGACACCGTTATGGATGATTCATGGCCCACAACGCGCGAAGAGGCTATGGCGATGTTCGTAGAGCGGTTCAGAAAAGGAGATCGCCTCGCTTTACTAAGGGCCGTTAGTTACTACCTGGAGTATCCGGATCTTGCCTTACCGAAGGATATGAAGAATGAGTTTTCCAAGTGCGTAAACTTATACGAACTGCCAGCAGTGCGGACACTCGACGATGCTTTTGGCGTGAAGCGCCCGCCAGGGTGGCGCCTCAAGACTGAGCGGCGGTGGAGATTTGCTTGGCAAGTGTATATCTGGGTCACGCAGGAAAGGAAAAAGGGGCTTCCGATCGATGAAGCCGTTCGGGAAGTTGTGGGGCGATCTGGGTATTGCAAAACTGAAGTTTCTTACTTTCATCATGCCACGAGCCGCATGACCGTTGAGATCAGAGGATTTCGGTCTGGTTTGCCGGGGTCCTGGCAATCGATACCGAAACCCTCGTTTGCGAGGTGCCTGGCGAGGGATCTTCGCACATCTGCGAAGGCATATTCGGTCGTGTTTTGCGAAGCGTATCGCCTGATTGGAGCTTGGTTCAA
>JAYEJW010000130.1:0-3140 GCA_034716535.1 Pseudomonadota bacterium
GCTCCGACCCTCACCCCAGCCCTCTCCCCCTGGGGAGAGGGGGATTTGGAGCGCGCAAAGCGCGATCTATTTGGATTGAAACCATACTCATGAAAACCCTGACAACCACTCTCCTCATCGCGCTGCTCCAGGTCGCGCTGACCGTCCACGCGGGCGACAAGCGCACGCCGCCACCGGACCTGGGCACGCTCTCTGGCGTCGGGGCCCAGGCCTTCTACCTCGGGCTCGATGCCGTGATCGGGGGCTATCCGATCGTCAAGTTCGAGCAGCTGATGCGCGGGCGAACCCTGCCGGACGCCGAGAAGGCCACCGGCAACCCCCGCGCCCAGGTCAACCAGCTCGGGCTGATGCGCCACCTGCGCGGACCGGAGTTCAAGCAGATCGCGACCCCGAACAACGACACTCTCTACGCCCAGGCGTTCTGCGACGTCAGCCGCGAGCCCCTGGTCCTGTCAGTGCCCGCGGTCGATGAAAGACGTTACTACACCTTTCAGCTCTGGGACCCCAACGGCGACACCTTCGGCTACGTCGGCACCCGCACGACCGGGCGCAAGGCCGGTCACTACGCCCTTGCCGGCCCGGGCTGGAGCGGCAAGCTGCCAGATGGTGTCCAGCGCATCGACACGCCCTACGACAGCTTTGTGATCTGGGGCCGCATCGGCGTCGACGGCCCGGACGATCTACAGAACGCCCTGGCCATCGAGGACCAGCTGCGCCTGACCCCCTTGAGCCAATTCGGCTAGTCGGACGCGAAGGTACCGCCGGACATGGCCTTCTCGGCCCAGCGCGTCGCCATCGAGATCCCGGATGATCTGCCCGATGGTCTGAGCTTCTATTACGAGCTTGCGCGCGCCCTGAAATACACGCCCCCCAAGGCCAAGCAAGACGCAGTGGTCGCCGCCAGCCTCGCCGACATCGGCTTCAAAGACGGCAACACCCGCTTCGACTACCGATCCCTGAGCGACGCCGAAAGACAAGGGCTCGCCAAGGCCGTCCAATTCGGACAGCACCTCATGGACGTCTATGCACAGACCGCCGGCGAGACGGTCAACGGCTGGCGCTGGAGCCCCCAGTCCGGGGTTATGGGCACCAACTACCTGTTCCGCGCGGCCTTCGCCAAGTGGTTCACGGGCGGCAATGCGCCCGAGGAGGCGATCTACATGGACGGACGCCACGACAACCAGGGCCAGCCCTTCGACGGCGGCAAGCGCTACCGGATGCATTTCGCCAGCGATCAGTTGCCGCGGGTGCAGGCCTTCTGGTCCCTATCCATGTACCACCTATCCGACGGCTCTTTCGTGCCCAACCCCATCGACCGCTACTCCATCGGCGACCGCACACCCGATCTGCGCTACGACGACGACGGATCCCTGGACATCTACATTCAGCACGAGCCGCCCGCCAATGCCCGCGAACGGGCGAACTGGTTGCCCACGCCGGACGGGCGCTTCTACATGGACCTACGCCTCTATGTGCCGGACGACAGCCTGCAGAAGGGCGCCTGGGCGCCGCCGGTGGTCGAGTTCGTCGAATGAGATACCTAAGACGCCCCGAGGCGGCACCTGGACCGGTAAATCCGCAACACAGCGCTACGGCCGAGCGCGGGTACCCGCCTTGCGCCGGCTCTCCATCCTTTGGCTCTTGCCGTCCATGGCCGTCCGCGGTCTCCGCAGAGACCGCGGAAGGCCAGTCCCTCTCCCAGGCCGACAACGATCCCACCGCGTTCGTGATGGCCGTGCAGATCCAGGACATCTACTACAACTTCGCAGACGACTTGGTGGCGGAATGGTCCGTGAACTTCACCCTGAAGTTCCTGTTCCCGATCTGATTACTTAACCAGGAAACACCATGTCCGAGCTCCGACCTTACAACTGTCGTGCCTTCTTTAGAGATACCTTCCTCTCTACCGCGGTCGCCGCCGGCATCGCCATTCTCTCGAGTTCCGGTACGGCGATGGCCGAGGAGGGGGGTTCCGGTCACTACCTGCCGGGCTCCATGGCCTCGTTCGTGGATGGTGTCCCGCTGGATGAGACCTTCATCGTCCGGCTCAACGTGCTGAATTACGACGGTTCGATCTCGGCGGATCGAAAACTGCCGATTGCTGGTCTGTCGACACTCGGCGCCGAAGCCAATTCCTGGGGCTATGGTTTGACGATGTTGTGGCGTCCGCCGCTCGAGCTTGGCGAACGGTGGAGCTACGCCATGAGCACGACCATCCCCTACGTCACGCTTCGGGTCACGGCGGACGTGGAGACCGAGGTTGCCGGCAGCCGGACCGCGATCGCGCGCCGTTCGTCCAGCGTCAGCGGTCTCGGCGACATCCTGCTCATGCCGTTGATGCTGAATTTCAACGTCAACCCGGACTTCAACATCAATTTTCGCCTGACCGCGTACGCACCGACCGGCGGCTACGAGGTCGGGCGCCTTGCCAACACCGGCAAGAATTTCTGGACCCTGGAGCCAACCGTGGCGTTTATGTACTTGGGCCAGAAAAACGGAATCGAGGGTTCGCTGTTCATCGGCGCGGATTTTAACCAGGAGAACCCGGATACCGACTACAAATCCGGTACGCAGTTCCACTTCGATAGCACCCTCAGCCAACACTTCCCATTCGCCGGAGGTGTGGCCGGGGCCGGCGTGACGGGCTATTACTACGAACAGATCACCGGCGACAGCGGCGCCGGTGCGACCTTTGGCGATTTCAAAGCAAAGACAGCCGGGGTCGGTCCGGTGCTCTCTTACAGTAAGAAAGCCGGCGCCAATGACCTTATCGCTGAGCTGAAGTGGCTCCACGAGGTGCAGACGAAGAACAGACTCCAGGGAGACACGGTGTTCCTGAAGGTGCTAATGAAGTTCTGACCGCCAAGGACCGGCGTTTTGCCTACCTGTCGGGGAAACGACATGACGAAAAGGCATTTCTTTCGGAACGATAGGCGTTGTTTAATCACCTCTTGTGGCGAAAAAGTGGATCTCCTGAGGATGGATATGCACGCTGGTTTCGGCTCCCAAAGCACCTCAATCTGTCTGTCAAATTGTCATAGTCAGGCTGTTCGTCCCGTGGTCATAATTCCCGCGCCACAAACAACCACGACCAGAGGAGGTCTATCATGGCTACCAAGATTTCTACTGCTGTCAAAGCT
>JAYEJW010000131.1:0-3138 GCA_034716535.1 Pseudomonadota bacterium
TGGTGCGCCTGGCGGAGAAGGGGCGACGTGGCAAAAACGCCTTCGGCAAGCGTTCGCGCTCGAAGGCCAGCACCCACAGCGCCCGCAGCGCAAAAGAGCCCTGGCTGTTGGTGGCCTGCACGCAGTTTGCCACCATGCCCGCCAAGAAGCTGGTGCGCCTGTATTGCCAGCGCATGCAGATCGAGATCGCTTTCGCGACATGAAGAGCCTGCACTTCGGCGAAGGCCTGGAGCGCAGCCGCTCACACGGCGCCGGCCGCTTCTCGGTGCTGGTGCTGATCGCCTCGCTGGCGGCTTTTCGCTCTGGGTACTCGGTACCGCCGCCGAGCAATGCGGGTTGGAGCAGCGCATGCGTCCCGGCTCGCCCAAACGCCGCGCCTACTCGCGCCTGTTCCTCGCCCGCCTGCTGCTGGTGCTCGAGAGCTGCCGCGATCTGCTCGACGACCTGGCCCTATCGGTCTGCCCGCCAGAGCAATGGGTCGCGAGTCATCACGATGCGCTGTTGACAGACTGAGCGGCGGTGGCGAATTCGTGGGGATACCTCAGCGTCTGTCCCCTATTGGCGCCCTATTGGCGCCTTGAGAGGTTCGCATCCGGCGTTTCCAACAGCAGGTGGTAGTGATTGATCATCAGGCAGTGACGCTTCCTGGGTCTCAGGGCGGGTTAAGGAGGCCGCCCTTGTACGTCTTCAGCGTGGTGACGGAGCGCGGCTCACCGGCACCGGTCACCACCCTTGCGTTGCCGCCGTTGAAGATCGGCGGCAGTTCGGGGCAGTGCACCGCGCTCATCTCAAACCCGTCATCCGTCAATTCGTAAGTCGTACACCTCAGGGTGTTGCCGGAGAGTACGACCTCGGTCTCCGAGCCTTTGCGCACCTTGGCGCCGGGAGGTACCATGTCGGCCGCCGCCACATCAACTACCCGGGTCTTCTTCGGCGAGCGATCCTCGCCGCGGATGGTCTCCATGCCAAGGACAATCTGGGAGTCGTTCACCTTGTCGACGGTGAGCACCATCTCCATCGACACATTACCGGAGACGACCTCGAAGGTAGCGCTCTCCCCGCCCTCGAGGACCGCCCACCAGCCGCCGGGCGGGGCCGGCCAGCTGGCGTCCTGCGCCCCGGCAGTATCGGCTCCCAGATCGGCGACGATTCCCGCCCCCAACAGGATTATCCAGCAAATCAATCGTCTCATTTCCGTATCCTCTCCTTTCGAGGCCATCCTGATCACTCTCCCCGGCGCTCGCGGGTGCGAAGCTGGGAGCATTCCAGAGCGGCCCGGACGTTGTCCGCCGACGCGATGATCGCCTCCCCCTGCTCGAAGGGCAGCATCGCCTTCGCGACCAGGGTGCGGACACGCTCCACGACGGCTTTCTCGAGTTGGTTGCAGGCCTTCCTGGTTTTCCCCTGGTCGATGAGGCGTTCGATCCGCGCCGCCGCCTTCGTCAACCTGCGCTCGGCCTGATCCGCTGTTATCCGATCGGAGTCGCGCAGGCCCGTGAGTCGGGAGCTCAATGACGAGACCACCTCCTTGACCGACAGCACCTTGACTGTAAAGCTGCAGTCTGACTCCAGGCCGGCGGCGTCGGTCGCCCGGCAGGAGACGGGAGTCTCGCTGGCGATCGCGAAGCTCCCGCCCGAGGGCGGTGAGCACTCCCGCTCGGTCGCCCGGCTGCATGCGTCGCTGCCTGTCGCCGCGAAGGAGATCGAAGCGCCTTCCGGCCCGGTGGGCTCCACCACCAGGTCATCGGGGCAGGTGATCCGCGGCGGCGTGGTGTCGGCGACGGTCACGGTCTGCGTGGCAGTCGCCAGGTTGCCGGCGGCGTCCTGCGCCCTCCAGGTCACCTGGGTCGCACCCAGCGGGAAGCGCAGGGGAGCGTCGCTTTCGAGCCCCACCTCACTTTCGCAAAGGTCGCTCACCGACGCCCCGAGATCGGCGGGGGTGCCGTCCACCAGGAGGCACTCCACGCTCAGATCGGCCACCCTGATGACCGGCGGGGTGGTGTCGATCACGGTCACAGTCTGGATGGCCGAAGCCTGGTTGTCGGCGTCGTCCCTCGCCTCCCATCTGACGGTGGTGGCGCCCAGGGGGAAGCGCTCCGGGGCATCACTATCAAGCTCGATCTCCGCGTCGCACTGATCGCTCACCTCCGCCTCGAGCGCAACCGCCGCCCCCGCGGCCGAGGTGCACTCGGTCGTCAGATCGGCGACGGTAATCTCCGGTGGGGCCGTGTCCAGCACGGCGACGGTCTGGCTACCCGAGCTCCTGTTCCCGGCATCGTCGACCGCTGTCCAGGTCACAGTCGTCTTGCCCGGCGGGAACGCCTCGGGGGCGTCACTCGTGAGCTCGACCTGGCCGTCGCAGGCGTCGCTGCCGGTGGTCGCCAGCGTCACCGGGGTACCGGCCGCGGATGTGCACTCGGCAGAGACCTCGGCGGCGGCCGCCACGATCATCGGCGGCGTCGTGTCAACCACCGTCACCAGGTTTGTCGCCGATGCCTGGTTTCCCGCGGCGTCGATGGCCTTCCAGGTGACGGTCGTCGCACCCAGCGGATAGCGCTCCGGCGCCACGACACCGACCCCCGCCTGCCCCGAGTCGTCCATGACGGAGGGAGCTCCGAGGGCTACCACGGTGCCCTCCGGCGACGCGCACTCCACCTCGGGATCGGCCACCGGCACGATCTCGGGTGCGCTCGTGTCGGCGACCGGCTCCGGCGTGGGCTGTGCGCCGGGGGCCGTCTCGGGGGCTGATCGAGACTGGAGGCCTGCCAGCAGCCCGAACCCATGCGTTGGCTGGTCTCCTATCTGGATGGGCTGGACGACAAAGGCGCCCGGCGGCAGGGTCTCGCAGGTGGGACGGATGAACGCGTCGACGAGGTCATACAAGCCGGTGACATCGAGGAAACTCAAGGCCTCCAGTGTGATCTTCCCCTCGTCCAATAGCTCACCGATCAGGAGCAGCGCGTCCTCGGTCCTCTCCCCGCCGAGATCCATCTTGAGAACTTTGGGCAGCTCACTATCAATCTCTCTTAAAAAAATTTGCATCTTCGAATCAGCTAGTTTTTTTGATAGCTTTCTTTTTAAGAAATCAGCTGCGTCTTCGCCGGGATTTTTCGTGAGCGGGTTTTTCTTGATCAAATT
>JAYEJW010000132.1:0-3136 GCA_034716535.1 Pseudomonadota bacterium
TCGTCAATCAATAGACAACTGTTCCGATCGCCTCCAAGCAACCCGTCCGCTTCCAATGCAACCTGATCGATAACAGCCTGATGATCCCAATCCGAATCGGTGAGCATATGCTGTAGCTGCTGCTCGTCCGCATTCGCAACCTTCTCCTCCATTCGCTCCATATTTTTCTTGTTTGGATCTGCCTGCATCAGTCCTTTGAGATAGTGGCCAACCGGCTTGAGAACGGAACGCGTCGTGCGCTGAAAATGCGCCTTGAAACGCAGATGAAACCGACAGAAGCGATCTGCCAGATCATAAAGCGGGTCTATTGGTGTATTAGTAGAAGAAAATCTGCTTATGCATCACAAATTCTCTCTATAGGTATGTCTTTGGAATAAATATTATATTACAAACAGACGGTTAGCGGAATCTCCAATCTAACAAAGTAGAATTATTCCACCGCCAATTTCCCGAATTGGTTCGGAGCAGATCCGGGCCGCGTTCTCACATTGATGGCACCGGTGGTCGAGAAAGCGGCCTCGCGACTGTGGAACGGGCTGATCGAGCGCTACCATTACCTGGGTTACACACCCCTAGCGGGGGCGCAAGTACGCTACCTCATCGAGTCGGAGCAGGGCGTGCTCGGGGCCCTCGGCTTCGGGGCGGCAGCCTGGAAAGTGGCGGCGGCGCGACCGTTGGATCGGCTGGCAGCAGGCGAGTCGCGAAGCGCACTTGGGAAGGGTGCTGAACAACGCCAGGTTTCTGTTGTTGCCTTGGGTTCGGGTGCGGAATTTGGCTTCCAAGGTCCTGGCGCTCGCCGCGCGTCAGGTGGCCGAGGACTTTGCCGCCCGCTATGGGCAGCGGCCCGTCTTGTTGGAGACCTTCGTGGAAATCCCGCGCTTTCGCGGCAGCTGCCACCGGGCAGCGAACTGGCAGTATCCGGGCGAGACCCGGGGGCGGGGCAAGTGTGATGTCGCCCATCGGGCGGCATTGCCGCGCAAGGGCATCTACGTCTACCCCTTGGCGGCGGACTTCCGTCGGGCCTTGGGGGTGGCGGCATGAGCGCGCTGGTCGAGGAACTGGCCGACATCGAGTTGGGCGACGCGCGGCTGAACCGCCGGGCACGGCGGGTCCTGCAACGACTGGGAGAGAAGCCGACGGTGAGTATTCCCAGTGCCTGCGGCGGCTGGAGCGAGACCCGCGCGGCCTACCGCCTGTTCGACCATGCCAAGGTCACGGCCGAGAAGGTCCTGGCTCCGCACACGGCCCGTACCGTGGAGCGCCTGCGCGAGCACCCGCGCGTGCTGTGCCTTCAGGACACCACGGAGGCCGACTACACCGGCAAGACCGACATTCAGGGCACGGGGCCGCTCAACTACGAGACCCGCCGCGGGCTGTACCTGCATCCGACGCTCGCCGTCACCCCCGATCGGCTATGCCTGGGACTGCTCGATGTCTACAGCTGGGCGCGCGAGCCTGGGAGCCTGGGCCAACACAAGGATCCGGCCCGCCCGCTCGAAGAGAAGGAAAGCGCACGTTGGGTCGATAGCTATCAGCGGGTCAACGAGCTGGCCGAGCAACTCACCGATACGCGCCTGACCTACGTCGCCGACCGCAAGGCCGACATCTACGACTTGTTCGTCGAGGCCCCCTGTCCGGAATCGGCGGCCGACTGGCTGGTGCGGGGGCAACATGACCGGGCGTTGGCCGACAGCAACACCTTGCGCCAGTGCTTGGCCGAGACCCTCGTGCTCGCCGAGATGGGCTTCGATCAGCCGGGCGGCAACGGACGCACCGCCCGCACCGTCCATCAACAACTCAAAACGGGGCGCGTTACGCTCAAGGCCCCCTACCGCCGTGACCGGGTTCTTCCCGACGTCGAGGTCACGGCGATCCTCGCCACCGAGCCCCATCCCCCCGCAGGGGAGGAGCCGGTCGAGTGGCTGTTGTTGACCAACCTTCCCGTGGATACGCCCGAGCAGGCCATCGAGAAGCTGCAGTGGTACCTCTGCAGGTGGCAAATAGGCGTGTCCGGCAAAGGGCACCTAATCCAGTCGGTGCAAGTCCGACCGAGGCCAAGAGACTCGAGCCTCGTAGCTTGGGAGGCGCCGTGGCGCGAAAGCAAGACGGAGAAGCCCTCCGACCACGTACTCAAATTGGAGTACAGCAACGTACCAGGTTGTAACGTGCAGTGAACGCAGAGGTAGCCTCGTCACACGTTTTCCGGTGGCCGAGACGGTCTATGACGT
The DNA here is from genome assembly GCA_034716535.1 of Pseudomonadota bacterium. GTDB lineage: Bacteria > Pseudomonadota > Gammaproteobacteria > Chromatiales > Chromatiaceae > JAYEJW01. The sequence goes on from JAYEJW010000132.1 coordinate 2,229, forward strand.
GCGAAGGCAGCAAGGGCCATGCGAAATGAGTACGATACGACGGTCCTCACCGGCGGGGTATCAGCGGCGACATGGTACGAAGGATCAGGTGTCAACCGGAGAAACCCTCGGTGCCCGGCGAAGAAACCTCGCCGAGGAGGCCGGTCCTATAACCGTGAGTGGGAAGTGGATCGGCAGGCGCCAGGGAGGCGGATCGGGTTGTAGTACCGATGATCGGCGTGCAGCAAAACGCGCCGGGAGGGAAGGGCCCGGACCGGTGGGTATTCCGTTGATCAAAGTGAGGCAGGGGTGAGATGACAAAGGCGCCCATCAGTTTGCAGGATCTGCGTCGGCGGATATACCGGAAGGCGAAGTCTGAGAAGACGCATCGCTTCTGGGGTCTCTTTGTGCACATTGCCAAAACGGAGTCCCTCCTGGAGGCCTATCGTCAGGCCAAGCGAAACGGGGGTGCCCCTGGCATCGACGGACGGACCTTTGCCGACATTGAAGCAGATGGACTGGCCGCGTTTCTCGCAGACCTACGAGACGACCTGCAGACAGACAGGTATCAACCCCAACCGAACCGACGGGTCGAGATCCCGAAAGACAACGGCAAGGTCCGTGTGCTTCAGATTCCTTGCATTCGCGATCGTGTGGTGCAAGGTGCGCTGAAGCTCATCCTCGAAGCAATCTTCGAGGCGGACTTCTGCCCGAGCTCCTACGGGTTCCGGCCCAAGCGGTCCCCGCACCGCGCCCTGGCGGAAGTCAGGCGCAGTGTGCTGCGGCGCATGTCCACCGTCATAGACGTGGATTTAACGCGCTACTTGGATCGCTGTTCATACTACCCCCCGGCTGATTTAGGGTCGTCAAAAAGATCTGGAATGGTGTCTGGAAGCTTTATTTTCAGTCCCTTACGCTTGCCCTGTGAG
>JAYEJW010000133.1:0-15030 GCA_034716535.1 Pseudomonadota bacterium
CGAAGGGGTCTTCGCCTAGACGTACTGGGCCGTAGATCCGCTCCACGCCACGTGCGAGTGATCGGCCGAAGGCACCGACGTACTTGTCCAGGACGTCCGGCAACCTTGTACCTTCCGGGAGATCGAAAAACCATTGGGGGGTCTGTACCCAGGCGACCTCCGGATCGCGGAAGTAGCCGAGGGTATGCTTCAAAATAGTGGCGAAAGGACGGGTGTCTGCATCGCAGATGAGAATGAAATCGCCGGAGGTCTGCTCCATAGCGTTGCGCATATTGCCGGCCTTGAAGCCAGCGTTATTATTACGCGTGATATAATTAACACCTTCCTCCGAAGCCGCCTGTTTCATGGCCGCCCGTTTGCCATCGTCGAGTACGTGGATGCGTATGTCGATCGGGTGGGGATAGTCGATTCGCTTCGCATCCTGCAGGGACAGACGTACTAGGTCCGGCTCTTCGTTGTAACTCGGAAAGAAGACATCCACAGCGATGGGACGTTCTTCCGCTTCTCCCTCGCGCACGCACTCCGTGATGTATTTCGGTGGTTTTCGTTCGGGATAGTCCTGAGTCTTCCATAGATTGACGGCAAACAGGAATAGTCCGATGTAGGCAGCTGTTTCTGCGAGCACCAGCGGTACCGCGAACCAGAGAGCGTCAAGGTTGAGGGAGAACATCCAGCGCCAGGAGATGTACCAGCCCCCAATGACCAGCGCCACCACGACTAGAAACTGCCACAGGAGCTCTCGCGACATGGAGTAGGGGACCGGTGCAGGCGGATTCCTGTGCTCGAATTGCTCGAAATAATATCCCATGTCGACCCTCTCTCAGGCGTCAGACTGCTCAAGCAGCGCCAGCAAGACTATGAGCGCGGCGTTGTAATCGATAGCGTATTCGTTAGTCGCGTAGGAGCGTTCGTCGTCGACGTAGCTCAAAATCCCCCTGTTCTTGGGTGCGATTCCGGATTGCGCATTCTCGTTGGGGCCGCCCACCAGAAGTCCGGGGACATCGCGCTTTACCGAACGGCCAAATATATGGTGCACATGCTTGACAGCACGTTCTCCCAATCCAGTCACGAAACTTTGGTTGAAGGGGTTCCGGCCCAGAAGGTAATCCGCCTGATCAAACGCGCATTGTAAAAGACCGCTATCGGCGTTGATCCGGGACGCGTAGACTAGCGTGATTCCGTCCTCTGCCGTCATCTTGTTGGAGCCCCATACGAAGCGCCGATTAGCCACACGATAGCCGCTGCTTTCGACGTTGTGCCGCAACTCCTTCGCACGCGTATCGATTTTCTTCTGGATCTTATTGTAGAGCCTGACATCGCCTTTTCGGCCCCAGTGAATTAGATAGTCGAGCATACCCAGAGGAGCTGGGTTCTTCCACTCGTACAAGGTATAGCGAACATCGTCGATACGATCCTTTAGATAATTCTCAAAAGCAGGGTCTCCCGTGGTGATGAGCAATTCCGCCGCCGCCCAGAAGCGATCATCCGTGTCATGACGGAGGGTATCTTCGTTGTCAATCTCGTTATGCAGGTAGTTTCCAGACCCGCTGTCGTCATCTTTGTGCCAGTCAACTGATTGCTCAGGTAGTGTCAATAATTGGGACCAAGCGGCCAAAGCGGCGGTCAGATAGCGGTCCGCCCGATTTTTGTCATAGCTCCGGAAGCTGCGGGCAGCCATAGCCATGGCGGCGGCGAACTTAGCCGTGTCTGAACTGGCCGGGGCGTATAGATAGCGGCTTTGCGTGTCCTCGTCCGGTGGGACCAGGGGTGGCCAAATCCGTCCAGAGAGCTTGCGGTACACTGCACCGTCGGCCCGTTGCATTTTCAGCATCCAGTCCAACGCAAAACCCGCTTCGTCGAGAAGATCCGGAATTCCGTTTCCGCTTTCGGCTATGTTTAGCCAGCCATCGTCCCGGAGGCGGGGGAATTGTTCGAAAAGGCTCAGTAGACGCCCGACGGCGATTGAGGTGGTGGCCACGTACTTCCCATAATCTCCCGCGTCGTGCCATCCGCCGTGGGCGTCGATCCGTTGGCCTGCCTTGTGATAGCCGTCGTCTCGGGCAACCTGGGCGTCCTCGAGATGGCAGATCGCATGGACCAGGCCGCTCTCCGAGTCATTCAACGGCACGCCACAGCGCTGCAGGAAATAGGAACGCAGGAGGATATAGAGGGCAGGGCGGTATACGTCCGGTCCGATATCGAAAACGGGTGATCGCAGTCCGTTACCCCGCACATAGTAGCGACCGCTCCGGGTGAAACCGCGAAAATCGAGGGGCTGCAGTCGTTGCATGCTGTCTGGGTCGAGCGCCGGCGCTTCCGCCTGCAAACGGAAGACGACCTGCTCATCGGCCGTATCCACCAGTTCGTACGTACTTGTGGCCGTGTCAGGCGCGTTTACCACAAACGCCAACTTTGGCCCGAACTTTGTATACCCGATCTGGTTGACGGCCAGGAAAGCGCTGCTTGCCTGGCTGATTGCCGGAATACAAAAGAGGAGTACGAGGCTAAGGCTGCGCATTCGTTGCGTCCTTAACGTCGAAGCGGAAGCTGTTGGTTCCGCGCGATCGTCCCAGATGGTCTGTAATATGTGTCTTGAGCTGATAGTTGCCCGGCGCTAGGCCAGGCATCTGGACCGTCTCCACCTCGCGGCCGCTGTCCGCTCCGATGTCCAAAGTGAGCGAACGACGCAAGATTTGTTTGCCGTCCTGGACGAGCTCGTAGTGCAGGGTCGCGTCAGGAAAATCTCGGAAAAGGTCGTTGATGACCCAAAGTCCAAGCTCCACCGGTTCGTCGACAGAGAACTCGTCTGTGCTCCACTCGATGCTCGGAAGAACGGGTTGATAAGCGATTTTGAGCGCATGGAAACCCGGTTTCGGGTTGCGCCAGTAATCCACGATACCCCAGTTGAGGGAGGGCCAGTTTTCGACGAACATGAACTGAAATGCGCCCACCACGGGTGCGTATCGCTGCCGGCGATAGGACTCCGCGGCGAACTGGGTCAGGCGCGCCTGATACTGCTGAGTGTTGTGAATGAATTCATCGATACTTTCGCCCATAGGTACCTTGGCGATCTCAAACGTCTCTTTGCGTTGGAAGTTGTGGTAGTTCCATTTTGCCCATTCCTGCTCGTTGTCCGGCCACATTTCCTCGTCGCTGAAGATCTTTCGCAATGACTTGAGGCTGGGAAGGGCCTGGGCGCCGAACTCCGTGATCAGGCTTTGCGCGGTCGGTTTGCCGTAGTCCAGCCAATGGCCGGAGTACCAACCTAGCCAGGGATGCTCCAAGGTGGAAGAAGTCAGGTGCTTATAACGCCCATCACGGTATGTCTTCAGGATGTCAAACAATCCCTCGTCGAGTTCCCGATTTTGCTCGGGGTTGTAACCGCTGTACTTCCACTTCATCCAGACAGCGTCCCACGGCGGCTCATTATGCAGGCTCCAGGCGACGATGGACGGATGGTTGTAAAGGGTTTCAACCATATCGCCGACTTGGCGGCCGGCCTCGGCGGCGAATTCCGGCGTGTCCTGATATCCCCACTGCAAGGGAAAATCCTGCCAGACCAGCATGCCAGCCTCGTCACACTGGCGGTAGAAGTCGCGGGAGGCGATGTGCGCATGGACCCGTACGATATTGATGTTAGCCTCCTTCATCAGCTCGATATCGCGGGCGTAGCGTCTGGGGCTCATTTCACTCATCCATTGAGTGCCGATGTAATTGGTTCCCCGCAGGAACAGGCGCTTGCCGTTCAGAAGCCATTCCCCGTTCGTCTTGCCCCGTTCAATCGAGCGGAAACCAAATAGGAAGTCCTCTTTCGCTAGGTTCATGCCGGCACTATCCCGTACCAAAATCGTATAGCGGTAGAGATTGGGATCACCTCGCTCCCAGATCGTCCAAAGCCGGTATGCATCCTCCGGGACGAAAAGGGACAGCTGGTTTGTACCCGGTTTTAAAATAACCCGCTGTTGGGCCTCCGTCTCACTTGCGCCAAGGAAGTTAGGGGGAGTGAGCCCCGTGCTGACAAGGAAGCTATCGGGTCGAGCACCGGCATAATCGAGTTTTACGTTTACTACAGCGCTTGCGCGTTTCGTGGACGGATCCACCTGCGGCGTAATGTGAACGCTGTCAATCATCACGCGATCTGAGGAGTGCAGATAAACCGGCGCCCAGATACCGCCGGTGTTTTTTTCCTGGCCGCGGTCAGACCAAGCGCCACCGGGCCGCGTGTCGTGATGTCCAAATATGCCCTTGATCCATCGTTTGTGGAGCGACCAATCGGGACCATGCTCCTCTAGGGGGCTATCGACGCGGACCACAAGCAGATTTTCCCCGTCCGGCTCTAGATATTCGGTTACTTCGAACTCGAAGGGCTGGAAATAACCCTCGTGCTCTCCAAGGTAGTGGCCGTTGAGCCACACCTTTGAGAGGTAATCTACACCCTGAAAATGAACGCGGACGCGTTTGTCTTTCAGGGACTCCGAGACGGTGAAATGATGGCGATACCAAACAACTCCGGAAAGATCGTACCCCTGAAGGTACCAGTTGGCGGGAACCGGGACTTTTTGCCAATGACTGTCATCGATTTCGACGGCGGAGAAGTCGGCGGAGCCCGATGGGTCGGGATGAGCAAGCCAGCTGCCGCCCAAGTCTTGAGAAGGTTCGTGGTGTTTGGAGAGAGGTTGCAGCCCGGTGCACCCGGTCAGGGCGACCGCTATTCCGAGAACAACCAGAAAACTTTGTATCTGCACAAGCATTCGGTACCCTTACCGGAGGTCATAGTTCTTGGTCATGGTCAGGCAGTTCCAACCAGACTCGCTGCGGTAAGTTACGATATCCATGCAGTCTAGGATCAATGGCAACCCCATGCCTCCGGTTAAAAAGGTCGACGGATCATCAGGATTTGGATCGAATTCGTCAGTTCCAGACCTTAGTGCGCCCGCGGGCATGGGGTTTCCCTGGTCGCAGACGCGGATATCCAGCCTTTCTTTTGCCAACGTCACCTCGACCCGTACAGGTGATCCTGCATTCAACCCGTAAGCATGTTTAATGGAGTTGGTCACCGCCTCAACGGTGCAGAGCTCCATCCGGCCGATCTCCCGTTGGTCCAGACGTGTCAGGCCGCATATGCCGCGAATGGCGGTTCCGACGAGCCCGGTGCTTTCCAGGCGGCTGTCGATAATTAACGTTACGCTTTTTGAAGACATGATGTCCTTGGGCATTCGGTAGCTCTCGCCGATCGAGCCCTTAACGTCATTTCTCCAAAGCGCCGGTCTCTCTTGCAAACTCGAATATCAGGCGATGAGCTTCGGAAAGCACAAGCTCTTTGCGGGCATCGTCCAATATGAAGCCGATGTCGTTTTCCAGAATGTCGATGGCCTCGCCGGATGGTGCGATGCACTTGTCGCCGTAGAGGACTTTCTTCTCGAGGCGAGCGAGGCTGCTGATGCGGGTGTAGTCGTCGACGATACACTCTTGGATCTCCGCCCCCCCCGCGACGGAGCAATTGGCCCCAATCACAGTCGGCCCGACGATGGTGGCACCGTCGTTGATGGCGGTGCTGCTGCCGATATAGACGGGAGGCTTGATCTGGACTTCATCCCAATCGACACTGACGTTGATACCGGTCCAGATACCAGGCCGGACCTCCCGGCCGGGCATCTGATATCCCTCCACTTCGCCGCGGAGGATCTGGCGGGTGGCTTCCCAGAAGTCGGGCACGGAGCCGATGTCCACCCACTGGAACGGAAGCGCGACCCCATAGAAAGGAACATCCGCCTCGACGAGGCGGGGAAACAGCTGGCCGCCTATGTCATATTCACCCCCAGAGGGAATATGATCTAGTACCTCCGGCTCGAACATGTAGATCCCGGTGTTAATTGTGTTGGAGACAGCTTCCTCCACAGACGGCTTTTCCTGGAACTGTAGGATGCGTCCCTCTGCATCCGTCTGAACAACGCCGTATTTATAGACTTCATCGCGGGGGACCTCCTTGAGCACGATCGTTGCTTTGGATTGACGCGCCTTGTGAAATTGGAAGACCTTGCTGATGTCGAGGTCTATCCAGGCGTCACCACAAAGCACCACGAAAGTTTCATCGAAAAAGCCTGAGAATTCCTGGATTCGCTTCATGCCACCTGCTGAGCCCAGGGCTTTCCCATGAAGCTCACCGTCCACGAGAACGCCCTCGAAGGAATATCCCATCTGAACGCCGAACTGCTCGCCATCGCGAAAGTATTGCTCGATCGCCGGCGCGAGATGACTGGTATTGATCATGATCTGCTTGATGCCATGGGCGCGCAGCAGTTCGATGATGGATTCCATGACCGGTTTCCGGACCAGGGAAATCATAGGCTTGGGGGTTGTATAGGTGATCGGCCTGACACGGGTTCCCTTTCCGGCTGCAAGAATCATGGCTTTCATGATGTTGTTTCCTTAGTACGTGATCTTGGAAGAGGACCTCAGCCAATGGCGGCCATGGCTTCGTCGACCGTGGCGTATTTCGTAAACACTCTGTCCATACGGGTCAGCTTAAAAAGGTCGGCAACTGCCCCGTGCACATTGCATACGGCAAGCTCCCCCCTTCCACCCATGCTCTTTAGGCCGGCTACTACGGCGCCCAGGCCGCTTGAGTCCATGAACTCAACTGCGGCCAGATCCAGGAGAACCTTCGTTGCCCCCTGCTTCGCCAGTTCGGCAATATACTCCTTAAGGTCCGGAGCGATAGCTGCATCAACCCGCTTTTCGGCGACGTCAAGTACAATGAGATCGCCTTTAGTTCTTTTGTTTATCAACATCGGGATTACCCCTCGTTTGTCTTACCAGATAAGGCGTGTATGGGGCCTAACTCGGCGTTAGGATCCAGTCCACTCCAACGCCAGCAGCGTGACATCGTCTTTATAGCTGTCATCGCCCTTCCAAGCGCGCAGCGCACCTCCCAGTCGCTCTTTGACCTCGCCGAGCGGCAGGTCAATACCGTCCTGCAGGAGGCGACGCAACTGCTCTTCGCCGAAGGCTTCGCCCTTCACGTTTTCACATTCCGTTATGCCATCGGAATAGAGGAACAAGCGATCGCCTTTGTCCAGGTCCTGCGTCGTGGATTCATAGTTTATACCGGGCACCATGCCCACCGGCACACCTGCGATCCCAACTGGATTTACGCGACCTTCGGCCCTTTTCAAGAGCATGGGATACGGGTGGCCCGCTTGGCAGAATGTGAGTCGGCGGGTTTCCAGATCGATAACGCCGTAAACCATGGTGAAATATTGCATGGCGGAGCTTCCCTGGCCCTGGAATGTCTCATTAAGGCCAGCCACGACCAACTCGGGTGGCACGAACGTATCGCCGTCGCCTGAGCCCAAGCCGGACGCATCATCGGCCCTGGAAACGATGCTCGATTCGCCGCGGCTGGGCAGAAGCACCTTGTTCAGGGTGAATGAGAGTAACGAGGCCGGTATCCCGTGGCCGGCGACATCGAGGTGATAGAAACCAATATACCGCTCGTTGCCGTCTAGGCAGTAATAGCCGAACATGTCGCCGGCGACGAAGAGGCTCGGGTAGTACAGCCAGTCGAAAAGGATAGCACCCAACGTGGCTGGTTCGGGCAGGAGAGCTCTTTGCATCGTCGCGGCCGACTGCAGGTCCTTTTCGATCGTTGCGTAGGCGATTTGCAGCTTGTCGTGAGCCTCGTTCAACTTTCGGTTGCGTTCTTCAAGGCCGTGTTCCAGATCGAGGATCCGCTTGCCAGCCCGAATGCGTACCAGCAGTTCGTCTTTGTTGACGGGTTTGCTAAAGAAGTCGTCGGCGCCGGCGTCCAGCCCTGCGACGAGATCGGATTTCTGGTCCCTTGCGGTCAGCAGTATGAAGTAGATGTAGTTTTCAAACTTCGCCTCACGGATGCGGCGTGCGAGCTCGAGCCCGTCCATACGGGGCATCTGCCAATCGCATACCACGAAGCGAGCGCCGTTTACTCGAAGGAGATTCCATGCCTCGACGCCGTCTTCGGCTTCCTCCACATCGTATCCCGCCTTACGCAGAATCGTGGTTATGATGCGCCGCATGGGCGGTGAGTCGTCGACAACCAGAATACGCATTGATGTCGATTTCAAAAATGATCTGTATGTGTTGTCGCAGAACATGCTCTAGGAGCGACGCGGATCAGCGTTCTAGAGCGTCCGGCATTAGCGCGCGATATACGTAGCCGCGGGTCGTTTGTGTGATGTCCCACGCCTCCTCCCAACAGGTTCCGTGTTCATCCGGGAGAGCCCGCATCAACTCGGTTACGGATGAATGTGCGGTGAACAGGCGCAGGTAGCTCACACCGTGCGGTCGCCGTAGCCGACAATCGGAAAATCGTATTGCTCGTCAAGGACCGCTCAACGAGAAACTCGATGGGTGAATAATGCAGGCGCTCGGCTAAGTGCTTGGCACATACCTGGTCAGTTTCCAGCATCCGATCAATGATGTGCTGCCGGCGAGCGGCGGCTGCATCCCAATACACGACGGTCAGGATCGTCCGGTTACCCGGAATGACAACAGAATACTTCAAAGGGTAATGAAACTTCTTACAAAAGCCGCTGCCTCGGGCGTTTGTTGACCTGGTTGCCATGCGCTCGTAATCCTTACTTGAGAAACGCATCGGTTTTCGGTTTGAAGGAATGTCTCCTCTTGGGTATCCTCGCTATTTCTCTTGCCACTTACAACACCGGTTGGCCCGGAAAACACAGAATCGTGAACTTCGTCATAAAGATGTACACCACATGCCCTTTGAAAGTGTTTTAGCAACAAGAGAAGTAATGGTGTATCGGCCACTGTGAAGGGCGTCACATCTAGTCCTCTGATTGCTTGATTAGACAAGAAGAAAGAGGAACCCTAAGACGTCGTCGCGCATAAAGCGTTGGAAGCAGCGACCATACCCCATCTCTCTTCCCGGGAGCAAAGTGGCATGAAAATCGCGACTTTTTCCTACCTGCAGGATCAGGGATGGTCCATCGCGCAGTTCCCGCCTTTAAATTCCCCGAACACGCTGGTGATGGTGTTTGGCGGGGCCGAGTTTTTCGAACACCTAGAGCCTTTTTCCGAGTTGGAGGCCATTTATCCGGACGCAAAGATCATCGGCTGTTCCACCTCGGGCGAAATCCTCGGGGCCTCAGTCCAGGATCACAGTCTGGTGGTCGCGGTCGTCAAGTTCGACCAAACGGAGATCAGGACGGCCACCGCACCCATGTTGGGCGCTAGTAACTCGCAGAATGCGGGCGAATCGCTTGCCGAGGCGCTTCCCGCTCCAGACCTGCGGGGAGTCTTCGTCCTGTCAGACGGGTTGCAGGTGAATGGCAGCGATTTGGTGAAGGGAATGAATTCGGTGCTTCCGAAACACGTCGTTATGACGGGCGGCCTCGCTGGCGACGGCGATCGGTTCAGCCGGACCTGGATAATCAAGGATGGTAGGCCGCAAAGCGGTATCGTTTCCGCCGTAGGCTTTTACGGGCAGCATATTCGGATCGGTCATGGCTCGAAGGGCGGGTGGGACATTTTTGGACCAGAGCGCGTCATAACTCGAGCCAAAGGCAATGTCCTTTACGAACTGGACGGAAAGCCCGCATTGGACCTCTACAAGGCGTATCTTGGGGAAATGGCAGAAGGGCTGCCCGCAACCGGCTTGCGCTTTCCGCTTGCCCTTCGGGAGACTAAAGACGACGAAAAACAGCTTGTCAGAACGATACTGGCCGTCGACGAGAAGACCAAGTCGATGACATTCGCGGGCGACGTGCCAACGGGTTACCTGGCTCAGCTCATGCGCGCTAATTTCGATCACCTTGTAGATGGCGCAGAGGAAGCGGCCCTGATGACCAGAAATCGCGGCGGGAACGGAGCGGAGACACTTGCCATAGCCGTCAGCTGCGTCCGGCGCCGCATGGTTCTGGGTGAACGCACCGAGGACGAGGTCGAGGCTACGATGGAGATTCTGCCAAACGGAACCCGTCAGATTGGATTCTATTCTTACGGGGAATTATCTCCGTACGCCAGCGGCACCTGCGACCTGCACAACCAAACCATGACGCTGACCACGCTGCATGAGGCATGCTAGGCCGGCTTCTTAATCGTCAACTGCGTAAGGCGGGGTTGACTGGGGATGCCCTGCCGACCGATCTGGACCTGTGGCGGCGCTTTCTTGAGCGAGTCAGCCGCGCCTACGAGGATTCAGAACAGGAGCTCTACCTGATGGAGCGCTCCCTGGACAACAGCTCCAGGGAAATGCATCAACTTTACGAAGAACTCCAGAAGTCTTCGGAATCGCTCATCGCAGCGGAAAGAGACAAGCTCCAAGCCATCATCAGTGCCTTCACGGATGGCTTCATTGCCCTTGACCGGGAAGGCGCTGCGCTTTTTTTCAATCCTGTCGCCAGAGAGATCCTTGGGGAAAAGCATGCAATCGTCGGTGCACACGTATTCGAACATTTCCGCCTGCACCTGTCTCGGTTGATTCCCGGGCGCGTGGAGCCCGCACAGGTTATTACCGCCCTTGGCGAGGGCGTCACAGTAAGGGATGAGGATGCCCGGCTCGTGCTTGGTCCGCAACAAGAGATCCCGGTGTCGGTGTTGATCTATCCGATCCGGGAAGGCGGATCCACAAGCGCTATGGGTTGCATGTTTCGCGACATCAGAGAGCTGAAGGATTCGGAGCTGGCGCTCCAGCGTATGGCCATGGCCGTGGAATCCAGTGGGGATGCCATTTACATAACCGACCCCGAAGGGATCATCCAATACGTAAATCGGTCGTTTACGCGCATTACAGGCTGGCGTGCGGAGGATGCCAAGGGGAACACGCCGAGGATCCTAAAAAGCGGCAGGAATCCGCCGGAGCTCTACAGGGATCTCTGGGACACGATCTCAAGCGGGAAGGAATGGAAATCCCGTCTGATCAACCGTCGCAAGACATTCGCTAGTGGGAAAGACAAGGATGAATACTACTGGGCCCAGTGCTTCATCACGCCGATCTACGACGTCGATAAGAAGCTGGCCGGTTATGTCGCGAATCAACGCGACATCAATGCCGAGGTAGTGCAGGAGGAAAAGAGGATACTGCGTAGCGAGGCAGCCAACACCCGCGCCGCTGTTGCTGCGATACTTCACAGCGGCGCACCGCTTGATGAGCGCCTTCGCCGAACGGTGGAGTGCCTATTGGCGATGAGGAACCTGGTGCTTGAGCAAAGGGGCTGCGTCTTCCTGCGCACGGCAGCGGGCGACGCACTGAGACTTCATCTTATCTCAGGGGAGTTCAGCGACGAATTTCAACAGAAAGAACAGACCGTTCCCATTGGCCACTGCCTGTGCGGTCGGGCCGCTCGCGACGGTGAACTGATCGTATCCAACGACTGTTTCTGCGATCCACGCCACGAAACCCGCTTTTCCGATATGAGCCCACATGGGCACTACATCATCCCGTTGATGAATGGCGGCGAGAATCTCGGCGTCATCTGCCTTTATACGGATCCGAACCCTTCGCAGGATCCCATTCGCCTGGAGTTTTTTCGACACATCGGAGAAATGGTCAGTCTTGCTATTGTCGAATACCGTACCCGGCGGGCCGAGGCGGAGGCAAAAGAGGCGGCAATGGGTGCCGCTCGCGCCAGATCAGAGTTTCTGGCGAATATGAGCCACGAAATCCGAACGCCGATGAACGGTGTCCTCGGTATGCTGGAGTTGTTGGACAAGACGGGACTGGATCTTCAACAACGGGAGTTTCTTGGAACGGCCCGCAGCTCGGCCGAGAGCCTGTTGACCGTCATTAACGATATCCTCGATTTTTCCAAGATCGAGGCGGGCAAGCTGGACATGGAATACATCCCTTTCGATGTCCGGAACGTCGCAGAAGAAGTCACCAGCCTGTTCATTGCCGCGGCCCGCAACAAAGGGATGGAGCTCGCCTGCTTCGTTCCTCTGACGTTTCCCACCCGCGTAGTCGGCGACCCAACACGATTGCGTCAGGTACTGACCAATATTCTCGGCAATGCCGTGAAGTTCACGAACCAGGGTGAGGTGGTGCTAAAAGTGCAGTTGGACGGTGAGAGCGCGGCCAAGGTTCGTTTGCGGTTCGAAATCTGTGACACGGGTATAGGGATGAGCAAGGAACAGCAGGGCCGTCTGTTTTCTCCGTTTATGCAGGCCGATGGCACAACCACGAGGCGTTACGGGGGAACGGGTCTTGGGCTTGCCATCTCGATGCGGCTCGTCGATCTCATGGGTGGCTCCATCTCAGTAAAGAGCAAGCCCGGCAAGGGATCTATATTCACCTGTACCGTAGAATTTCATAGGGAGCAACAGCGCCAGGTAGTGCGGGGATGCGACGACCTTTCAGGACTGAGGGTGCTGGGAGTCGACGACAACCACACGAATTTGGAGATACTCCGGCATTACCTCACCGAGTGGGGGGTCCGTTTCGACGGGGTCGATAACGGACAGGCCGCCTTGTGCAGGCTGCGTGAAGCGGTCGTTGTAAAAGAGCCATTCCATGTCGCGCTACTGGACATGCAGATGCCCGAAATGGACGGCATGATGCTTGCCCGGTCGGTGCACGCAGACTCGGTGCTGAATGGAACCAAGCTGATAATGATCAGCTCCGTAGGTCAGGACACCGAGGAACTGAAGCAGGCAGGGATCGAGATCTTCCTCAACAAGCCGCTGCGCCAGTCCACGCTCTATAATGCGTTGGTCGAAGTAACCGGGCAACAGGCGTCACCGTTGCTGGGTGGTTCCGTTGCTCCTGAGCATAAGGATCAGTCCAAGCTGGAGGGCAGTGTGTTGTTGGTGGAAGACAACCCGGTCAACCAACGGGTAGCATCAAAGATGCTCGAACGGCTGGGGCTTGCGGTCGATCACGCCGCGGACGGCTCGGAGGCGCTTGAGAAGCTAGAATCCAAACACTTTGACCTGGTCCTGATGGACTGTCAGATGCCCGTGATGGACGGATATGAAGCCACTTGGCGTATCAGACAACGGGAGGAAAACAGTCCGCATACCCATGTCCCCGTATTAGCGATGACTGCCCACGCCATGAGTGGTGACCGCGAGAAATGTATCGCCTCCGGAATGGACGACTACCTTAGCAAGCCGATCAAGATGAGTACCCTTGAAGAGGTCCTGCAACGCTGGCTTCCCATGCGATCGGACGACGGAAGAGACAAACTCAACAGTCTCGCGGATGGTTTGAGTAACGGACGCTAGTATCTCGTTCCACATTAATATACGGTTTTAGCAGAATAAGGTGGAACGAGGTACTAGTTCTCATACATAAGCCGGGGTAGTTCCTCCTGAACCACCTTCCAGGCAGCAGTCGCTTGGGCGAAGAGGTCGTCTACGCCATCTTTATCCGTGTGACGCCCCTTTTTCTCCAGTTCACGCGCATAGCCGGAGAGGCGCATCAATCCCAAAGAGGCGGTAGTGGATTTCAGGCTGTGCGCTGGATTGATGAGGGCCTCGGTGTCGCCCGCGACGATGGCCCGCCCCATCCCCTCCAGCAGCCGGGGCGCATCGGCCAGGAAAGTATCGACCAGGTCCCGCATTTCCTCTTCCATGATTTCGCACATATCGTTGAAGGTATCGAGGTCTATATGGGGGGGTCCCACATGAAGCTGGTGCGTCAGCGTTTGCGGAGAAGGAGTCATCGGGATTACCTATCAGTCGGCCATGCCGTTGCTCGAGTCAGGCCCGTTCTGGTCGCTAGGCCAGGTGTTGACCACTTTGATTACAAGACGCTACCCTGTTCTTGCGAGATGTGTGCCAAAGAACGTCGCGAAGTGGTACGCGATCCGAAAACCCCGATGTCTAGCGAAGATGCTTAGTAAGCGCCAATCAACATCCTGCGATCTGTGTCATGAAACAGCATCAGATGAAAGTGATAACCGCCTGTTTTAACAATAGACTTATGCGCTCTGATGGTGGTCAGGCGCGTGTCTGAATTCGCTACCCTTTGGTGGAATGAACCCAAAGACAGGGTAGACCGGTGAAACACTGGCCTTGGCGCGGGTCACCCTCTAGGTGTCAATTCATGACGTTTTTCGCTTGCTCCGCGCAACGGAAGAAGCAGAGAAGACTTTATCGGCAGGGGGCCGCTTCAGCTGGTCATAGCGTCGGTGAACGCGAACAGATTGAACATCCCCAGGTTGGCTTTGTGTTCCATGATCTCCTGAGCGATCAGCAGGGCGGTCGCGGACCAGACCTGGAAGAAGTTCGCCCTCCGGCCGATTAGACTGCCCGTTTGTCCGTCGTAGTATTCTGGCCAATTCTCCACGCCGATGCGTTTGCTCATGATGTGGATGGACTCCTTCGCCAAGTCAATCCTGCCCGTACGCAGCGCGGCGCCCACGAAGGGCCAAAGTAGCACTGGCCAATGTCCGCCGTTATGGTAGCTCCACGCAACATTCTTCGGATCCGAACCTGTTAGATGCATCCACTCTTTGCCGCTGACGGCGGGGTACACGATTTTCACCGGCATCTCCCCCATTAGTTTGTCCCAATGCAGCTCGAACAGGTTCATGATGCCCTGTGCCTCTTCATCGGAGGCCATGCCGAACAGAATAGCCAGCAGATTGCCCTGGGCGAAAAAACGGAAATCGACCTGGCCCGGTCCTTGGTTGCCCACCAGATAGCCGGAACGCCCGTCCAGCCAGCCGTCCATCCAGTCCGGTATGCTCTCAGGATAGACATTAAGGACGTTGTCCACCTCGATACCCAACTCCTCCCCTTTGAAGCGGTGAATTTCATTGAGATGTCTGCGGTCCACCCAATAGTGCTTGCGGACATAATTCCGTAATGCCTCGATGCGCACATCGAGGTTGTGTAATACGGCTAGCTCCGAATCAATGCATTGGAGCAGTTCCCGTGCAGTCAACAACATACCATAGTAAAGAGCCTGGATCTCCAGGGGGTGGCCATAGACCATACCATTACCCACATCTCAGCGGGGACAGAGTCGCCCTGGGCTGGACACACGGAGCCGCGTCTGTTGAAATGCAGCCCCATCACAACTGATGGGGC
>JAYEJW010000134.1:0-3126 GCA_034716535.1 Pseudomonadota bacterium
TTTCTAAGCGATCCTCATCCCACACAGGTCGAGGAGCGTAATCCTCCTCGATCTGTGCGGGACTCCCCCCTGCGTCTCACACCAGATAGGTCGGGACGCTCTCCCTGAGATAGCGCGAGACGTTACAAGCGGCCAGACCGTCGCCGATGCCATCCACCAGTATCGCAATGACCGCGACCCAAGGGAGAAGATCTTCGAGTTCAAGAAGCGCAGCCTGGTTCATTTCGCGGTGGACACCGAAGAGGTGCACATGGCGACGCGCCTGGCGGGAGCTTCGACCTTTTTCCTGCCCTTCAATCGTGGCCGTGAGGGCGGGGCGGGAAACGCGCCGGACCCGCAGGGAAGGAACTACCGATCCGCCTATCTCTGGGAAGAGGTGTTGCAGTACGACAGCCTGTTGGATCTGTTGGCGCGTTTCCTCCATCTCCAGGTTGACGAGAGGATGTCGGACGAGGGGAAGAAGGTCCACAAGGAGACAATGGTCTTTCCCCGTTATCACCAGCTACAGGCGGTACGGCAATTGGTGAGTGAAGCTACCGTGGAAGGTGTGGGTCACAACTATCTGGTGGAGCATTCCGCGGGAAGCGGCAAGAGCAACACCATTGCCTGGTTGGCTCATCGCCTTTCTTCATTGCACAACGCGGACGACGAGCAGGTGTTCGACAGCGTGGTGGTCATCACCGACCGGGTGGTGCTCGACCGCCAGTTGCAGAACACCATCTACCAGTTCGATCACCGCCAAGGCGTGGTGCAGAAGATCGACGAGGATTCGCGCTAGTTGGCAGCGGCTCTAGAAGGTGGCGTGCCGATCATCATCACCACCTTGCAGAAGTTTCCTTTTGTCTCGGGGCAGTTGATGAAGCTGGCAGAGGAACGCGGCCTGTCGGGTTACGCTGCGCTAACCCGACCTACAAAAGGCGGTAAAGACGTAGGTCGGGTTAGCCCGCGGGGCGTAACCCGACATATCCTGCCCGCCCGCAATTATGCGGTGATCATCGACGAGGCCCACAGTTCCCAGTCCGGCGAGACGGCGACCGAGTTGAAAGGGGTTCTTGGCGGATTGGGACTGTTGGAAAGGGCGCGGGAGATGGCGGCCGACGAGGCAGAAATGTCGGGTTTCGCTGCGCTAACCCGACCTACAAAGGCGAGAGAAGCCGCCCAGAACGAGGGCGAGGTGGAGTTGGAGCAACTGTTCCGCAGCATGGCCAAGCGCGGCCGTCAGCCCAATATGAGCTTCTTCGCCTTCACGGCCACCCCGAAGCACAAGACGCTGGCCATATTCGGGCGCAATGGAGAGCCTTCCCACCGCTACACGATGCGGCAGGCGATCGAGGAAGGGTTCATCCTGGATGTGCTGGCCAACTACGTCAGCTACAAGACTTATTACCGGTTGATCAAGGCGTGCGAAGACGATCTCAACGTCGAGCGCAAGAAGGCGGCGCGGGCGCTGGCGCGTTTCCTGCGGCTGCACCCACATAATATTTCGCAAAAGACCGAGGTGATGGTCGAGCACTTCTACCACCACACGCAGCACCGGATCCGAGGCCACGCCAAGGCGATGGTGGTGACCGGTTCGCGGCTGGAGGCGGTGCGCTACAAGCAGTCTTTCGATCGGTACATCAGCGAGAAAGGGTATCCGATCAAGAGCCTGGTGGCCTTCTCCGGCACCGTGGAGGACGACCAGGTTCCGGAAAAGACCTACACGGAGGTGGAAATGAATGGCGGCATCAGGGAGAAAGAGCTGCCGGAGACTTTCACAAAGCCCGAATACCGTGTCCTGCTGGTGGCGGAGAAGTATCAGACCGGCTTCGATCAGCCGTTGCTGCACACCATGTACGTGGATAAACGGATTGCCGGGATTCAGGCTGTGCAGACCCTCTCCAGGCTAAACCGTACCCACCCGCTGAAGGAGGATACCTTCGTCCTCGACTTCTTTAACGATCCCAACGAGATCCAGGAGGCGTTCCGGCAATATTACGAAGGGTCGGTCATGGGCGAGGAGGTTGACCCGGATCGGCTTTATGAAGTGAAAGCAGAATTGGACGAGTCCGGAATCTACCTACAACAGGAGGTCGATGCGTTCGCCGCCGTTTTTTTTGCGCCGAAACGGTGGCAGTCGCCGTCCGACCACAAGAACATGAACGCCATACTCGATCAGGCGGTTGCGCGCTTCCAGGACTTGCAGGAGCAGAAAGAGGAGGAGGCAGAGCTGTGGCGGGGCAAGAACCAGGCATTTCGCAATCTCTATGCCTTCCTGAGCCAGGTCATTCCCTATCAGGACAGCGATCTGGAGAAGCTTTATACCTACCTGCGCCATTTGGCGTTGAAGCTGCCCAAGCGGAAAAGCGGCCCCGGTTACCAGTTCGACGAAGAGGTTGAGCTGGACTACTACCGACTACAGAAGATCAGTGAGGGCTCGATCAGTCTTGGCGAAGGAATTGCGAAACCGCTGGATGGACCTCGAGAGGTTGGAACCGGGATGGTGCGGGATGAGGACGTTCCTTTGTCCCGTCTGATCGACATAATCAACGAGCGATTCGGTGCGGAGTTGAGCGATGCGGATCAACTCTTTTTCGACCAGTTGGCCGAGGCGGCCGCACTTGATGAGGGCTTGCGACGAGCCGCCGAGGCCAACTCCGTCGATAAGTTTCAGCTGGTGTTCCGCCAGGCTCTGGAATCGCTTTTCATCGATCGGATGGATCTGAACGAAGAGTTGTTCACCGACTACATGAGCAATCCGGAGTTACAGGACGTGGTTTCGAGATGGCTGGGAGAGCAGGTCTACAGACGGTTTTCCGATTCTACTGAAAGAACAGATCACACGCCTCAGACGTAGAAAGTCAAGAATTGCATGGAATACAGCAACTTCACTACCTCAAGGGTGCCAGAAATCAACCTTGGGGTGCGCCTTTCTTGTGCAGACGGCTACTTGCCCGTACTGCTGCACCCAGTCGTCCCCAGTTGCCCCCGGATGCCAGCAGCCTCTGGTAGACCTGAAACTGTAACTTCTCAATAAGTAGGGGCAGGTATATCAATGGGCTAAGTGGATAAGTTAGAATTCTCAGCAAGAGTTCGCCATAGTCTGCTGTCTGCTCTCGTCCATGTCCGATCGCGATCAACTGCCGA
>JAYEJW010000135.1:0-3101 GCA_034716535.1 Pseudomonadota bacterium
CAAGCGAAGCGGACCCACCAAAATCGCGGCCATCGGCGGATCCGTCGCTGCGCTCCTTGATCCGCCCTACGAGATTGCCTCGGGTTATTGAGAAGTAGCGATCCTTCAACACCCCAAGTAAACGGCTTGCCGCGGTGGTCCCCTTGCGCTTCACAGACCAACTCGGCCCCCTTTGGGAACTGCACCATGATCGCTAGAATCCGAGCCTTCTTCGAACAGCATCTCGTACTACCTGACACGAGACAGAACGATTCAGAGCATGCATTGCGCCTCGCGGCGGCTGCGTTATTGCTCGAGATGACCCGTATGAGTCACGAGGTAACATCGGAGGAATCCGCCGCTGTCACGGAAGCCGTTCGAGAGCACATGGATTTGTCTCCGGATGAGAGCGAGGAGCTTATTCTTTGTGCGGAGGCTGAACGTGCTGATGCAACGGACTACTATCAGTTCACATCCTTGATCAATCAGTCCTATTCTCCGGAACAGAAGGCCCACCTGGTGGAGATGCTCTGGCGAATCGCCTACGCAGACGACTCTCTGCACATGTACGAGGAACACTTGGTACGCAAGGTTGCGGATCTGCTCTATGTCCCGCACCGCGTCTTCATCGCGGCGAAGCACAGGGCCGGCGGCGATCGCTGAACCAGGGCAAGCGGGTCTCCGAAGCTTAGTACCTCGTTCCACCTTATTTCGCGGTTTCAGCAAGGCGAGAAGCGGCCAGATGCGAGGCGCGCGACCGCAGGACCGGCCTCCTGGAGGCACTCTTTGAAGATTCAGACCAACCGACATCGAGCCGAGGCAGTCTTGAATCGATGGGCGTTTCTTCTGGCGTCCTTTCTGCTGCTGCCGATCGTATCGAACGCGGGGGAACCCGAAGGACCGGTGGCCCCAGCTTCTCCGGTTGCGTCGGCCGAGCGGGGTGAGGCCAGAGTCGACGTCAGCGTTTTCTACGTGACCAATCGAAGGCGCGACGAGGATAAGCCGGCCGCGTATAGCTACGGCGGAGAGCGCGGGGAGCCACATTTCGGCCGCTGCGAGGTCACGTTCACGCCGATCCCGATCATCAATCAGGTCGCGTCCAAGGTGCCCTTCTACTTGCCGAGCGAGACCAATGAGGTTCTGGTCGCGGAACAGGCTGATGCGCGGGTGTTCTGGGATCAGCTCGCCACTGCGGTGGATCAGACATCGACAGGGTCGGTCGTCTTGTTCGTACACGGCTACAACTACGGATTCGAACGGACCTGCCGCATGGCCGCGGAAATGCAAAGGGCCCTGCGAGGGGAGGCCATTGTCCTGATGTTCAGCTGGCCGTCGAACGGGCTGCCTACGGATTACGTGCACGACCAGGCGGACGTGGAGTGGAGCGTCCCGTTTCTGGCGGACATGCTTGTGCAGCTCGGCGAACGCATCGGGCCGCGCAACCTGCGGGTCCTGGCCCACAGCCTCGGGTCGCGCGGAATCGTTTTCGCTCTGCAGCGGTTGCGCGCCGAGCTTGAAAAATGCCCCGTGATTGGCCGTCTCGTGCTGCTCGCCCCGGATTTCGATTCCCAGACGTTTGTCGACCTTCTGCCGGGGCTCGTGCCTTTAACTGGCGGCATCACCCTCTATGCGTCCAGTCATGACACCCCGCTCAAGGTGTCGCGTCAACTGAGCGGATATCCGCGTCTGGGTGAAGGAGGGGAGCACCTGACCGTTGTCCAAGGCATGGAGACGGTCGATGTCTCGCCAGCCGGCCGCTACCAGATTCTGGGCCACGAGTATTTCTATTTCCACCCCCTGGTGGAGGCTGATCTCGTGACGCTCCTGAGCACCGGAGCCGGTGCCGCGGAGAGATCCGGTCTGCGTCCGAACGAGCAGGATGGCGTCGGCTATTGGGAGATCGCAGGGGATTCCAGGCCCTGAAGGTGCCTATGCCGTGAGCGGGATCAATATGGGTCCGGCAGGCTCAAGCCTACAAGGGATTCGCCGTGCCGTCCGTCGCCTAGCCCCTGGTGCTCCGACAGGTTCTTTGAGATACTTGTAAGCTTTGAAACTTCGCTACAACCTGACTGACCGCGAGCTACTTCAGTGGTCTGCTCCGATAAGACCGTCCCAAGCAATTAGTGAGGTACCTAGACGTGGATCATGATCAAGCCATGCAGGCGCTGCACGCCGGAGAGCTCGTCGAGGCCGTCATCACCCCGGCGAAGGACGCCAACGGTTGGGTGCTCCTGTTCACGACCGCTGCCGGACAACGCGTTGCCTACACGGGGCACACGGGCACCGAGAAAACCTATCACGCCCTTGATCATGCCACCGACATCGCCCGGGAGCTCGGATTCCAGTCTATCCGCGTAGAGGAGTCGTTCTAAGTTCGCACTCCGTTTGTAGCGGTACACCGCAGGCCATCCCGGACAATCAGGCAGAGACCCAGGCCCAGGCGGAGTTCAGCCCTGACGGAACACGCCCGTTCACCGCATTGCGGGATTTGCCCGCGGATGAGGGCGAGAGCTGGAAGGAGCGGTACGCGCAGTGGAGAGCGCTGCGGTTGCGCTCATTACAGTGAGACCAACATCGGCCAAATCAGCCTGACCCGAGCAGTCAGTTCCCAGCCCCTGGTTGGTCCTGCGCTCCCGTGCGCTCGAGGTCCAGCGTGCCGTCCGGGTTCAGTGCGCAGTCGACGGTCTTCAGCTCCACGCCGGTCATCATCTTGACCGAGATCCGGTCTCCCTTGACCTCATAGCCCTCGTATTGGGTCCCCGGGGGGAGACGGGCTTGGTGAACGGCGAAGCATTGCCGCCCCGTTATAGGGTCGATGTCGGGCGAGGTCGCTTGTCGCTCGCAAGACAGAACCAGGAACGCAGGCAGGGAGACGAAGAAGGCGTGAAGAAGCTGTCTGGGGCACATACGAGGCGAATCGTCCGTATCTTGGGTTAGCTAGCTGAAGCACCGGATCGCGGATTTGGACCCATCTTAGACCCGGGGTCCAGATTATACCCATACCATTACCCATATCTCAGCGGGGTCGGAGTCGACTCGTGCTGGACACACTGAGCCGCATCTGTTGAAATCCAGCCCCATCACAACTGATGGGGCGAGAGCAGATGGACGAGGAGATTCCG
>JAYEJW010000136.1:0-14939 GCA_034716535.1 Pseudomonadota bacterium
GTGGCTCCTGGTGGGTTTGGTCGCTTTCCAGGAACCACAAAACCCCATGCATGTTCAACTCTACGTTAAAAGTGCGCCGCAACCTACTATATTAGAGAGCAATAATCTGGGGATACCTCAGGGTCAGATCGCTTTCTTACAGTTAATGAGTCGCTTCGCGACAGGTTGGTGGGTTACGGCCATCCATGGCCTAACCCACCCTACGTTTCATTTCATTGCGTTTCGTTGCCTTGGTGGTTCACACAATCACTGACAGGCTTCGCAATCCGGATCGAGTATCGAGCAGGCACTCGGATCTTCCGCGCCGGAGCCGTTGCCATTACCTTTCATGGAAGGGTAATTCCCGCCGACCGCATTGAGCTTGCTCGCCCTGGAGGCATCGTCCATGGTCGATTTCTCCAGGTGGGTCGCGCCCATGGAGCGCAGGTAGTACGTGGTCTTGAGCCCCCGTACCCAGGCCAGCTTGTACAGGTTGTCCAGCTTCTTCCCGTCGGGCTCGCTCATGTACAGGTTCAGGCTCTGGGCCTGGTCGAGCCATTTCTGGCGACGTGAGCCGGCTTCCACGAGCCAGCGGGGGTCGACCTCGAAGGCGGTTGCGTAGAGATCCTTGAGCTCCTGTGGGATGCGGTCGATGGCTTGTACGGAGCCGTCGTAATACTTGAGGTCATTCACCATGACCGCATCCCACAGGCCCTGGTCCTTCAGGTCCTTAACCATGAAGGGGTTCACCACGGTGAACTCCCCCGAGAGATTCGATTTGACGAACAGGTTCTGATAGGTCGGTTCGATGGACTGGCTGACACCGACGATGTTCGAGATGGTCGCCGTCGGCGCGATGGCCATGCAGTTCGAGTTGCGCATGCCGACGGTGCGTACCCGCTCGCGCAGGCGCTCCCAGTCGAGGGTGGTGCCCCGGTCCATCTGCAGGTAGCCGCCGCGCCCTTCCTCCAGCCTGGCGATGGAGTCGATCGGGAGGATGCCCTGGCTCCATAGGGAGCCGTCGAAGCTGGAGTAGCGCCCGCGCTCCTCGGCCAGGTCCGTCGATGCCTGGATGGCCTGGTAGGCGACCGCCTCCATGGAGCTGTCGGCGAATTTGACGGCCTCCTCGCTGGAGTAGGGGATGCGCAGTTTGTAGAGGGCGTCCTGGAAGCCCATGATGCCGAGTCCCACGGGGCGGTGGCGCAGGTTGGACTTGCGCGCCTGGGGCACGTTGTAGAAGTTGTAGTCGATGACGTTGTCCAGCATGCGCATGGCGGTGGTGATCGTCTTGCCGAGCCTGGCCATGTCGAGTCCCCGCTCGGTCACGTGGGCGGCCAGGTTCACCGAGCCCAGGTTACAGACTGCGATCTCCTGATCGTTGGTGTGCAGGGTGATCTCGGTGCAGAGGTTGGAGCTGTGCACCCTGCCGACGTGCTGGTTCGTGTAGCGCAGGTTGCAGGGGTCCTTGAAGGCGAGCCAGGGGTGGCCGGTCTCGAACAACATGCCGAGCATCTTGCGCCACAGGTCGACTGCCTTGATCGTCTTGCTGACCTTCATGTCGCCGCGCTCGGCGCGCTCTTCATAGCCCAGGTAGGCCGTCTCAAACGCCTGCCCGGTGAGGTCGTGCAGATCCGGCGTCTCGTCCGGCGAGAACAGGGTCCAGCTCCGGTCCTCGGCGACGCGTTTCATGAACAGGTCCGGCACCCAGTTGGCCGTGTTCATGTCGTGGGTGCGGCGGCGGTCGTCGCCGGTGTTCTTGCGCAGATCGAGGAACTCCTCGATGTCGATGTGCCAGGTCTCGAGGTAGGCGCAGACGGCGCCTTTGCGCTTTCCGCCGTTATGGACCAAGGCGGCTGCGGTCATGTAGGTTTCGTCGCCTTCTACCTTCAGGTCGTGCACCTCTGGCAAGGGCTGGATCGGGACGACGGACTTAACTCGGGTGAAAATCCAGTTACCCAGCCGGAACCAGTTGCGCTTGGTCAGCGGCGGCACGCCAACTAACCGGGCGATGGAATCGACCGCTGGAATACGTAGATCGAATGCCCGTGTCGTACCTGTGAACCTGGTGACGGAGCCGTCGCTGCGGGTACCCGTGTGGGCATCGTCGCGCTCGCGATACTGGCCGGCGCAGGGGATTCCCAAGCGCAAGAGCTGATAACGGACGCCCTCGGCCAGAGAGGTGGAGGTGTTGGTGAAATAGATTTCCTTCCCCCGGCTCACACCGCCGTCAGTTTCCAACAGGCCCTGAATCAGGGCCAGCGTCTGGTTGTGAGGCAGGTGGCTGAAGCGACGGCTGATGCGTTTTTTGCCCCGGGCGTCGTAGAGGTCCTCGTAGGCGAACGGCAGGTAGGCATGTCCCTCGCCAACGTATTGACCGGTAGTGGCGCAACGGGCCAAGCCTTTGCCGACGCTCCACTTGATTTGGAGGTAGGATTCGCCGCGCCCGTTTTCCCAGTAGTGGATACCGCGCTCGTCGAGGTACTCGCGCACGAACTGGAGATGGCTGTCGCCGCGCGGATCGCCGGAGACACCAAACTCGTAGCCGCGGGTGAGGTGCCCATCGCCCAAGAGGATGCCGTAGAAACGCGCATCGGACTCTGTGAGCTCCGGCATCGGGACAACCTCGGCCGGGATGACTTGGGCGACATAGTCGCCGCGTCGCAGATTGCCGGCTTCGACCCAGTCCGGGCGGAAACGGCCGTCTTCGATCTGTTTCAACGTGCGCTCGATGGATTGCCCTACGGGTACGCCGGGAATGGTCCAAAGGGGGTGGCCATCGGTAACCTCAAGGTCACTCACCGCGTGCTTGATTGAGACACGCACCATGGGGTCCTTTTGCTCGTAGGTGAAGTGCTCCTGCACCTCCCGATAGCGTCCCCGCTGACCGAGCACCAAGTCGCCTGTTTTGACGTGGGCGATCGCCTTGGGTCCGTCGGCGGTGAATAGGGTAGTCTCCGGGGCGAAGCATTGATTCACGGCGACAGCCGTGTCGTTGGCCACCTTGAGGAAGGGGACCACGCCCTGGCTCTTGCCGTTTGTGCCCTTGATGTGGGCGCCCATGCCGCGCACGCGGGTCCAGTCGTTGCCCAGGCCGCCGGCGAACTTGGAGAGCAGGGCGTTGTCTTTGATGGCGCCGTAGATGCCGTCCAGGTCGTCGGGCACCGTGGTCAGGTAACAGGAGCTCAACTGGGGCCGCAGGGTGCCCGAGTTGAACAGGGTCGGCGTGGAGCTCATGAAGTCGAAGCTGGACAGCAGCTCGTAGAACTCGATGGCGCGCTCCTCGCGGTCGATCTCGTTGATGGCCAGGCCCATGGCGACACGCATGAAAAAGGCCTGTGGCAGCTCGAAGCGCACCCCGTCCGCGCTGTGGATGAAGTAGCGGTCGTAAAGGGTCTGCAGCCCCAGGTAGGTGAACTGGAGGTCGCGCTCGGGCTTGAGCGCCGCGCCCAGGCGGTCGAGGTCGAACTGGGCGAGGCGGCGGTCCAAGAGCTCCAGGTCGCCGGCGCGCCTGATGTAGGCGGCGAAGTAGTCGCTGTAGCGCTCGGCGAGATCCGCCTGGGTCTCGACGCCGGCGGCGAGTCCCAGGAAGCCGAGGGCCTCCCTGCGCAGGATGTCCAGCAGCAGTCGGGCCGCCACAAAGCCGTACTCCGGCTCTGTCTCGATCATGGCGCGTGCGCTCATGACCAGGGCCTGGCCCACGTCCGACTCCTTCACGCCGTCGAACAGGTTGCGGCAGGTGTCGCCCAGGATGGCGGTGCCGTCGACCGCTGTCATGTCGCGGCAGGCCTCGTCCAAGAGGCGGCGCATGCGTTCCAGGTCCAAGGGGCGGCTGGTGCCGTCCGCCAGGGTGACGCTGATCTGGTGCTCCTCCTGCGGCTGTTCCGCCGCGGCCTTCTGCGCCCGTTCCCGCGCGCGTTGCTCGCGGTAGAGCACGTAGTCACGGGCCACCTTGTGCTCGCCGGCGCGCATCAGGGCCAGCTCCACCTGGTCCTGAACGTCCTCGATATGCACGGTGCCGCCGCCGGGCAGGCGCCGGGTAAGGGCGGAAACGACCTGATCCGTGAGGTCTTTGACGGTGTCGTGGATGCGGCTGGAGGCGGCCGCGCTTCCACCCTCCACGGCCAGGAAGGCCTTGGTCATGGCCACCATGATCTTGTTGGGATCGAAGTGGGTCACCTTGCCGTTGCGCCGGATCACCTGCACCTGCCCGGGCGCGTGGGCCGTGACCTCCACCTGGGGATCCGGGCCATCGGATGTCGGCGGAACGACGATTGTCTCCGGCGGGTTGGCAGATGGCGCTTCGGTGCCCATGGCTCCTCCTCAGGCTGCTTTACTTTGGTTTGTTTACGGGGTTTGCCCACAGACGGCGTGGGCGGGTACGGCAAGGGGCGTTGCTTTCACAATATATACGCTGTTGCGTGAGTGTCAACCACAATATGTTGTGTGTAAGCCGGTAGAAAAGCGGGAATCTCCTGTGAGCAGCCTGTGGATAAATGGCGCGCGGGGCCTGCCCGGTTGCGGTGCATGTCTGTAAATGCGTGGCTTGTGCGCTTGCTCAGGCTGTGGATGAAAGTGCTGGAGACAGCGGTGGAGAAAATGCGTGCGCAATGTCTCGAACACCGAGGCCCTGAATCCGGGGCGCTACCGCTTGAAGCGCCGCTCGCCATCGAATCGGGTACGGTTATAATCCGGTCGCGGTCAAGAAAATGGCGGTTGCGTCGGTGCCGGTGGGACCTGACTGAGGCTCGTGCCGTCGCTCAAAGAATTGCAGAAGGAGAATCCTGCCAATGCAAGTAAAAGACGTAATGAACTGCTCTGTGCGCTCGGTCACCCCCGACACCAAGGTCATGGAGGTTGCCTCCCTGATGTGCCTGTACCGTTTTCACGGTCTCCCCGTCGTGGAGGACGAAAATCGCCTCGTTGGCATCATCGCGGAGAAGGATGTACTGCACAGCCTCTTTCCGAAGCTCGAGAGCATCATGGAAGAGGGCATGGCCAATGTGGACCTGGACAAGGAAATGGCCAGGTACAAGGACGTGCTGGCCCTGCGGGTCTCGGAGCTGATGACCCACAATCCGCTCACTGTGAGACCGGACATGCACGTGCTGCGCGCCGCCACCATCATGGTGCGCAACCGTTTTCGCCGCATCCCGGTCGCCGACAACGGTATCCTCGTGGGCATGCTGAGCCTGGGGGACGTTCACAAGGCGATCTTCCACGCCAACGTCGCGGACAAGCTGAAGGTTGATTGAACCGCCGCCCGGTATCCTTTCGCTCAATTGCTGTCTCCTTCTCCGTCCGTCACGGGGGAGGACGGGAAGGGCGTCCGCGACGGATGATCCGGGATTCCGCGCTTGCAAATCCGTTGGGCGAGGGACTAATCTCCGACGCGGTAAGACAAAAAACGGCAGCCGCACCGGGCTGAGCCAGGTAGCGGGTCAGTCGGAGCTTGGAGGTTTCTGATGAACAAGATGAATGCCTTGCGGGCGGCTGGATGCGCTCTGGCATCTGTTGCGGCGGGGCCCTTGGTTGCGGCGGCGCCGGCGGAGATCGCCAAGGCGGAGTACGAAGAGGTCATCGGGCTTCAACCGAACATGGAGAATGGGCGCAGGGCCTACGTTACCTGCGCCGTCTGTCACCGTCCCGAAGGTTGGGGTTCGAGGGACGGCTCCTATCCGCAGATCGCCGGTCAGTTGCGTAACGTGATCATCAAACAGCTTGCGGATATACGTGCGCGCAATCGGGACAATCCCCTGATGTATCCCTTCTCGGTGCCGCGTATCCTGGGCGGGCCCCAGGAGATTGCGGATGTGGCGGCCTATGTGGCAAAGCTGCCCATGACACCCCACAACGGGGTGGGTCCGGGGGGCGACCTGGAGCTGGGCAGGCAGCTCTACGAAGACAATTGCGTCAAGTGCCACGGGAGAAATGGCGAGGGGATCGAGAAGGAGCACATGCCCGCGATCGCCGGACAGCACTTCCAGTACCTCATGCGCCAGTTCGATATGATTCGTGTCGGTCGGCGTAAGAACGCCGATTCCAAGATGGTGAAGCAGATCGAGGGCTTCTCGTCACGCGAGCAGGCTGCGGTGCTCGATTACACCTCGCGCCTGCGACCGGACGGGGGAAAACTGGCAAAGGACGGTTGGCTCAATCCAGATTTCCCGAGCTACGTGCGCAACCCCGCGCCGGAGCCGCCACCGATCCCCGCAATGCCCGAACCACCCGCTCCGCCGCCGATGCCGGAGATGCCGCCGATGCCCGAACCGCCGGAGCCGCCGCCGTTCCCGCGCTGAGGGGCCTTGTCGCGGTCAATAGGGAAGACGGGGCCTCGTGCCCCGTTTTTTTGGCGCGTTCCGGACCACATCGGGCTCAACGCTTCAGACGTAGAAGACGCTTGTTTCCCGCCTTGTCGCCCGAGTGCTCGAACATGAAGTAGGTGAACCAGTCGCTGTAGCCCTGGTGCGTACCTGGTCCGGCCGCGTTCCCGGCGGCGGAAGGGGGCGGACGGGTCTCGCCGCGGCAGAGCTCTGCAGAGATGGCGGCGACGCGCGCCAGCTGCTCCTGGTTCAGGTTTGGCGCAACTTCTGTTTGGATGCGCCGGGCGACGGCGCGGGCTTGGTCGATACAGCTCGCTGCCCCGACCGAAGCGGTTGCGCAGGACAAGAGGATGAGGAGGAGGGTCAGCTTGGTGCTCGTCATTGGGTGTTTCACTCCGGTGGGCTTCAACGCCCTAGGATAGCGCCGACGAATGGGACGTTGGCAACATCGGCGCACCCCATCGTCTTGACGACTCCGAGCGACCGGCCCCTAACACCGGGCCAGCTCTATGGGGCATCCCTGCCCCGGAGAGCCTCAAATCGCCGTCCAGGCGATTTGTCCCGGCACTCGTCCGCTCCCTCGGAAAGACGAGAGGGGAGCACACCGGCGCCAACTGTTGGCACCTCTCCTGATCCCCTCTGTCACGCCGAGCATCGCAGGGATTTCCGGAAAGGCCCGCAGGGTGGGCGCCAGGACGGCGCGCATTGCGTCGTGGGCATCAAGGACGTGCCCTCGACGGAACCCCGGAAATGCCGAGAAGCGCAGGGTGAGCGAGGACCGTTTGTCCAGTGGACAAACGCAGCCGAGAGAACGGCCGGACAGGATGTTCGGACAGGGGCCAGCCAAGTGCGATTACGTCTCGCCAGGGATGGCAGCGTTGACCTTGATCGTCGCGCGGACATTCGAAGCGGAAGACAGTGGGGCGGCCTTTTCTTTGGTTACTTTCTTTTGGCCGTTCAAAAGAAAGTAACTCGTGGCCGCTGCGCGTGGGCGACCAGAACGCTACCGCCCGGTTCGGCCGCGAAAAGGTGCGACGAGCCGGCCCCATGCGGCGCAATACGCTCCGCTATTGCGCCCTACGAGGGGCGCCGCGAAAAACCTCAAATCGCCGTCCAGGCGATTCGTCCCGGCACGCGTCCGCTCACTCGGCAAGACGAGAGGGGAACACACCGGCGCCAACCGCCGGCATCTGTAAATTCCCTCTGTTGCGCCGAGCACCGGAGGGATTCTCCGAAAGCCGCGCGCTCTGTCATCGCGCCGCGAGCAGCCGATACACCATCGGCACGAGCACCAGCGACACCAGTGTCGAGAATAGCAGCCCGGAGACGATGGTTACCGCCAAGGGCTGCAGCATCTCCGAGCCTTCTCCCAGGGCGAGCGCCAGGGGCAACATGCCCACCACGGTGGTCAGGGTCGTCATTAGAATGGGCCGCAGGCGCAGCCGGGCGGCGGCCAGGATCGCCTGGAGCTTGTCCATGCCTTCGCGGCGCTGGATCTCGATGAACTCCACGAGCACGATGGCGTTGTTGACCACGATGCCGGCGAGCATGATGAGTCCCAGCCACACGGGCATGGACAGGGGCAGCCCGGTCCACTGAAGCCCAAGGACCACGCCGATGAGAGCGAAGGGCACGCTGACCAGGATGATGAAGGGATTGCGGATCGACTCGTATTGGACCGCCATCACCACCAGGACCAGGAACAGGGCGAGTCCCAGCAGCAGGCGGCTGACGTCACGGCCCTCCTTGAGGGTCTCGAGGCTGCCCGCCTCGTAGATGCTGTAGCCCGGCGGAAGCGGCAGATCGGCGACGGCAGCAAGGGACTGGCCGATGGCCTCCTGAAGGGTGAGCTCGTCGCCGAGGGAGGCCGTGATCTCCACCATCCGCTGCTGGCGGTCACGCATGATGGTGGCCGGCTGGGGCAGGATATCCACCCGCGCGACGTCTCCGAGGCGCAGGGGCACCCGGGGCTCCGTCTTGCTGAAGAGGACGATAGACTCCAGATCCCCCGGAGCGCCCACCTCCAGCCGGTCCAGCCGCAACAGGATGTCGATGCTGCGGTCCTCGTCGATGAAATCGGTTACGACCTTGCCCTCCAGCGCGAACCGCAGAACGTCGCCGACGTCCTCCACATCCAGGTCGTAGCTGGCGGCGCGCTCCCGATCCAGACGGACGGAGAGCTCTTGGGTGACCTCGTCGTTTGAATGCTGCAGGTTGCGCAGCCCGTCGATCTGCTTGAGGCGCTCCACGGCCTGGTCCGCCAGGTCCTCCAGGATCTCGATTTTCGGGCCCTTGATGCGGAGGCTGAGGTCATCGTCCCCTCGGCCGAAACGGATCCCGCGGATGCCGCGTGTACGCATAAAGACCTTGAGCCCGGGGATCTGTTCGTCGGCGATCCGCTCCTTGACGCGTTTGATCCAGGCGTTGCTGCTGATCTGCCGTTCGGTCAGCGGTTTGAGCTGGACCTGGAGGCTCGCCCGGTTCGCGGCCTCGAACTGGGACCGCCCGAAAACGAAGCCGCCCACGGTGGTGAACACAGCCTCGACCTCCGGTTGCTCGGCCACCAGGGCCTCCACCCGTTGGGCGAGGACGTCCATGGACTCGATGTCGACACCGCTGTCCGCGGTAAGGCTGATGCGCACGTCGCCCTCGTCCAGCTTGGGCAGGAACTCCTGCTTGGTGTCCTGTAGCCAGGGGACCGTGAGCAGGAGACCGGCGACGAATAGGGCAATGATGAGCCAGTTCACCCTCAGCAGCCACCCGAGTAGCCAGGCGTAGCCGTCCTGTGCGGCGGCGATACCGCGGTTGATCCATCGTCTGGCCGCTCCTTCCGCCCCAGCGGGCACGCGGCCGGCCAAGGCGGGTACCAGGGTCAGGGCCACCAGCATGGAGGCGACGATGGCCGCCGAGATGGTGAAGATGAGTTCCCGGAACAGCAGCCCGACGAGCCCTCCGATGAACAGGAAGGGCAGCACCGCGGCCAGATTGGTGGAGGTGGAGGCGACGATCGCACTGGTGACCTCCGAGGCGGCGGAATCCGCGGCCTGCTCGGCGGAATCGCCCTGACGCTGGTGACGGTAGACGTTCTCCAGCATGACGATGGTGCTGTCCACCAGCATGCCGATGCCGAGCGCCAGTCCTCCCAGGGTCATGATATTGAAGGTCAGGCCGCTAACGGCCATGAGGATGAATGTCACCAGTACGGCGATGGGGATTGCGCTGCCGATTATGAGGGTCCTGCGCACGCTGCCGAGGAAGACATAGACCACGATCATGGCCAGCAGGGCGCCGCTCAGGGCCGCGTTGACCGCGTTGCTCAGGGAACGGCGGATGTAGCGTGCCTGGTCGTCCACACGCTGGATGCCGATGTCCTGAGGGATCTGGCCGCGTTCCTGAAGCTGCGTCAGCTCCCGATCTACGGCATCCACCACGGCCACGGTGTTCGCCAAGGGCTGCTTCTGGATCGAGAGCTTGATACCGGGTTTGTCGTCCAGGCGGATGCGCAGTCGCTCCTCCGCCGAGCTGTCGATGACCCGGGCGATCTCCCCCAGGCGCAGGAGCGAGAGGGGGTCGTCACGCCCCGCAGCCGGCAGGGGCAGATCCAGGATCTCCTCCACCGAAGTGAAGCGTCCCTCGGTGCGGCCGCTGATCTCGCCGCCGGTCATGCGCAGGCGCCCGGCGGGAACGTCCCGGTTGGCCTGCTGCAGGACCTGCTCGACGTCCAGGACGTCCAGGCCCATGCCCGCCAGGCGGTATTGGTCCGCCACGATGCGGACCTCCCGTTCCAGCCCGCCCCCCACCTCGGCCGCCGCCACCCCCGGCAGGTTCAACAGTGCACGGCTCAGGCTGTAGTCCACCCAGCTTCGCAGCTCCACCGGGTCCAGAAGCGGGGAGCTCACCACGTACTCCGCTACGGGAATCTGGAAAGGGTCCCGTTTGTAGATGACCGGCGGGTCGATGGTCTCGGGCAGAAAGCGTTTTGCACGGTCGAGCCGGGAGCTGGCGTCGCGCAGGGCCTGGTCGATGTCGGTGCCGTAGGCGAAGGAAAGATCCACGGCACTGCGTCCCTCGGTCGTCTGGGACTGGACCGCGATGGCACCCTCGGTGATGGCCAGCTGCTCCTCCAGGTGGCGGGTGACGGCATCCTCCATGATCTTGACGGGAACGCCGGGATCGAGGATGCGCACCCGGATGTCCGGGTAGATGATGTGGGGCAGCAGGTCGATATTGAGCCGTCCGAGGGCGAAGCCACCCAGTACCATCACCGCCAGGGTGAGCATCACCACCCCCACCGGGTGGCGGACGGACCAGTTGGAGATGCTCGCGTTCATCGAGTCGCGTTGCCGACAACCTTTACCCTCTTGCCCTCCGAGAGCCCCAGGAAACCCCGGGTAACGACCTTCTCGCCGGGGTCCAGGCCCTCCAGGATCTCGATCCGATCCGCGATGCGCAGACCGGTGCGAACGGTCCGGCGCCTTGCCTTCCCGTCCTTATCGATCAGCCACAGGAACTCGCCGTCGCGGTCCTGGCGCAGGGCGCGGAAAGGGACGAGCAACCGTGCCACCGCCGCGGTGGTGAGCGTGCCGCGAAGGAACTGACCGGCCCGGGCCCCTTGCGGGACCGGGTCGAGGACCACCTCGACCACGCCCTTGCGGCTGATCCGCTTCAGGGCCGGGTGGATACGTAGGATCTCGCCGTCGAACGCGGTGGCGCCCAGGGCGTCGATGCGCACCTGCACCGGGTCGCCGACGGCCACGCTGGGCAGCACCAGCTCGGAGGCATAGATCTCCGCCACCAAAGACGCGGGGTCCGCCAGGGTGAGCAGATGGGTGTTCTTGGTGACGAAATCGCCGGGCTCCACCAGCCGTTCGGTGATGACGCCGGCGAACGGGGCGCGGATGCGGGTGAAGGCGAGGCGCGTCTCCAGCAGACGTTCCTCGGCGCGGGCCACGGCCAGGGAGGTGCGCGCCTGTGCGAGCTCGTCCTCCGAGACCGCCCGCTTCTTGAGCAGGCCCTCCAGGCGCTCCAGGTCCAACTGCTCCTGCTCCTTCGTGGCGCGGACCTTGTCGAGCTCGGCGCGCAGCAGGTCGTCCTCCAGGCGTACCAGGAGCTGGTCCTTCTCGACGGCGTCGCCCTCGAAGACGGAGAGCTCGGTGATGCGCCCTTCCTCCTGGCTGTAGATGCGCACGAGCCGTCGGAAGCGCAGGGAGCCGGGGTGCTCGTGGTGCGTTGACACCGCGGCCCGCTCCGCCGTGAAGACGGTGACCAGGTGGTCGGAGTCCGGCCGCTTTTCGGCCGGCCCCTTCGCCCCCTTGTCATCCCCGCTGCAGCCGCTCAGGAAACCAATCAGCACGATGAGCGCGAAGGCGAGGCCGTGCGTCATCCCGTTACGGGCCGTCTTGCTGGGCTCTGTCATGGAGGCGCGAGCGGGGGGTGCGGGAGTCGCCGTGGGCGCTTCAGGCCCGCCCGGTGAGGTCGGTGATCGGGGCCTGGGGTGTAGCGGAGCCGGACGCCGCCGGGTAGCTATAGTGCTTGATCTTACGCCGGACGTTGCGTTGGATGATGACCCCCAGGGCGTGCCAGTCGAGCCCCGTGAGATCGATCTGTGGGTAACGGTCGTTGAGCGCCAGCAGCCATTCCCGGCCCTCATCGTCGCGCAGGTACTGACGGAACCAGCGAACGCCTTCCACCTCCGCGAAGACGTACATGCCGTCACGGTACTGGTCTGTCGGCTCGATAATGACGATGCACTTGTCGGGAAACTCGGCCTCCATGCTGTCGCCGAGCACTTGCAGGGCGTAGGGCTCGTGCATGCTGCAGCCCGTGCTCTCAAGGGTGGGATCTGACATCGTCTGCCCTCATGTTGCGTGGGAGTCGGCCGGCCGCTCCGTTGCGATCGTTACGATAGAATAACGGCCTCCAGATAGGACCAGTACTTTAGCATGAGTCACATTCTCGCCACGGAGCGCGTACACGGCGATCGGCGCGACTGGCACAACCTGCGCGGGATGCTGCCCTTTCTGTGGGAATTCCGCGGACGGGCATTGTTGGCGCTGACCTGCCTGGTGTTGGCGAAGCTCGCCAACGTGGGGATCCCGCTGCTGCTCAAGGGGATCGTGGACGCCTTCGAGAAGCCGCAAACCCAGGTCCTGGTCCTGCCCGTCTCGCTGTTGCTCGCCTACGGCGTTCTCAAGCTCAGCTCGTCCCTGTTCAACGAGTTGCGGGATGTGGTCTTCGCACGGGTGCGTTACCGGGCCATGCGCCGGCTCTCCACCCGGGTGCTGGAGCACCTGCACCGGCTCTCCCTGCGCTACCACCTGGAGCGCCAGAGCGGGGCGATCAGCCGCGACCTGGAGCGCGGCACCCGATCGGTGAGCACCATCCTCAACTACATGGTCTTCAGCGTGCTTCCGGTGCTTGTGGAGTTCAGCCTGGTCGCGGCAATCCTTCTCTCCCAGTACGCGATCGTCTTCACCCTGGTCACCTTCGGCACGGTGGCCGTTTTCGTGGCGTTCACCTTCGCCATTACCGA
Source organism: Pseudomonadota bacterium (assembly GCA_034716535.1). Classification (GTDB taxonomy): domain Bacteria; phylum Pseudomonadota; class Gammaproteobacteria; order Chromatiales; family Chromatiaceae; genus JAYEJW01. The sequence continues at coordinate 12,832 of JAYEJW010000136.1, forward strand.
GTGGCGCATGGATTACCGCCACCAGATGAACCGGCTCGACTCCAGCGCCAACAACCAGGCCTTCGACAGCCTCATCAACTACGAGACCGTGAAGTACTTCGGCAACGAGTCCATGGAGCTCAGGCGCTACGACGGCACCCTGTCTGATTGGGAGCGGATGGCGGTGAAAAGTCAGACCTCCATGTCCCTGCTCAACTTCGGGCAAGGCGGAATCATCGCCGTCGGCGTCACCTTCATCATGGTCTTTGCCGCCCAGGGGGTCGTGACCGGGACCATGAGCATCGGCGACCTGGTGCTGGTCAACGCCCTGCTGCTCCAGTTGTTCATCCCCCTGAATTTCCTGGGCATCGTCTACCGCCAGATCAAGTACGCGCTCGCAGACATGGACTTGGTGTTCAAGCTCCTGGAACGGAAGCCGGAAATCGAAGACCGTCCCCAGGCCAGACCCCTGGTGCTCGATGAGGGCGGCATCCGCTTCGAGCACGTGGACTTCCACTATCAGCCGGAGCGGTCCATTCTGCATGACCTGAGCTTCGAGATCGCCCCGGGCCAGAAGGTCGCCGTGGTGGGTCACAGCGGCGCCGGCAAGTCGACCCTCTCGAGGCTGCTGTTCCGCTTCTACGACGTAACCGGCGGCCGCATCCTGATCGACGGGCAGGACCTGCGGGACGTCACCCAGGACAGCCTGCGGGCCGGGATCGGTATCGTCCCCCAGGACACGGTGCTCTTCAACGACAGCATCTATTACAACCTGGCCTATGGACGTCCAGGGGCGAGCCGTGCCCAGATCGAGCGGGCGGCCCAGATGGCCCACATCCGGGATTTCGTCGAGGGCCTCCCCGACGGCTGGGACACGGTGGTGGGCGAGCGCGGGCTCAAGCTCTCCGGCGGCGAGAAGCAGCGCGTGGCCATCGCCCGCGCCATTCTCAAGCGGCCGCGGATATTGGTCTTCGACGAGGCGACCTCATCGCTCGACAGCCAAACGGAGCAGGCCATCCAGCAAACCCTGGCGGAGGTGGCGGAGGACCACACGACCCTGGTCATCGCGCACCGCCTCTCCACGGTGGTGGACGCGGACCGCATCCTGGTGATGGATGCGGGGCGCATCCTGGAGCAGGGCACCCACCGCCGGCTGCTGGAGGCCGAGGGCATCTATGCGGCCATGTGGGAGCTGCAGCTTCGCGAGCGCGAGGAGTCTCTGGAGGCGGTGGCGTGAAGACCTGCCCGTTGTTCGCGATTTCCGTGAAAATACGCGCCGAAAGCGCTCGCTTTCCCCCTCTCCCCCTGGGAGAGGGCCTGGGGTGAGGGTAACTCTGAGCAAATGTTCGATGGACGGAACAACGGTTTTCTCCCTCTCCCGTTTGGGAGAGGGCCGGGGAGAGGGTCTTCCTTCATGACAATCGTGTCTTCACGGTCAGGGGCGACTCGGGTGTCATGATGGGTTTGGGGGCTGATTGCCAAGCGTTCAGGAACCGATCATTGAAGCCTTTGAGTTTGCTATCGTTTCATTGTCCAACATGAAGGAAGCGATCGCTGAGCGGGGGAACGACATCATGGCCGTGAAAGCCGCGACAAACTCCGATGAATTTCCTCATTCCTCCTCTGCGCGCAAGCGGATGCTGCATATTCTGCGTGCAGCGCGCATGGTGGGACCGCTACTGGCGCTGGTTGCGGGGTTGATCGGCAGTCTGGCCCTGTTGCTTCTGCACTGGCAGTTGCCGGACTCGGCGAGGCTGCAGCTTCTGTGTCTGGGATTTCTGCTCATGTCCCTCGGCGCCCTCGTGCTCGCCGGTATGCGTCTGCGCGGCCAGTTGCTCATCCCCCTGGTCAATCTCGAAGCCTCCGTGGCCAGGGTTAGCCAGGGTGAGCCCGGCGCCAGCGAGGCGCTGCAGAACGCCGGCGTGCTCAATGACATCGCCCGGGACATCGGCACCCTCAACGCGGAGCTGACCGATCTCTACGAGGACATGGATAGCCGGGTTGCGCGTCAGACCGTACGGCTGGCCCAGAAGACCGCATCGATCAAGATTCTCTACGAGGTCGCGGCGGGTATCAATCAGGCGGAGGGGCTGGACGATCTGTTGCTCCGATTTCTGCGCGTGCTCAAG
>JAYEJW010000137.1:0-3093 GCA_034716535.1 Pseudomonadota bacterium
CAGATCGCGTTATCGTGGGCAGCGAAACGCCCAGCCGCCAGGATCGCCTTGGCGGCGAGGGTTGGCGGGAGGGACTCGCAGATCTTCCGGAATGCGTCCGTATACTCAGGTAGGGTGGGTTTACCCGAGGGCGCTACGATGACAGCCTCCTCGTCGGGACCGGCTTGTTCCGCTGCCGCACTCTGCGTCGACAGCGCCGAAAGCTTCTTGCGCTCCTCCTCCAGCATCTTCCGCAGTTGACCGCGCTGTGCCTGCTGCTCGCCGATTTCCGCTTTCAGCCCCGTCACCTGGACGCGTAGCCGTTGTAGTGTCTCCTCCCTGTCCTGATGGTCGGCGGTCTCCAGGCCGTGCCCCCTGGCGTCGTCTTTCTGGTTCGGCTCACGGGCCTTCTCCGGCTTACTTCCGAGCTCATTGACCGTTTGTTCCATCTCACGCAGGGCCTGTTTCTTTTCGGTGAGGGCGGTACGGGCTGCCCCCAGACTGCTGGAAAGCCGCTTAAGCTCCTCGTTTTCGGCCTCCGCCTTTTCTTTGAGCTGGGTCCGGTCCTCGATCCAGTCGAACAGTGACTCCGCCGGATCGTTCCAGGGTTCCAGGTCCAGATCGACGCGGGCGTCACGGATGACGTCCAGCAACACCTCGTTGTCTAAGTGCCGATCCGGGTTGCTCGCTATCGCGGCACGCGCGAAGACAATGGCCAGCGCGGGATAGCGCGCAGCGCAGTCATAAACGAGGCGGATCAATGGCTCGTCTGCCTCGATCTCTTCGTCCAGGATCCCGGACACAGACTTGCGGCAATCGTGCTCCAGCGGGTCGAATCGCTCCGGATTCTCCAGCAGGTCGAAGCGGAACTCGATAGCATGAGGCCGATACCACAGGTGCTCCCCGCAGTGATCCCTGATCTTTCGCGCCAGATTAAGGTCACCCGCTTCCAGGACGCGTTCGATGAGATCTTCGAAATGCCCGCGGTCGAATTCGTGCTCGCTCGGACGCTTCTCGCACTCCACGAGCATATCGAAGGCGAGTTCCCGCAGACCGTAAGCCAATGCACATTGGTAGCCAGTAAGAAGCTGGTTTTCGCTCAGCTCGGACGGTTTTAGCCTTTTCAACTCGTAGGCCCGCATGTTGTAGATGACAGCCGGATCGTCGACCAGGCCAGGTCTGCTCTTCAGCTCGCTCCTGGTGGTCCCGGCGTACTGGGACGCGTCTCGTAACAACTCCTGATCCTTGAGGTAACAACACTTCTTGTACTTCTTGCCGCTGCCGCAATGGCAGGGATCATTGCGTCCGAGTTTGGGAATCGGGCGCCGCACCGTGTAGTCACCGCCGATGACGGCGCGGGGCCTGTGTTCGGGAAGGAGATCCGAAAGCTGAAATTCAGTCCAGTGGGTGATATCGGGCGGCTCGGGGCTGGAGCCTTGTTCCAGCAGCTGCAGCGATTGGGCGATCAGTATCTCGTAATGGGGCGGCAGCGCAGCATGCTCGAGCTTCCAGAGTACCTTGCGGACCGGCTGCGGGTCGAGATCGAACTTGACCGTTAACTCGGCCGCCAGGCGGGTGGCGTAGAGCTTCCGTTCCACAGGCAACGCCTCGGCGCTGGTTGCGGCCAGCAGCGGTTGGACGGCGCTCTCGTCCTGCAGCCCGAAGCAGGGGGCGGAATCGAGCATGTCCTCGCACACGCCGACACAGCGGCAGAGAACGGTGGAATCGAGCTTCACCCCATTACAGGCGCAGGCCTGCAATAGCCGGCTCACTGCCAGGTCGTCGCCATCGTCCGCGAACCTCAGGAGGAGCGGCTCGATCTGTCCTGCGGAAAAGTGGACAAGCTTACCGGCAAGCTCACGGATGTCCACCATGCAGGCGCCGGCGGCGTGAACCGAATCCAGTAACTCTCCCGAAATATCAGTCATAAGCGCATCCAGGGTGTAGGTGGCCAGCAGACAGGCGTGGTGTTCGAACTGCCGGCCCCAAGAAAACAGAAGTCGTCGAGTGTTCCGATCCAAACCGTGTCAGCCATCATTACATACTACCAGCTCAATCGGCGTATTCTACGAAGAACGACTCGCGCCTGGGAAAATTGTCTCGGGCATTCTGGACCAGGAAGGGTGAGCGTGTGACGTAGAGGATATCGCCACTCGCAGGTAAATACGCCATGCAACGTCGCGAACTGCGTATGGGACTCGGCCTGTCGACCCTTTATAGCCATTCGGACGCTGCATTGCGCAGTCGGTTAGTGAATTCGCAAAGTATCATTCAGAATTGCACTGTTTTGATAAACGTGCTTTTCACGCGGCGCTTACATAGAATTACTATCCTAAAAAGATCTTTTGTAGCACCAAGGGAATCACCAAACACAAATTAGGCATGGGTAACAATCCCTCACGCAACCAGCGGAATATTTACCAGATGGTGATTATCATCTGGTTGATCCTTCTCGTCACTGTGATGTCGTGGATTGTAGTGTCAGATCTGCATCGGGCAAAAACGCTCTTTATAAAGAATGCTAATCTGCACTATCAACAATCCAGTGACAGGGTTCATATCATTGAGTCGATCCTGGAAGGCTTTGCTGCCATGGTTAGTGTCACCCATGATCTTGGTAGGGAGCGTATTCGCAGCTATGCACAGAAAATAATTGAACAGTATCCTCATATCTTCATGTTTGAGATTGTGGAGAAGGTTTCCCATAACCAAATGAAATCGTTCACGGAGTATTACCGGCGAAACATTTATCCAGATTTTGAAGTGAAAGGATTCGGCTATGAGGAAAATCGTCAGTGGCAGCTAATCAAGGAAGTGCCTTACCACATGCCCATTGTGTTCATGGAGCCGTTTCCGGAGCAATCACGGAAGGTTCTAGGTCTTGACCTCAGTTCAAACGGGTTCTTTATGCGAGCATTACAGGAGTCTGAGATGCTGAATCACTCGGTATCCAGCGATCCGTTTAAACTGGTAGAGGGGGGGCTGGCGTATATTATAAGCCGACCTATACCAGCGTCTGATAAGCTGGTGCAGCCCTATTCCAACAATAGTGGGGCAGATGGCGAGTTCGCCGTATTGGTTATTCGGGCAGACACGTTACTTGACAGGGAACAC
>JAYEJW010000138.1:0-3092 GCA_034716535.1 Pseudomonadota bacterium
TTGTCTTCTGGCTGGCCCAGCGTGGGGATTCGGTTTGTGTGGTGACGAGCCGGCAGCGATACGACGATCCGGGAGCGCGGCTGGCTTCACGGGAGACCGTCGAGGGGGTGGGGGTGTACCGGGTCTGGACGTCGCGATTCGGGCGGCACTTTCTGCCCGGGCGGGCGGTGGATTACCTGACCTTCTACGTCAGCGCGGCGTTCCGGCTCTGGCGGCTCGCGCGGCGCGGCGACGTGGTGGTTGTGAAGACTGATCCGCCGCTGGTCTCCGTGATGGCGGGGTGGGTCCTGCAACTGGACAATTTTCGCCAACTCAAGGGATATGGTTGGCCGGGATTTCGCAAGATGAACCTTCGGCGGCAGGACAAGGGGCAGAAGGCGTGCGCTGCGGCGTTTCTGGATGCCGTCCGGGAGGGAAGGGGGTTTCCGATTCCCGTGGGGGAGATCCTGGAGGTGAGCCGGATCAGTATCGAGATTGCGGGGAATCAGAATCAGGGGAAGTAGATCGATAGGTTATCGCCGATAGGGGTGGCGTCGTGAGGTGGTCAACGATCTCGAGTCGATTGCCGTTTCCAGTGTGACGTCAGCCTGCTATTTCTCGTCTGAGACGAAAAGTGGGAGAATACGAACATGCCTACAATCCTGAGAGTAGGCCCATATCGGTTTTTCTTCTACGCAGGTGATCGGGACGAGCCGCACCATGTTCATGCAGAACGCGACGAAAAGATTGCAAAGTTCTGGCTTGATCCAGTCAGGCTGCAGCGAAGCGGCGGGTTCGGAAGAAAAGAAATAAGACAGATTCATACGATTATTGAAGATCATCGAGTGCAGTTTCTGGAGGCCTGGAATGACTACTTTGGCAGTTGAGTTCAACACTCCTGATGCTGTTAACGTAACGGTGACGGAAGATACCCTGACGGTAGAGTTGAGCGATGGCCGTACTATCTCCGCACCGATAGAGTGGTATCCGCGTCTTGTTCATGGCACAACAGAGGAGCGTAATGGCTGGCGCATCATCGGTCGTGGCCAGGGAATTCACTGGGGAAGCCTTGATGAGGATATCAGCGTCGAGGGGCTTCTGGCGGGAAAGCCTTCCGGGGAAACCCAAGTGTCGTTCAAGAAATGGTTGGCGAAAAGAGGAACTGGCCAGGAGGCGCTCAGCCGGAAGTGAGTTGTGTTTTTGGGTTCGCTTGAGAATTAGGAGCTTGAAGAAGGGCTAAGTAAAATTCTTCTCGTTGCCACGTATTTGCAGAATCCTTTTGAACAGTATTGAAATGCGTGGGACCGTTGGGTGAATTCGCTCTCCCGTGCCCGCCGATTCTTCGATACCGTTCGTTATCTCAAGCCTGTCCAGTTGGTTGGCAGGTTCTGGTTCCGCGCTTACCATCCAAGCCCTGATCCCGGGGCGGTCCCACCAGTTCGCAAGCTTTCCGGCCATTGGGTTCCTGGTCTCGTTGGGGTGCAGTCCACGACGGATTTCCGGCACTTCCGTTTCCTGAACATCGAGGGAGAACTTCACGGCCGGGAAAGCTGGAACGATACGCGGCGGGACAAGCTTTGGCTGTACAACCTGCATTACTTCGACTTCCTGCATTCCGGTGAGGGAGACGCGGGTGCGCAGGCTGGAATCATCAAGCGGTGGATCGGTGACAATCCGCCGGTCGGGGGAAACGGGTGGGAGCCGTATCCTCTGTCTCTGCGGATCGTCAACTGGACCAAGTGGCATCTGTCGGGAAATGCGCTGGACGGGGAGGCCATCCACAGTCTTGCGGTGCAGGCGCGTTATCTGGCGAAGCGGCTGGAGTGGCATCTGCTCGGGAATCATCTGTTCGCCAATGCGAAGGCACTGGTGTTTGCCGGGGTGTTCTTCGAGGGGGAGGAGGCGGACGCCTGGCTGGGCAAGGGGTTGCGGATACTCGGGGAGCAGGCGCCGGAGCAGGTCCTGGAGGACGGGGGACACTTTGAGCTGAGCCCGATGTATCACGGCATTGTTCTGGAGGATTTGCTGGATCTGGTGAATCTGGCGGGGGTCTACGGGGTGGTTGGGGGACGTGGGAAAAGTCGATTGTCTGACTGGATTCCCGCCTTCGCGGGAATGACGCATACGAGCGGACGGGGTCACGGGGTCTTTACCTATGACTCTCCTGGATCGCGCGGAAAAACGCTTCCGTGGTGGGAGTGTAGCGCACGGGCGGTGCTGGTGAACTGGTTGCAGGACTTGTTTCCCGAGGTGGCGGTAGAGCTGGGGATCCGGGGGCTGGACGGGTGGCCCGGGCGCTATCTGCGGCGGCTACGTAATGCGTCGTTGAATCGGGCGCGCGTCAACGTCGTGCTCGGGGAGCGGATGGCGAGGCGGCTCGTCGAAGAGGGCGTTGCGGAAGACCGGGTCCGTTTGATTCACAACTGGGCGGACGGGGAAGCGATCAGGCCTGTTGCTGCTTTCGAGAATCCGTTGCGAGTGGGGACTTGGGGTGCGGTTCGTGGTCGGGTACTCGGGGAATCTCGGGCGGGCCCACGAGTTTGGGACGATGCGGGGGGCGATCCGACATTTGCGGGCGCGTGAGGATATCGTCTTTCTGTTTATAGGCGGCGGGCCGAAGTCGGCGGCGTTTCGAGAGGCGGTAGAACGGGAGGGGCTGGGCAACGTGCAGTTCCGTCCCTACCAGCCCCGTGAGCGGCTAGCGCTCAGTCTGACGGTCCCGGACGTTCATCTGATTTCGCTGATCCCTGCACTGGAGGGCCTGATCGTGCCGAGTAAGTATTACGGGGTAGCAGCCGCGGGTCGGCCCGCGGTGTTCATCGGGGATGCGGATGGGGAGCTTGCACGGATCCTGCGGCAGACGGATTCGGGGGTGGTTGTTGCACCGGGGGATGGTGAAGGGCTTGCGGGTGAGATTGTCCGGTTGCGGGAGGAACCTGAAGCGGCGGCTCGGATCGGGGCGAATGCGCGGCGGGTTTTCGAGACACGGTTCGACAAGTCGATCGGGTTGGGGCAGTGGGGGGAGGTGCTTGGGAGTGCGGGCCACGCCCGGCCCACGATTGCGACGCCGGGGCTCTCCGCTGGTGGACTGCGCTCCACTTGTCCACCATGTT
>JAYEJW010000139.1:0-14877 GCA_034716535.1 Pseudomonadota bacterium
AGCGCCCCAAACGCACCAATGCGGCGTTGCAGTCCTTGGAAAGGGAATAACCATTCCCGGCGGATCGCGCCTTGCCCTGGCGCGTTTGGGACGCTCTGAGTTCCATCAAAGCCCCCCTGTCGGAGTACTAGAGCAGCGGACTCATCAAGCGGAGCGCATTCTCGAGGAAGCGCGCCTTGAGCGATCGCTTACCCCACAACGCCTGCTCAAGCCGGTCGGAGTCCTCGATGTATGTCTGCTGCAGTGCGCGTAGTTCCCTCGCGAAGTCGCGCTCGTAGACGAAGAGTGCGACCTCGTAGTTGATCCACAGACTGCGCATGTCGAGATTCACCGTTCCGAACATGGACACCGCCCCGTCGACCGTAATCGACTTGGTATGCAGCAACCCGCCCCGGTAGAGCTGGATCTGAACGCCGATATCCAGTAGCTCGTCGTAGTAGGACCGGCTCGCGTACCGGGTGAGGAAGGAGTCGACCTTCTCGGGAACGATCAGGGAAACCTTGACACCCCGGCCCGCCGCTCCGCGCAACGCATAGATCATCGAGTCATCCGGGACCAGATACGGCGTGGTGAGCACCAGTTCATGCTGGGCCGCATTGATCAGGGCCAGCAGCATCTGCAGCAGACCGTCCCCCGTCTCCCCCGGACCCGATGGAATGACCTGGATGTCCGCAGGGCCGTTAGGCTCCACCAGGTGTAGGCCCGCGCTCGCGATGAGATCGCGCACCGGCTCGCCGGTCTCGAGCACCCAGTCGCCGAGCAGGGTGGCGGCGAGGGGAACCACCACTGCGCCCTCGACACGGACCATGGCGTCGACCCACTCGCCCACACCCGCTCCCTGCTTGAAGTAACGTGGGTCCACGAGATTCATGCTTCCAGTCCATGCCGCTTCGCCGTCAATGATGGCGATCTTGCGGTGCAGACGCAGATCGGTGCGACCCACGAAGGTGCGGAAAAGCCCGACCGGCAGGGCGGGGCGCAGGTCAACGCCCGCGTCCCTGAGTCGCTGCGGCTGCTCACACTTCCACCAGGGCTTGGCGCCCATCGCGTCGATGAGCAGGCGGCAGGCGACACCCCTCTGCGCGGCCCGGATGACGGCGTCCAGGACTTCGTCCGCCGACCCGCCTTCACTCCAGATGTAGAACTCCATCAGCACGCTCGTCTTCGCCGCATCCACGTCCCGGGCGATGGCGCGGAGCATCTCCTGCGTGTCGGAGAACAACCGGAAGTCGCTGCCCCGGACCGTCGCGCTGCCCACGGTCTTCCGACCCAGCCGGTCCATACCCTGAGTGGCCGGCGGGCGACGTGACCAGTCGACGTCCGTGAGGCCCTCCCGAACAGCCGCAGCCGCGATCTTTCTGTAGTCGGTCCGAAGCCTGCCGATGCGTCTTGTACGCTGGCGACCGATCCGGCGCTCCCCGATCAGGAGATAGAGGAGAGCACCCGCAAAGGGGAGGACTGCGACGAGGACGAGCCACGCGAGTGCCACACCCGTCGCCGGCCGCCTCATGATCACACGCACGATGATCAGGATGACGATCAGCATGTGCATGACCGCGACGAGGGACACTGGTTGCAGATTGAAGCTCATCGCATGCCGTTTCTAAGTTCAATAACCGTGTCTACCGCGGCTGGTTATGCATACAATTCCGTTCCCGTAGCCGGAAGATGCCCCACCCATGCTGACCCTGTCCACCCACACTGCCATCGACGACCTGTCGGCCGAGGCCTGGAACCGGCTCGTGGGCGCGGATCCCCCCTTCCTGCGCCACGCGTTCCTCGCCGCCCTCGAGCGCTTCCTCGGGTTGGAGCGCGAAGGCATGGAAGATTATCTGGCGGAGATGCACACCCACAGCCCCTTCAAGGCGGAATCGCCACCCGCTTCTGGACCCGATGCTTTTCCTGCTTGACCCCTACGACCCGGACGCGCCCTTTCCCGACGTGGGAATGGCGGAGCGGGAGCCGGACGGCCTGCTCGCGGTCGGAGGGGACCTTAGCGTCACGCGCTTGGTTAATGCCTACCGACGCGGGATCTTCCCCTGGTTCAGCCATGGAGACCCGATCCTGTGGTGGTCACCGGACCCTCGGACCGCGCTCGTCCCCAGCAACATCAAGGTTGCGCGCAGCCTTCGCAAGACCCTGCGCAAGCGCCAGTTCGGCGTTACCATGGACCGGGATTTCGACGCCGTCATCGCCGCCTGCGCCCAGCCGAGGGCCGGTGGAGACGGCACCTGGCTGATACCTGAGATGATTGCGGCGTATCAGCGCCTGCATCGCCAGGGAATCGCTCACTCGGTGGAGGTCTGGAGCGAGGGAAAGCTCGCCGGGGGGCTCTACGGTATCGCCTTGGGGCGGGTGTTCTTCGGCGAGTCCATGTTCACCCGGATGAACGACGCCTCCAAGGTGGCACTGGTGCATCTGTGCCGGTCCCTGGACAGTTGGGGCTTCGGCCTGATCGATTGCCAGGTGCTCACCGGGCACCTCATCCGGATGGGTGCGAAGGAGATCCCCCGCGCGCACTTCGTCCGGCTTCTGGACCGCTGGTGCCCGCTAGCCGGCCGCGAAGAATCCTGGGACGACGGCGAGACCGCGTACCCGGAGCCCTCGTCGGAACTGGGCGCCGAACGGCGGTGACAGGTGGCCACAATCTGGACCGGCGGCTGCCCCTGTACATCACGGGCGGACACCCCTGCGCCTACCTGCCCGGATTGACGGCCCGCACCCTCTTCCTGGATCCCCTGACAATCCTAGACGTCGATGTCTACCAGTTCCTGCTGGACCAGGGCTTTCGCCGCAGCGGCTCACGGGTTTATCGTCCGCAGTGCGGTACCTGCCAACGCTGCGTGCCCTTACGCATTCCCGTCGCCTCCTTCGCACCAAACCGCTCCCAGCGACGTAACCGGAGCCGCAATCTGAGCGACGTCACCCTGGCAGACCGCGCCGCTGCGTTCGATCCTGAGCACTACGCGCTCTACCGCAGTTACGTCCAGAGCCGCCACGCCGACGGCAGCATGGCCGACGCCTCCCCCGAGAGCTATCGAGACTTTCTCCTCGCCCCCTGGGGTGGCGAAACCCGCTTCCTGGAGCTGCGCATCGACGAGCGGCTGGTAGCCGTTGCGGCAACCGACGTCCTTCCCCGAGGTCTGTCCGCCGTGTACACCTTTTTCGATCCGGAGATCGCCGGTCGCGCCCCGGGCACCTATTCGCTTCTGTGCCAAATCGATCAGGCCCGCCGTCGCGGACTCGAGTTTCTCTATCTGGGCTATTGGATCGAAGAATGCCGCAAGATGAGCTACAAAGACCGTTTTCGGCCCCTGGAGGCGTGGATCGGCGGACGTTGGCGCCACTTTGCACGTGGCGAGCCAATCGCATGGCGCGGCGCGGCCCCGCAGCGGCCTGTCTGAACGCGTGTCGAGACGGTTACGGCACCGGTGTCGGCAAGATCGCTGTGGTATACTCTTGCGGTTTTAACGCAGGAGATGCCTTCAGGCAGTACGACCGATCCATGGCAAAAGAAGACGTAATCCAAATGGAAGGCACGGTGATCGAGACCCTGCCGAACACCATGTTTCGCGTGGAGCTCGAGAACGGTCATAAAGTGACCGCCCACATCTCCGGCAAGATGCGCAAACACTACATCCGCATCCTGACTGGGGACAAGGTGACCGTCGAGCTTACCCCCTACGACCTGACCAAGGGCCGTATCACCTACCGCGCGCGCTGATACACCCGACCCCCGGAACCAACGAGCCCCTCCGGTTCATTGCAGCGCCCGTTCGCCGAAAGCGAAGCAGAGCTTGTCATCCTCGACGTAGATCCGCACGGACCCGCCGTTGGCCAAAGCGCCGAACAGAAGCTCGTCGGCGAGCGGTTTCTTGATGTGATTCTGGATCACCCGCGCCATCGGCCTCGCGCCCATCTGGGGATCGTATCCCTTCTCAGCCAACCAGGCGCGGGCATCCGGGTCGATCGTTAGCGCCACCTTCTTGTCCGCGAGCTGCTGCTCGAGCTCGAAAATAAACTTGTCCACGACGTGGGCGATGGTTTCCCCGGAGAGCGACGCAAACTGTACGACGGCGTCGAGCCGATTGCGGAACTCCGGCGTGAAGTAGCGCTTGAGGGCCTCGAGCCCGTCGGTGGAGTGATCCTGTTGGGCGAAACCGATGGACCGGCGGCTGGTCTCGTCGGCGCCGGCGTTGGTGGTCATCACCAGGACCACGTTGCGAAAGTCCGCCTTGCGGCCGTTGTTGTCCGTCAGAGTGCCGTGGTCCATGACCTGAAGCAGCAGGTTGAACACATCCGGATGGGCCTTCTCGATCTCGTCGAGCAGCAGCACGGCGTGGGGGTGCTTGTTCACCTCCTCGGTCAGCAGACCGCCCTGATCGAAGCCCACGTAACCGGGGGGCGCGCCGATGAGCCGTGAGACCGTATGCCGCTCCATGTACTCGGACATGTCGAACCGGATCAGCTCCATACTCAGGATGCGTGCGAGTTGGCGCGTCACCTCGGTCTTGCCGACGCCGGTGGGTCCGGTGAACAGGAAGGAGCCGATGGGCTTCTCCTCCGGACCGAGACCGGATCGGTTCATGCGGATCGCGGCGGTCAGTGCCTCAATGGCCTCGCCCTGACCGAAAACCACCATCTTCAGGTCGCGGTCCAGATTCTTTAGAGACTCGGTGTCCGAGATCGATACCCGTTTCGGCGGTATACGCGCAATCTTCGAGACGATGAGTTCCACATCGCCCACATCGATACGCTTCTTGCGCTTCCCCGCGGGTCGCAGCTGGACATTTGCGCCGGCCTCGTCGATGACGTCGATGGCCTTGTCCGGCAGGTGGCGGTCGTTGATGTACTTGTCGGAGAGCTCCGCGGCGGCACGCAACGCGGGTTGGGTATAGGTGATGTGGTGGTGCTCCTCGAAGCGCGACTTGAGCCCCTTGAGGATCTCCACCGTCTCTTCGACGCTCGGCTCGTTGATGTCGATCTTCTGGAAGCGGCGCGCCAACGCCCTGTCCTTCTCGAAGATGCCGCGAAACTCCTGGTAGGTGGTGGAGCCGATGCAACGCAGCTCGCCGGAGGCCAGCACCGGCTTGATCAGGTTGGACGCGTCCATCACCCCGCCGGAGGCCGAGCCCGCCCCGATGACGGTGTGAATCTCGTCGATGAAGAGCACCGCATGGGGCTGGCGCCGCAGCTGGGCCAGCACGGCCTTCAGACGCTTCTCGAAGTCGCCCCGGTACTTGGTTCCGGCTACCAAGCCGCCCAGGTCCAGGGCGTAGATGACCGAATCCGCGAGCACATCCGGCACCTCGCTGTCCACGATCTTCTTGGCCAGTCCCTCGGCAATGGCCGTCTTGCCGACACCCGCCTCGCCCACCAACAGGGGGTTGTTCTTGCGGCGCCGGCACAGGATCTGAATCGTTCGCTCCACCTCGCCCCGGCGGCCGATAAGGGGGTCGATGCGCCCTTGCCGTGCCAGCTCGTTGAGGTTCGAGGCAAAGCTCTCAAGAGGGCTGGCGCCCTCTTTTTCCTCTCGGCGCACCTCTTCTCCCTCGTTGTGGCCCTCCTCATCCTGGTTCTCTCCCGGGACCTTCGAGATGCCGTGGGAGATGAAGTTGACCACGTCGAGCCGGGTGATGTCCTGTCGTCCCAGCAGATAGACGGCTTGGGAATCCTGCTCACTGAACAGGGCGACCAGCACGTTGGCGCCGGTAACCTCCTTCTTCCCCGCCGACTGGACGTGAAACACGGCCCGCTGCAGCACCCGCTGGAAGCCGAGCGTAGGTTGCGTCTCCCGTTCCTCCGCCGAGGGGATGAGGGGCGTTGTCTCCTCGATGAACGACGCAATGTCCTCGCGCAACCCGTCCGTGTTCGCGCCACAGGCGCGGAGCACCTTCGCTGCGGCGGGATTGTCTAGCAGCGACAAGAGAAGATGCTCCACGGTCATGTATTCGTGGTGCTTTTCGCGGGCCTGCTTAAATGCCTGATTTAGCGTGAATTCGAGCTCTTTGCTTAGCATAGCCTTATCGATCCGGGAGAACGAAACACACGGAAAACGTTGATCGGCTCAGCGGTTCCGGGGGTACAGGACCGACTGCCGTGGCCCGCGGTCCTGAGGCGCTGAAAAAGAAGGACTCCGAAGACGACCTTGTCGGATTCCGTTGCCAAGCAGCTCCGAAGAATGACCTGCTCGGCACCCCGAAGAGCCGGGTTCCAGAGGTGGTCATGCTCACGCCTCCTCCATGGTACACATTAGCGGATGTTGATGGCTTCGGGAGTAGTCGTTGACCTGAGACACCTTGGTCTCGGCAATGTCCCTCGTGTAGACACCGCAGACTCCCACTCCGCGCGTATGCACATGCAGCATAATCTGCGTCGCCTTCTCCCGGTTCATGCGGAAGAATGTCTCGAGAACCTGCACCACGAACTCCATCGGCGTGTAGTCGTCGTTGAGCAGGAGAACCTTGAACAGGGGCGGCTTCTTGAGCGCAGGCTTCGCTTCCTGTACCGATAGCCCCGCTTCTCGCTCCTCGTTCGGGTTCTGCCCACTCATGGTTCTTCGATTCTAGTCAAAATACGGCGGCTTATCGGCTGCTGAATCCGGCGAAATTCGGCGCGAAGAGCAGCCCCCGCCCGAGCCGACTGATTCGTCGATCCGACATCCCGATCCGGAAATTGAAGGGAACCGCTCCCGAGGGAAAGGACCGAAATTTCGGCGTCGATCGGCCGTAACGACGGCGGTGCCAAGGTTTGACCAATGAAATCAGGTCACTATACTTGCAAAATAAGGTACGGCTTTGTGTATTCAAGTGACTGTGCCAGACAAAAAAGAATCGACTACCAGAGGAACAACTCAGCTAATCCCCGGAGGAGTGCGCGTGATGATGACCGGTATTGTAAAGTGGTTCAACAATGCCAAGGGATACGGGTTTGTGAAACCCGACGGGCGAGACGAAGACGTCTTTGTCCACTTCTCGGCGATCTCGATGGACGGCTACAAGACCCTGAAGGAAGGGCAGAAAGTGGAGTTCGAAATCAGCCAGGGGCCGAAAGGCCTTCACGCGGCGCGGGTTCATCGGGTGTCCTGACCTCGCCGCCAATCTCGCGGTTACCCGCGACAAGGAGCTAAGAAAACAAGAACGGAGGGGTTCTCCCTCCGTTCTGTTTTGGGGTGTGGAAAAAATCGCCACCCCGGCGATCGTCAAGATTCGGACGCCCCGATGCCGGGGGCCCCTCGAATCGCTCGAGGTGCCCTTCCCTCTACATCTTGGACACGAGCGCGTCGCCGAAACCGGAGCAGCTCAGCTTGGTCGCACCGTCCATCAGCCGTTCCAGGTCGTAGGTCACCGTCTTGGCGGCGATGGCCCCTTCCACTCCCTTGATGATGAGATCCGCGGCCTCTGTCCAGCCCAGGTGCCGCAGCATCATCTCTGCCGACAGGAGCAGGGAGCTGGGATTGACCATGTCCTTTCCGGCATACTTGGGCGCCGTGCCGTGGGTCGCCTCGAACATGGCCACGGAATCCGAGAGATTCGCACCCGGCGCCATCCCGATACCCCCTACTTGGGCGGCCAGGGCGTCGGAGATGTAGTCACCGTTTAGGTTCAGGGTGGCGATCACGTCGTACTCCTTCGGCCGCAGCAGAATCTGTTGCAGGAAGGCATCAGCGATCACGTCCTTGACAACGATCTCGCCGCCCGTCTTCGGATTCGTCATGCGGCACCAGGGCCCGCCATCGAGCTCCGTGGCCCCGAACTCTTCCTTCGCGAGCTCGTAACCCCAGGTCTTGAAGGCACCCTCGGTGAATTTCATGATGTTGCCCTTGTGCACAAGGGTCACCGTCGGGCGGTCGTTGTCGATGGCGTATTGGATGGCCTTGCGCACGAGACGTCGGGTCCCGTCCGAGGAGACGGGCTTGACACCGATACCGGAGGTGTCCGGAAAGCGGATCTTGGTGACCCCCATCTCCTGCTGCAGGAAATCGATGACCTTGCGTACCTCGGGCGTACCGGCCTGCCACTCCACCCCGGCATAGATGTCTTCCGAATTCTCGCGGAAGATGACCATGTTGGTGTGCTCCGGCGCTTTGAGCGGGCTCGGCGTCCCCTTGAAGTAACGGACCGGCCGAAGACAGACATAGAGATCGAGCTCTTGGCGCAGAGTGACGTTCAGAGAACGGATGCCGCCGCCGACCGGCGTGGTCAATGGGCCCTTGATCGAGACGACGAAGTCACGAACCGCTTCCAGCGTCTCGCCGGGTAACCAGACGCCCTCGCCGTAGATGCGCGTCGATTTTTCTCCGGCGTACATCTCCATCCAGCGGATCATCCGCTCGCCCGCGTAGGCCTTGGACACCGCGGCGTCGACTACCTTCATCATCACCGGGGTGATGTCGACGCCGATACCGTCGCCCTCGATGTACGGGATGATAGGATGGCTCGGAACCTGAAGGGAGTAATCGCCGCCGACTTGGATCTTCTCGCCGTCTGCGGGGATTTGGATTCTCTCGTATGCCATGTTCGCTCTCAGCTCGAAAAAAAATTTGAGTTTACCATTACCATTGCGTTCGCAGCGTCCGCCCTGCGCGGCGACGGCACACACCGAACGACCAAACCCGTCGTGCACCTTGCGCCACCAACCCTTATCATCCCGGCCTGACGCTCCGACAAGGCGGGCGTACACAGGTGGAGGGCTCGGCCGCCCTTCAAGCTCCAGAGATCGTAACTCGCGGACCCCGATTCATGCCGCCTGAACGCTGCGGCCCAAGAGAAAAGGGCCCCGTAATGATCGGTCTTTCCGGGGGCGTGGATTCCTCCGTCGCCGCCCTGTTGCTGCGGGAGCAGGGTTACGAGGTTCAAGCCCTGTTCATGAAGAACTGGGAGGAGGACGACGACCCCGACTACTGCGCCGCCGCCGAGGATCTGGCGGACGCCCAGGCCGTGGCGGACCAGCTCGGCATCCCTCTGCGCACCGTCAACTTCTCCGCGGAGTACTGGGACCGGGTGTTTGCCCAGTTTCTTGCCGAGTACCGTGCCGCTCGCACCCCCAACCCGGACGTACTCTGCAATAAGGAGATCAAGTTCCGCGCCTTTCTGGACCATGCGCTCGAGCTCGGCGCCACACATATCGCGACGGGGCACTACGCGCGTATTACAGCTGACGGCACCGGCTTCCACCTGCGCCTGGGCGAGGATCAAGACAAGGACCAGACGTACTTCCTCTATCTCCTCGACCAGGACCAGCTCCGCCGGAGCCTCTTTCCTCTGGGTCCGCTACACAAGGCCGAGGTTCGTGATCTGGCTCGCCGTGCGGGCTTTCCAACGGCGGATAAGAAGGACAGCACGGGAATCTGCTTCATCGGCGAGCGGCGGTTCCGGGATTTTCTCGCCCGTTATCTTCCGCACGAGCCGGGGCCCATCGAGACGCCGGACGGCGAGGAACTTGGCGATCACCAAGGTCTCGCCTACTACACGATCGGCCAGCGTCAGGGGCTGGGCATCGGCGGTGTTGCGGGAAACGCCGAGGCCCCATGGTTCGTCGCCGCGAAGAACATCGAGCGCAACGCCCTGATCGTTGTCCAGGGTCACGAGCACCCCTTGCTCATGTGCAGGAATCTCGAAGGGGGTCAACTGCATTGGATTTCGGGCACGCCGCCGGCGGCGGCGCTGCCCTGCCGCGCCCGATTACGCCATCGCCAGCCGCTCCAAGACTGTACGATCACGCAGATCGAGGGCCCCCGCTGTCGGGTACACTTCGAGCGTCCCCAGCGTGCGATCACCCCGGGGCAAGCGGCGGTGTTCTACCGCGCAGACGAGTGCCTCGGCGGGACCCTGATCGAACGGGCGTGGGATTGAGTGCGGAGTGCGAGGTGCGGAGTGCGGGAAAGAACATACTCGTGACCGCATATGGCTCCGCGCACTCCAAGTCCACGAACCTGCGGCACTCACGCTCCGTACAACGAGCATCTGTTTACGACTGACAGCCAGCACATTAACGATGTCTTACTCGAACCAAGACCGGCTCATCGCTCTCGCGGGCATCTACCAGGCCGCCCTGTGCGTGCGGCAGATCTCGCACCGGGGTACCGTGGACACCGAAACCATGGAGCCCTGTATCTACAGCCTGTTCCAGACCGAATCGGACAACGCCGCGGCAGTTTTCGGCGCCGCGGGCAACCTGACGGCAGGGACCCGCGAGTTGGTGGGCCAGCTCACGGGGAAGCAACCCAAGGAGCTCGAGCTGACCCGCTACGTCATCTCCCTTCTCAAGCTCGAGCGAGTGCTTGCGGGTCGAAAAGAAATGGTCGCCGAAATCGCCGACGGCATCGAGGCGGCCCGCGCCAAACTCGAGCATTTTCCAATGCTTCATCCCAACCTGCTCGCGCATCTGGCGGACATTTACAGCCGCACCGTCAGTCAGCTTCAACCTCGGATCATGGTCCGCGGTGAGCCCGTTTACCTTCAGAACCCGGAGAATCAGAACCGGATCCGGACGCTCCTGCTCGCGGGGATTCGCGCCGCCTGGCTGTGGCGCCAGCTCGGTGGAAGCCGCTGGCAGATTCTGTTCGGTCGCAAACGGCTTCTCGACACCGCCCGGGACTATCTTCGCGTATCGCAGCACTGACAGCGGCTATTCTTGAACGGCTCGCCCGCGGCGACGCCGCGCAATCTCCACGAATCGATCCGCATCTCGGCCGCCGGGGATTCGGGTTAGAATTCGCGCTTCTTGTTTGTTACCTAGGGTGTACAGGGGTAGGGTTGATCCATGCAAGACAGTTTCCAGGCCAAGTCCCAACTCGAGGTTGCGGGTAAGAGGTTCGAGATCTTTCGTCTCGACGCGGTCCCGGGGAGCGAGCGCCTGCCGTTCTCACTCAAGATTCTGCTTGAGAACCTTCTGCGCAACGAGGATGGCGTGACCGTCACTCGCGAAGACATCGAGACCCTGGCCGCTTGGGACCCCCAAGCGGAGCCGTCCCGCGAGATTCAATACCGCCCGGCACGCGTTCTGATGCAGGACTTCACAGGCGCCCCCGCCGTTGTGGATCTTGCCGCGATGCGTGATGCCATGAAGGCACTCGGCGGCGATCCGCAGAAGATCAATCCCCTTCAGCCGGCCGAGCTGGTCATCGACCACTCCGTCCAGGTGGACTACTTCGGCTCCGACGATGCCTTCGCGAAGAACGCGGAGATCGAGTTCCAGCGCAACCAGGAGCGTTACAAGTTCCTGAAGTGGGGGCAGAATGCGCTGGACGGCTTCAAGGTCGTCCCCCCCGACACGGGTATCGTGCATCAGGTCAATGTGGAGTATCTCTCCCGCGTCGTGTTCCCGAAGGATATCGACGGCGTCACCCAGGCCTATTTCGACACCTGCGTCGGCACTGACTCCCACACCACCATGGTCAACGGTATCGGCGTGCTGGGCTGGGGCGTCGGTGGTATCGAAGCGGAGGCCTCGATGCTGGGGCAACCGGTCTCGATGCTGGTCCCCAAGGTGGTCGGCTTCAAGCTTACGGGCGAATTGAAGGAAGGCGTGACCGCCACCGACCTGGTGCTGACCATCGTCGATTTGCTGCGCCAACATGGGGTCGTGGGCAAGTTCGTCGAGTTCTACGGTCCCGCCATCGGCTCCTTGCCCATGGGGGAACGGGCCACCATAGCCAACATGGGCCCCGAGTACGGCGCCACCTGCGGCCTGTTCCCCGTAGACCAGGAGACGCTCGACTACCTGCGCCTGACCGGACGCAGTGAGGAGCAGATAGCCCTGGTCGAGGCCTACGCCAAGGCCCAGGGCGTCTTCCACACCGCCAATGCCCCGGAGGCGGACTACTCCGAGACCCTGGAGCTGGACCTCGGCACCGTCGTGCCGTCTCTGGCCGGCCCTAAGCGTCCTCAGGACCGGGTACAGCTCACCGACATGGCAGAGCACTTTCCCAAGGCGCTTGCCGCCCTGAAGCAGGAGCGCAACATCCCGGACAAGGGGCCGGCTAAGGCCAGGATCGGCGGGCAGGAGGTGGAGATCTCCGACGGCTCGATCGTAGTCGCCGCCATCACCTCCTGTACCAATACCTCCAATCCCTCGGTCATGCTCGGTGCGGGCCTGGTGGCCAAGAAGGCCGCGGCAAAAGGCCTCAGGGCCGCCCCCTGGGTCAAGACGTCCCTCAGTCCCGGCTCCATGGCGGTGACCCGTTACCTGGAGCGTGCCGGCCTGATCGAGCCTTTGAAGCAGCTCGGCTTCCACAATGTGGGCTACGGCTGCACCGTCTGCATCGGCAATACCGGCCCGCTTCCGGAACCGGTCTCGAAGGCGATCGCCGAGAAAGGCCTGTGCGCCGTATCGATCCTTTCTGGTAACCGCAACTTCGAGGGCCGTGTGCACGCCGAGGTGCGCATGAACTATCTGGCCTCCCCGCCCCTGGTCGTCGCCTATGCGATCGCCGGGCGCATCGACATCGACCCCTACAAGGACCCGCTCGGAAAGGACGCGCACGGCAATGACGTCTACCTGAAAGACATCTGGCCGACCCAGGAGGAGATCCGGCAGGCCATCGCCGAAAATGTCACCTCCGAGGAGTTCGCGGCCGCTTACGCAAACGTGTTCGCCGGCGATACCCGTTGGCAGTCCCTGGACGCAGCCACCAGCCAGACCTATAACTGGCCGGAATCCACCTACATCCGCGAACCTCCCTATTTCGAGGGCATGAGCCTCGACGTGGGCGACGTGGCCGACATCAGGGGCGCCCGCTGTCTCGCCCTGGTCGGAGACTCCATCACCACCGACCATATCTCACCGGCAGGCGCCATCAAACCCGATTCTCCGGCCGGGCAGTACCTGCAATCGGAGGGCGTCGCCCCCAAGGACTTCAACAGCCTGGGCTCGCGCCGCGGCAACCACGAGGTGATGATGCGCGGAACCTTTGCGAACATCCGGTTGCGCAATCTCATGGCCCCGGGCACCGAGGGGGGCGTCACGCTACATCAGCCCTCGGGCGAGCAGACGTCCATCTTCGATGCGGCCATGCGCTATCAGGCCGACGGGATTCCAGCCATCGTCATCGCCGGCAAGGAATACGGCTCGGGCTCCTCCCGCGACTGGGCAGCCAAGGGGCCGCGGTTGTTGGGGGTACAGGCGGTCATCGCAGAGAGCTACGAGCGCATCCACCGCACCAACCTGGTGTGCATGGGCGTGCTGCCATTGCAGTTCCTGGAGGGCGAGAGCGCTTCCTCCCTCGGTCTTACAGGGTACGAGACCTTCGACATCGATGGCCTCGACGGCGGCAATGCCAAGGAAGTCACCATCAGAGCGATCGCGGCTGACGACGGTGAGAAGACCTTCCGAGCCAAGGTGCGGATCGATACACCGAATGAGGTGGGCTACTACCGCAACGGGGGCATCCTGCACTACGTCCTGAGGAAGCTCGCGGCCTAAAAATTGGATGCTGGACTAGCGTCTTTGCGCGATAGAGAAATGTTGGAGTCATCGATGACCATGGAGCTTTCAACCCTCACCGCCGTATCCCCCGTCGACGGCCGTTACGGCTCGAAGACCGAGGATCTTCGCCCCATCTTCAGCGAGCTCGGACTGATCCGGCACCGCGTGCTGGTGGAGGTGCGGTGGCTGCAGGCCCTCGCCGATCACCCCGGCATCCCGGAGGTCCCGCCTCTTTCCGGTCACGCCGTCAATATCCTCGAAGGGATCGTGGAAAACTTCTCGGAGGCCGACGCCCACCGGGTCAAGAACATCGAGCGCACCATCAATCACGACGTCAAGGCCGTGGAGTATTTCATCAAGGAGCGCATCGCCGGCAACGAGGAGCTGGAGGCAATCAGCGAATTCATCCACTTCGCCTGCACCTCGGAGGACATCAACAACCTGTCCCATGCCCTGATGTTGCGCGAGGGCCGTGGTCAGGTGCTGATCCCGCAGATGGACGAGGTCATCGCCGCCGTGCGGTCTCTCGCTCACGAACTTGCGGACCTGCCGATGCTGTCGCGCACCCACGGCCAGCCCGCCTCCCCTACGACGCTGGGCAAGGAGATGGCCAATGTCGTCCATCGCCTGGTTCGCCAGCGTGACCGCGTGGCGGACGTACAACTGCTGGGCAAGATCAATGGCGCCGTCGGCAACTACAATGCCCATCTTGCCGCTTACCCCGACCTGGACTGGCCCGCATTCGCCCAAGGCTTCGTCGAGTCATTCGGTCTTGCCTGGAATCCCTACAGCACCCAAATCGAGCCCCACGACTATATGGCGGAGCTCTTCGACGCCATCGCCCGCTTCAACAATGTGCTGGTCGATTTCTGTCGCGACGTCTGGAGCTACATCTCCCTACGCTATTTCCGCCAGAGGACGGTCGCCGGCGAGGTCGGTTCTTCCACGATGCCGCACAAGGTCAACCCCATCGACTTCGAGAACGCGGAGGGAAATCTCGGTATCGCCAACGCCCTGCTCGGCCATCTCGCGCAAAAACTGCCTGTATCGCGCTGGCAGCGCGACTTGACCGACTCCACCGTGCTGCGCAATCTGGGGGTCGGCTTCGCCCACACGAGCATCGCGCTACAATCCCTTTTGCGGGGCATCAGCAAGCTGGAGGCGGATTCCGAGCGCCTTGCGGCGGACCTCGATGCCAACTGGGAGGTGCTCGCAGAACCGGTCCAGACGGTGATGCGCCGCTATGGAGTCGAGAAACCCTACGAGAAGCTCAAGGAGCTGACCCGGGGCCACCGCATCAACCAGGCGGAGTTGCAGCGCTTCATCGACTCCCTTGACATCCCCACGGATGAAAAAAACCGGCTGAAGACACTCGGCCCCGCCACCTATCTGGGAAACGCCGCGGCGCAAGCGAAGGCGGTCTGACCCTGAGGTATCCCCAGATTATTG
>JAYEJW010000140.1:0-3085 GCA_034716535.1 Pseudomonadota bacterium
GGAAGGATCGACCACGCCCAGCCATCTTTCGTCCCGTGGCCAGTTACTGGTCGCCTCGACTCGAATATGTCGGAACCTACGACGAGCGATGGATGAAGGAGCGGATGCCGCTACTCGCCGAAGATTTCGACGAACGCTTCTACCAGGTCGCATCCGAGGATCAACAGACAGCAGGCTTCCTGCGAGGGGGGGAGCGAGTCGAACTCACGAATCTTGCCCCCGACGGCAAGCTCGTCTTCACCCTACCAAAGGTCCGGCTCACCTTCACGACGAATTTCGGTCGCGAGCGGGTGGACCATCGCGCCCAGCTGCACACGGTGATTCTCGAGCCCGGCCGCCGTCGGGTCATCTTGGTCTGGTGTACGATTCTCCCCTGCCACCACAAGGTCGACAAGCTCGACTCGACGGTGGTTGAGGAGATTCCATTTGTCTGAGGCAAGAGTGGCTTGTCCGTGAGCACCAGTTCGCCAGTCGCTATTGTCGGCCTCGGTGCCCGTACGCCGCTGGGTCTCGATGCACCTTCGACCGCTGCCGCCGTCCGCGCGGCCATTTCCGTAATCGGCGCGCACCCCTACTTTATCGACAAGGCAGGAGAGCCGATGTCGGTTGCGATGGACACGGCGATCACCACCGATGCAACCCTCGTGGAGCGGATGGCTGTCCTCGCCGAGGCGGCTTTGCGTGAAAGCCTCGCCCCACTCGCGGTCACCGGAGGCCTTGACGATCCCGTCCCTGTGTTTATCGGCCTGCCGGAGGGCCAACCTGGTGTTCCCAAGGGTCTGGACAAGACGCTTGGCGACAGATTGGATGCCTTGGCCACATTACCGGCTCCCCTCGGCCCCATCACCGCCTTCGCAAATGGGCATTCTGCTGGTCTTATGGCGCTCCAGGAGGCGGCACGTTTGATCCATCGCGGGGAAGCCGCCCTCTGCCTCGCCGGGGGCATCGATTCCTACATAGAAGCCGAGAGGCTTGAGTGGCTCGATGCCGAGGAACAACTCATGTCCGCCGAGAACCGTTCCGGATTTCCTCCCGGTGAAGCTGCGGGTTTTTGTCTTGTCGCCTCCGCGTTAGCGGCGCACCGGCTGAGCTTGCCCGCGCTTGGAAATGTCGTCTCGGTTGCCACCGACTTCGAGCCGAACCGGATAAAAACCGAGACGATCTGCGTCGGCGATGGATTGACCAAGGCTTTTCGACAAGTGATCAGACACCTTGATCTTCCCAGTGAGCGCATCGATGCGATGTTCTGCGACCTCAACGGTGAACGCTACCGCAATGAGGAGTTCGTCTTCACGCTACTCAGAACGCAGCTCGCTTTCGTGGACGCCGGCAACTTTAGGCATCCGGCAGATTGCTGGGGGGACGTAGGCGCTGCCTCGGGGCCATTGCTCGCGGTGCTTGCGGTTATTGCTGGGATGAAGGGCTACGCCGATGGGCGGCGATGTCTTCTTTGGACCAGTTCCGAAGGGGGTCAGCGCGGCGCGGCCCTCCTCGAAGTCGCACACAGGGACTGAGGCGCTGTTCATGGTTTCCGTCGCCGTCAATCCGCCGAAGACGCCAATCACGAAGAAGACGCAGGACCGCGCACCGGCGACGCTGCCCAACGTTTGCAAGATGCCGGGGCCTCCGGCACCGTTCGTACCAACGCCATTGCCCAATTGTGGGCAATCTATGGAGCAGCCAAAAAAGACGACGAAGAAAGTTACGATCGAGGGGCAGAAGATCTGCATCAAAGGCTCATACTACATGAGCAAGATGATTCCGAGCGACATGCCTAGCAAACCGCAGGGTGGCGGAATCATCTCCAACGCCGCGGGAGGAAAGACCGAGTTCGCCGCCCCAGGCTCCATGAACACCAAGGCCGAGGGAAAGAATATCCAGCTCCTCGGCGACGCGATGACCAATAACGGCAGCTCGAAGAATACGGGCGCGACACTGCCGGGTAACATTCAGATCGCGGGCACTCCTTCGACCGTGTCTGACGTACAGGTTAAGAAAGCTCTTTGCGTGCGCTTCTGCGCCTATCTAAAGAAAACGCATAAACGAGGTCCGAAAGGCGGCTGGAGCCGAAAGGCCGGCGTACCTTTCCGGTCTGATTACATCGAGCAAAGCCTTAAGAGAAACTCCGCGTGGGCAAAGGCCGGCGTCTTCTTTCGGAAGGCATTTAGAGGCCGTGGCGGGCGCGGACAGCTGACAAAACCAGACGCGTGTCGAATGATGAGAGGACGCGTTACGCGGTGCTTCGACTTCAAATTTCCCGGAGATCGTTTCCGCGGGTCTCAAAAAATGCGACAGACAAAACTTGCAGGAGGCAAGAAAGTAATTGAAATCAGCCCACAATCCTGCAACTGCTAATCGATACCGGAGGAAACAGTGAAAAAGAACTCATCGAACGAAACGTTGGAGGTTTTGTTTCACGATGTTGACTACATGAAATTGTGTCTCGATTTGACAGTGTACTGGGTCGGCTCCGTTTTCGATCGCGTCGACGGCGTGCTTGCGTTTTACCGGAGCGCCATGGAGTTGGTCGGCACGGATATCAGGTTCTACGAAACGGAAAGCATGCGCGGCGCCCGAAAAGCAAAGGCAGACACGCTCGACCTGCTTCCATTCTGGTTGACCGAATCTCCGAAGCGCCGCGAAATGTACATGTTATATCTAGAAAGCAGCCCCAGCGCCAACATCCCTTCTGACAAAGCTTTCGTTTTTGTTGCACTAGAGGATGAGGGCGAACAGGTGGGCCTGATGAGGTTGATCCTGCCGGCCGATTTTGCCGAGGGATCGGCTGACTCTCTGGTAGAACTCGTCAGAGAACTTACCGATTCACTAGACTTCCACTCCGGTCACGCAGGATTCGGTCTCAATTGGAATGATAGAGGCGACTTGGCGTATGATGCACAGAAACAGATGCGGGGACTCGGCATGCGTTTTCCAGGCATCGATATACCGGACCTAGAAACAACTCTCTACGCCATCCCAAACGGAATCAAACGCATCAACTGGCTAACTCTCCTTGGGAACACATTAGTCGAGAACCTCGGCGGATACGATTACTTGGAAAGCGAACTTCGGGATGGCATCTCCA
>JAYEJW010000141.1:0-14862 GCA_034716535.1 Pseudomonadota bacterium
AAATAGTTTCTATTATCAATAAACTCTTTATGTCCACCTAGAGTTATAATTGCTCTTAACATCCATAATGATATTTTATCTTGTAGCTCTTTTTCTACTAATTGTGATTTATCAAAGTTTACTGTAATGGGCGGCATGTCCGGAATGAGCGGCATGGGCGGCATGTCCGGAATGAGCGGCATGTCCGGAATGAGCGGCATGGGCGGCATGGGCGGCATGTCCGGGAACCAGACCCCATGGTGGAAGTTCTGGAATAAGTAGGGCGTCAGTACCCACGACCTGGCGATCGTTTCGAAGCCGCCATCGCTTTGCCGATGGCGGCTTTTTTTGAGCCTGATTACACTCGTCGCTGAGAGGAATGTATCGAGGACAATGACTGAGACAACAACCGACTGGACCGACACTGTTGCCGACTTCGTTGCAGCGACGGGAGCACGCGGTGGTTTGCTCTTGGTATTTCCTGAGTACCGGCCAGACCTCGCCAAAGCGGCGGCCCACCGGCTGGGCCTGAGGTTTTTTGATTACCGGGCGCAGGAAATGAGCCCTCTGGGGACAAAGGCCGGCTCCATCAGTTTGACGTCGCTGGACGAAACGCTGAACGACCTTGCTCGGGGCGGCGGCGCACTCGCCTTTAACGTGGAGGCCCTGTTGGCGACCAAAGAACCGGAGGAACGCCGCGACTGGATCGAGAGGTTCGTTCGCACCGACTGGCCCAGCCTCATCGTGCTACCAATCACCCTTTTCGCCGAGGATACGAATGCTTTGACTTCGCGAATTTTGCGGTTCCAAGAGGAGGACCTACCCGATCAGGGTCTCATCAGCCGCCTCATGCACTAGCATGAAAGGATCCCTTTCGATCGCCTGTCTCCTGCTCGGTTTCCTCCTCACGGGTTACGCAGGGGCGGAGCATCGGCCCGGCGCATCCGTGCCGGCACCGGACTTTCCCGATGGATTGTCGTGGCTCAACGTCTCCCGACCCCTGACGTTGGAGGACCTGCGGGGAAAGGTGGTCATCCTGGACTTCTGGACCTACGGCTGCGTGAATTGCATCCACGTCATGGACGAACTGGGGCGTCTCCAAGGAAAGTACGGCAACAAGCTCGCCATCATCGGCGTTCACTCGCCGAAGTTCGACAATGAACAGAACCTGTCCACCCTGCGAAGCATTCTCGTCCGCTACGGGCGAGCAGATCCGGTGGTCAACGATCCCGATTACCTGCTCATGCGCCGATACCGCGTCCCGGCTTGGCCGACGCTGGTCGTCATCGATCCGGCCGGCTCTTATGTGGGCAGAGTTCTGGGAGAAGGTCACGAAGCGGACCTCTCGGCGGCAATCGACATGCTGCTGGAGGAATATCGCGGCTCGATCGACGAGACCCCGTTGCCTTTGGCTCCGGAGCAGGCCGTTTCTGACTCTTCGCTCCTCGCGGCGCCCGCGAAAATCGCGACCTCCCGGGATCGCGTGGCCATCAGCGATACCGTTCGCAACCGGATATTGGTCGCCGATCATGAGGGAATCCTGAAGCAGATCCTTGGCAACGGGCAGGCCGGTCTCGAAGACGGAAACCTGACCGAAGCACGCTTCCGTTCGCCCAGGGGGATCTCTTTCGGACCGGACGGCAGCCTCTATGTGGCGGATACGGGAAACCATGCAATCAGGCGGGTGGATCTGTCGACTGGGCGCGTCGAGACCATTGCGGGCACGGGCAAGAAGGGCGAACGGCCGCGCGCGCCCGGAGGGCGCAACCCTTTGGCCGTCGATCTTCGATCCCCATGGGACCTAGTACAGTCGGAGCAATGGCTGTACATCGCCATGGCGGGCGACCACCGCATCTGGCGGATGGACCTCGTCGAGGGGAGGATAGAGCCGTTCGCCGGCTCCGGCCGCGAAGGGATCGACGACGGTCCGCTGCTGGAGGCAACCTTCAGCCAGCCCAGCGGGCTCGCGCTTTGGGCAGACCGTCTTTACGTGGCCGACGCCGAGTCATCCGCCGTGCGCGAAATCGATTTGAAGACGAAACGGGTCCGGACCCTGATCGGCACCGGACTATTCGACTTCGGCGACCGCGACGGCGGATTCGACGCCGCGCAGCTTCAGCACCCCCTAGGGATTGCCGCCCGCGGAAGCTCCGAGTTACTGGTTGCCGATACCTATAATCACAAGTTGAAGCTGATAGATCTGAAGAACCGGAACGTCCGCACGCTCTTCGGGCAAACGGCGGCAGCAACGGCTGAAACGGCGGGACTCCTGTCTCCGAACGAGCCCGGGGGGTTGGCGCTGGCCGGCAACAAGGTGCTCATCGCCGACACCAACAATCGACGCATCCTGGCATACGATCTCATACGGCAAACCGCCGAAGAGTGGGCGTTGAAACGCCCATAAACACTGCGCCAAGGGAGCGAGGGAAACGACCTGCCGAACGCGCCGGCGACTTAGAACTCCCCCGTCGCTCCGGCTGTCATCACCGCAAGCATGGCCTGGTTGATTTTTATTGCCAGTTGCTGCAGGTCCTGCGGCAACGAGTTGCTATTGATGAGCATGTCAAGGTTGAGCATGAACAGCCAGGGCCGTCCGCTCTCGTCCTCCACCAGGGCGATGCGGCAAGGCATGTAGGCGGAATAGATCGGATCCTTCCGGACCATCTTCACCGCGTCCTCGGGGTCGCAGAACTGGAGGATCTCCAGATGCGGCGATTCCAAACCCCTGGCCCGCACCTCTTTGTGCACCTCCTGCCTGCCGACAAGCTTGAGGTTCAGCTCGGCGGCCTTCGAGGTCATGGCCTCACTCGCATCCTCGACTGATACGCCCTTCTTGAGGCTCATCTTCACGACGGATTGGGAAATGTCGTTGATATAGACCTCCGGCTGGTCCCCTGCCAACGCGGTTTGCTGCCACATGGCTGCGGCGATGAGACCCACCCACAAAGTATTCAGGCTTTTCACGTTATCTCTCCTTCTCATTTTCGAAGCACCGCCCAACCGGCTAGGCCGGCAGGCTGACCGAGCTCGGCTCCCGGCGAGTATCCTTCCTATTTTGGAATGAAGAGGATCCCGTCGGGTGTCACCTTGAAATCTCCTGACAGGCCCGCCACCGGACGCATGTCCTGGTTCGTGGGGCTCAGCAGGATGTCCCCCGTCGGCGTGATCCTGAATCGGCCGGCGATCTTGGTGCCACCCCCGGCTCCCCCGCTCATGCCCTGCATGGACGACAGGGTCCCGTCAGAGGTCATGGCGATCATCCCAGACATATCACCCATACTCGCCATACCGCCCATGGTGACGGCAAAGGGCTCGATCTTCTCGAGTGGACCGTGGGGCGGCAGCTTGGTCAGAAAGGCGATCAGGTTGTCGAGCTCAGCGTCCTCGAAGTCATCGAAGGTATCGTCGTCGGGATCGTCGTCGTGATGGCGGTCCTTGGCCTGGAATTTCTTCATCTGACCGAACAGATAGCTGCCGTACTGGCCGGCTACCGGCGGAATGCCTTTCTTGGGCTTGCCAAGCCCGGATCTGCGATGGCAACTCTTGCATTCGTCCAGGAAGACCTCCCGCCCTTCGTCCTCCTTCCCGTTCGGGTACTCGGGAATCTCGGGCAGGTTGAGGTTTCGCAGGTTGACACCGGCGAGATACTCCGAGATGTCATCGATGTCCTCGTCGGTCATGCCAGCAATTGACGAGGCGACGACCATCGGCGGGTAATTCCTGACACCGTCGCGGTAGTATTTAAGCTCCTTCGCCAGGTATTCCTCTGGCAGCCCGGCGAGCCTTGGCGACAAGGTCCCTGGCGTCCCCTGGCCGTAAACACCATGGCACAGAGCACAGCTCTTGTTGATCTTCTTGGCGTTCTCGATATCCAGCGCCGAGCTCAGGCCCGGCGCAAGGCAAAGTAACAGCAGCAACCCCGTTCGAATCATGTCTCTATCTCCTCCAAATGATATCAGTGGCTTACGTCTTTCCGGCTCTACCAGCGACCCGGATTTTCCGTCTCGCCGGAAACCGAACCTCTCATGCTTTTCAGCCATGAATCTGTCTCCGAGTACCTAGAGGTCACGACCAAAGACATGGCTGCGCGAGACGGACGTCTCGTCCCAGCCGGGGCGGAACTCGAGGTCGGTCTTGCGGATATCCACCAGGATGGTGTTGTAGGCAAAGGAGCCCGCGGGACTTGGATCGTCGGCAGTCAGCAGGTTCGCGTTGCCGCCCCGGTCGACCCCGTTCTCGTCCAGGTCGATCCAAGTGCCCTCGGGGATGACGACCACGCCCGGCATGCAGCGCTGGGAGACATAGACGGGGACGACGATCCTGCCCCGGTCGTTGAAGACCTCCACCTTGTCGCCGGTGCGCACGCCGATCCGGTCCGCGTCGACCCTGTTGATCATGACCTCGTGCGGGCAGGCCTCCTGCAGGTTGGCGACGTTGTGGAAGATGGAGTGGGTCCTGTTCCTGGGATGCGGCGTGATCGCGTGATACGGATGGCGCTTGCGCTTCTCGTGGTGATTGAGGGACTCGAAGGGCTCGATCCACTTGGGAATGGACGGGATGTGGTACCCGTACTTGGTCCTGGTCCAGTCGTCGATCTTTGCCAGCTCGGTACAGAGAATCTCGATCTTGCCCGACGGCGTCGGGAAAGGAATGCCCTGCTCGATCTGGTCCTGGAAGCCGACGTGGGGACGGTCCAGCTTGAACTTGTACACGCCGTGGCGCTTGAGCTCGTTCCAGGGCATCTCCACGTGCTGGTGGCCCATCACCCGATCCTCCCACCAAGCACGCAGGTACGCCTCGTCCACCGGATCCGGATCGTTCCAATAATCCCGCGTCGCCCGTGGATTGTAGTTCCTGCCGAACCTGTCCCCCATGCCCGTCTTGTGGCCGACGCGATGGGCCAGCTCGGTGAAGACCTGGAAGTCCGTCTTGGATTCGCCCAGCGGCTCGATGACCTTGGGCCGGTGGATGTAGTAGTGGCCCTTGTACCAGGGCAGGGCCACGTCCTGGCGCTCGAAATGGGTGCAGATGGGCAGCAGCAGGTCAGCGAAAAGCCCGGACGGCGTGACGGTCTGATCGAGGCAGACCACCAGGTCCAGCTTCTTGATGGCCTTGATCTCCTCGTTGATGTTGGTGAGCTGATTGAGCCAGTCCAATCCCTGCCAGAAGATGCCCCGGATGTTCGGGACGACCCCGTCCAGATTATCCTCACGGGGCCAGAGGCCCGCCTCCTCCCGGCTCACGTTCGGGTAGTTGTTGACGATGGAGGCCCAGCGGTCGGACTTGATGGAGGAGAACCAGATGTTCGAGAACTCGTCGTAGGGATAGGCGATGCCCTCCGCGTGCCAGGCCTTGCCGACACCCTCCGCACAGCCGCCGAGGATGCCGATGTTGCCGGTCATGGCCTGCCGGGCCGCACCCATGCGGTTGAACTGCTCGCCATAGGCTGCCCTCCCCGGTCCCCAACAGGCCTTCAGCGCCGCCGGCTTGGTGGTGGCGTACATGTCCGCCAGCTTCTTGATGTCCGCAGCCGACACGCCGCAGATGGGCTCCGCCCACTCCGGCGACTTGGGCTGACCGTCGTACTTGCCGAGGATGTAATCCTTGAAGTTCTCCGTGCCGTTGTGCGAAGTCGAGGTCCAGTAAGGCATGGTGCCGGCATCCATGCCCTGGACGAACTTGTCGATGAACTCCTGGTCCTGCAGTTTGTTGGTGAAGATGTAGTGGGCCATGCCCGCCAGCATGGCCGCATCGGTGCCTGGCTTGATAGGAATCCACCAGGCATCGAACGAGGCGGCCCTGTCGGTGTACTGAGGGTCGATGACCACGAACTTGCAGCCGCGCTGCTTGCCATGCGCATGTAGTAGACGGTGTTTCCGCCGTGGAAGGTGTAGGCCGGGTTCCAGCCCCACATGATCATCAGCTTCGAGTGGGCGAAGGTATCGTCCTCGTTGCCGTCCTCGATGGTGCCGAAGGTCCAGCGTGAGCTGGTGGTCGTCCCCTGGTAGGAGGGCACGGACCAGGAGCTGGTGCGACAGCCGAACATGCCGAGGAAACGCCCCTGCAGGCCCTCGATCTGGTCGGACTTGTGCAGCACGCCGTAGGACGCACCCGCATAGCTCTGGCCGAGGATGGCCTGCGAGCCGTACCTGGCCTTGATGTCGATGAGCTCGTCGGCGATATAGTCCAGCGCCGCGTCCCAGGAGACCCGCCTGAACTTCCCCTCGCCGCGCTCACCGATCCTCATCATGGGATACAGTAGGCGTTCCGCCGAGTAAATCCGCTCCCGGTAGGCGCGTCCGCGCAGGCAGGCGCGCAACTGCGGCTCTTCCTCCGTGTCCTTGCCGTAGCAGCCGCCGCGCTGGTAGCTGCCGTCGTCGGAGGAGAGACGCACGATCACGTCACCCTGCTTGTGCGCCACCAGCATATGTCGGGGGCCGCAGTTGTGAGCGCAGCTGGTCACCACGGTTTCCAGCGCATTGTCGGTGGGGTAATCCTTGTAGGGAAAGGCCTTGGCGTCCTCCGTCTTGACCAACCCGCCGGCGCCGAGCGCCGCGCCTCCGGCAGCAGCGGTCTTGAGGAAGCTGCGGCGGTTGATCTTGAAGGACTTGGAGAGAATGTCTTCGATTTCTTTCTCGCTTTTCATGTGAGCGACTCCTGAATTCGGTGCCTTAGCGTGAAAATCCGCGCGGAAGGCGCTCCTCGTCCCCTTCGCCCCTCCGGGGAGAGATGGGGTGAGGGATAACAGGCTAGGGCCTGCTTAGCGGGTAAACCGCGGGTCATAGGCGTCTGGACGATCCTTGGCCCACTCCGGTGCCACACCGGGCATCCGCTCCAGCCAGGGACGTCGCACATAGGGATAGGCGACGGCGTACCAGGCCCGCCCGCCGTGGCAGCCGTAGCAGGAGTCGCTGCTTTCCGCACCGGCCTTCTCGATCTCCTCCTCGTTGAGGAAATTCAGTTTGTGCCGTGCGGTCCGGTACTCCTGGTGGCAGGTCACGCAGTCGTTCCTGAACTGGTCGCGTACCTCGGTCCAATCGCCCGGCAGTCCCGCCATCACCTGGAAATCGAATTTGCCGTGACACATGAGGCAGATATCGGGGTCCACGGTCTTGCGCAGGGTCAACCCCGCCTGGGTGTCATCCGTCGAGCCGGACGCTTCGTCCTTGGGATCATGGCCCTGGTGGCAGCTGTTGCACTTGAAGCGCATCAGCCGCTGGGCCTCCGGGGTGACGAGGTGACGGCGGTGGAAGGTCTCCTGCTCCCCCTGGTAGACATCCAGGGTCTGATACCAGGCAAGCCGGTCACCGACCGGCTTGCCAGCGGGAGAAACCAGCAGGGGCCTGCGCTCCAGGATATTGCGATGACATTCCAGACACTGCTCATCCCTTGCCGAATCGATGGCCGGCTTGAAGTGGAGCGGATCCCAGCGGGCGCTCAGGTAGTCTCTCGACGGCGGCTGGGCAGAAACCGGTGCCACTGCGAGGAGCAAGACAAGTCCCGCAGCCGCCAACCGGTGAAGGCGATGGTTCATCGTTCTGATTCTCCGAAAATTGGCAAAGCAAACCGCTTGCCCCGTGAACGGAGCATTTCATTCCGCTGGGAAGCGGCCGGGATTATTGGACGGGCATGGGCCGGATACGGCTATCCGGGCCTATCGGCCAGCTCAAGGAAAACGATTGAGCGATGGGGGAATCAAACAACTCCTGAGTACAGAATCGGCACCAGATCGCACCAATTCACCAAACGGTGTAGGGGTTATCATCGAGTCTCCTCCTCCAGCCTCAGACACCCTTTTACTTCTTTGATGTGGGCGCCTTTCATTGCCTGCACGAATAACCGTCGGTGCGGATATTCATGGACCAGCTTCACGAGTGCCCTGAGCATTTCAAGGCACAACAAAGTGTGACGGAGAGTAAATTATCCTCGTGATGCCAGACTGTAATTAACCTAAGTTAATCTTATACCCGCGCTGGCCATGAATTTTTTCTATCGGTTAAAACATCTGGGCGTCGTCCACCAGTTTCGGGTCGAATTTCGCGACCTGTTGGAGGGCCTGTTCGTTCAGCACCGACATCCTGCCCTTGCCACAGGCGATCAGGCCCTCTTCGCGCAGTTGCTTGAGGGTACGGTTCACGTGGATGGGGGTGAGGCCGACTGCATCCGCCAGGTCTTCCTGGGTCATCGGGATATTGTTCTCGGCGAATGTCGCCGAATCCGGACGGAACTGTCGGAACAGCTTGAGGCGATGATTGAACTCCACCAGTGTGAACGCAATGCTCTCTCTGGCGCTGCGAGCACCGGTGCTTAGCAGATGCTCCTGACAGACCGCCATCACCCTCGCGTTCTTGACGATGAGCTCGGTTGCGATCTCCGGATGCTCGCACAGCATCCTGGACACCGCCCCTTTGGGAAAGGCACAAAGCACACACCCGGTCAGCACTTGCGCAGGGGCTCCGCAGCGGGGGGGCTCAGTCGAGCACCTGATAGAGGTTTTTGTGGTGGTTCACCTGGGTGCAGATGCGGCATAGCCGCCCGGTCGGCGCCTCGCGCTCGCGCGGAACGTGGAAGCGCACGCCACAGGCGGGGCAGCGGTGCGCCTGAAGCGCCACCTGCTCGCGCTTCACCCGCCCCCAGGGCTCGATGCCCACCGCCTGCTGCTCGCAGACATCCGCGCACAGTGCGCAGCCCGTGCACTGCTCGGGCAGGATCCGGTAGGCGCAGCTCGCCCCCTCGTCCTCTTGCAGAGCGATGGCGCCGTGCGGACACAGCTGCACGCAGGCATCGCATCCGTTGCAGCGCGCGGCATCGATCGCCGGGGCGAACGGCAGGCGATCGGACGGGGAGAGGCGCGGCAGCAGGACCCCCGGCGGGGTGGGCGCGCCGTGCAGCGTCTCGAGCGCCTCTTCCAGGCGCTCGGCCGGCGCCTTGATCGCATTTCTGAAGAATGCCCGGCGGCTCACGCCCCCCTTGGCCGCCGACTCGTTGACCTGATCCCAGATCTGCAACCAGGGCGTGGCGCTCAGCTGGCGATGGATCAGCGGCTCTTGGCCCCGGTCGGACAGCAAGCCGTTGATCTGCTCGATGCGCTGCTTAAGGCTCACTCCTGCACCACGCTCACAGCGCGCGCAGTCGCCGGCGCTGGTGATGACATAGCGCGTGCCGTCGCGATACAGGCGCAGCAGCTCGACGGTTGCGATGGCGTGCACGCAGGGCATCAGCGCTTCCCTGGCCCCGGTCACCGTGGAGCGCGCGCAATGGGCGAGGGCCACGCCCTTGCCTGCGCTCTTTCGCCTCGCCGGCGAGAAACGCGTCACGATCGCCCCTTGCGGGCAGGCCGGCACGCACAGATCGCACCCGTCGCAACGCGCCTCGTCGATGCCCAGCATCTCCTCGTCGATGATCCAGGCCCCTTGCGGGCAGGCATCAAGGCAGGCCGTGCAGGAGGCGATCTCCGCCAGGGTGTGTACGCACCGATCGGCAATCACCTCGGGCAGGGCGACGCCCGCTTGCGCCGCCTGCCCGAGCTCGGTGAGGATGCTCACCAGGTAGGCGCGGCACCGGGCACGAAGGGCGCAGGTCCGGCCACCGCCACGCCGGCCTTCGGGTGCATGCGCTCTTCGATCTCCTCGGCGCTCGGGCGCGGGCTGCCCAGAAGCTCGGCCATCAGGTCCCTGAGCTCGCCCAGGTAGGCCGCCGTCAGGAAGGCCAGCCCGGCATAGAAACGGACCTGAGAGCGGGTTGCGACGCGCTCGCCGAATTCCTCGATCCAGCGCAGCAGGTGCTCGTCCATGAAGCGCGCCGCCGCCTCGAGGCGCTCTGCGCCGGGCTCGGTCTCGAGCAGGATGGCCAGGAACTGCAGCTGGTTGACCAGGTGATCGTCCGTGCGCTTGCGCCAATCCTCCACGGCCACGCCGTAACGGCGGTACCACTGCCGGATCTGGAACATGGGCTCCTGCATGATCAACCCGTCTTCATCCAGCCACACGGACTCGCACGGCGAGGTCCCGAGGCCGTTGTTCAGATAAATGTCGGCAAACTCCGCCGCGAGGATGTCCAGGGTGCCCTGATCGAGCGCGGAGGGAATGTCCGAAAGCCCCTCGCGAAAGAGCGCCAGGGCCTCCCTGCCCTTCGCCCCGCGCAGCTCCAGTCCCAGGAAATCCTCGTAGCAGTCCTTGCGCAGGGACAGGAGCATGTCGCGCTCGAGCTCGCGATCATGCAACAGGGCAAGAGCGCGCAGATCCTCGGCAACCGCGGCACAGAACCGGGCCAAGGGCCCGGCCCCGACAGCGTCAGTTGCCTGCTCTGGACGGTTGCTCATGATTCGACTTTACCCTTGCTGTGGGCCACGAACACGATGGACGGGTTGGTGAGCTCGGGGTTGGCGAAGTTCTTCACCGCCCGCACCGGCTCATCGAGCGGGCCGATGGCCTTGGTCTCGTACTCGTTGGCGCGCAGCTCGTTGATCGGCCCGATGTCCAGCACGCGCATCATGCAGGCCATCACGCAGTAGGGCTTGCGCCCGGCCTCGACCTCGTCCACGCACAGGTTGCACTTCTTGACCAGGTTATCGCTCGGATCGAACTGGGGCGCACCGTAGGGACAGGCCGCCTCGCAGCGCCGACAGCCGATGCACAGCGTCGAGTCGATGTCGACGATGCCGTTATCCGCCCGCTTCCAGAGCGCACCGGTCGGACAGGTCGGCAGACAGGCCGGCTCCGCGCAGTGGTTGCACGAGACGTTGACCTTGTAGGCGTAGACCTGCGGGTAGGTCCCGCCCTCGATGTACTGCACCCGCCGGAAGCGCGGCCCGGGGGCCAGCCCGTTCTTGTCCTTGCAGGCGATCTCGCAGGCCCGACAGCCGATGCAGTCGACGTTGTTGTGCACGAAGCCGAGCTGCATCTCGGGCACCACCGGCGTGTAGGTCTCCTTCTTGCGCCGCTTCACCGCCTCTTTGATCTTCGCCTTGTCTTTTTCAGTTGCCATGGATCATTCTCCCCGCAGCTATCACATTTCGCGCCTGTGCTCACGCCGGAAGACGTGCGAGCGGGCCGTGGCCAGCTTGTCCCAGCCGGGGCGATGCTCCAGGTCGGTCTTCTTGATGTTGCACAGGACGGTGTTGTAGGCGAAGGCGCCCGCCGGGCTCGGCTCATCCAGGGTCAGGAAGTCGGGATTGCCTGAGCGGTCGACACCGTTCTCGTCCACGTCCATCCACACGCCCTCGTGCAGCACCAGCACGCCCGGCATGCAGCGTTGGGTCACGTAGGCGGGGACCACCACCCGGCCGCGCTCGTTCCACAGCTCGACGGTATCGCCCGTCTTGATGCCGAGCTTTTCGGCATCGGCGGCGTTGAGCGTGCATTCCTGCTCGTAGGTCTCGCGCAGCCAGGAACAGTTGTTGAAGATGGAGTGGGTGCGCCAGCGCGGGTGCGGCGATATCAGGTGGTACGGGAACTTCGAGGTCTTGGGGCTGTTCAACGACTCCCAAGGCTCGATCCATTTGGGGATCGAGGGCACGTGATAGCCGTACTTGGTCTTCTTCCAGTCCTCGATGTTCGCCAGCTCCGAGCACAGGATCTCGATCTTGCCCGTTGGGGTCTGGAACGGCTTGCCCTGCTCGATCTGGTCGCGGAAGGCCACGTGCGGCTGCTCGAACTGGAATTTGTACACCCCGTGCTTCTTGAACTCCTCCCAGGACATGTCCACGTGCTGGTGGTGCTGCACCTTCTCCCACCAGGCCACCAGATAGGCCTCGTCCACGGGAGCGGGGTTGTTCCAATAGCTCCGGTCCGCCTTCGGATTGTAGTTCTTGCCGAAGTAGTCTCCGATCCCGGTCTTGTGACCGAGGCGGTAGGCCAGCTCGGTGAAGATCTGGAAGTCCGTCTTGGACTCGCCCATGGGCTCGATGACCTTGGGCCGGTGGATGTAGTAGTGGCCCTTGTACCAGGGCAGGGCCACGTCGTGGCGCTCGAAGTGGGTGGCCACGGGCAGCAGCACGTCGGCCGCGTAGACACCGGTCGGGGTGATGGTGGAGTCCAGGCACACCCCGAGCTCGAGCTTCTTGGCCGCCTCGAGCTCCTTGTTGATGTTGGTGAGCTGGTTGAACCAGTTCGAGCCCTGCCAGAAGATGCCCTTGATGTTGGGCACCACGCCGTCGAGCTGATCGCTGCGCGGCCACAGGCCGGCCTCCTCGCGGGTGACGTTCGGGTAGTTGAGCACGATGTGCGCCCAGCGGTCGGACTTGATGGAGGCGAACCAGATGTTGGCGTACTGGTCATAGGGGTAGGCCACGGCCTCGGCATGCCAGGCCTTGCCCACGCCCTCGGCGCAGCCGCCCAGGACGCCGATGTTGCCGGTCATCGCCTGAAGCGCCGCGCCCATGCGGTTGTACTGCTCGCCGTAGGCGTTGCGACCCGCCGCCCAAGAGGCCTTGAGCGCCGCCGGCTTGGTGGTGGCGTACATGTCGGCCAGCTTCTTGATGTCCGCCGCCGACACGCCGCAGATCTCTGCGGCCCATTCCGCACTCTTGGGCTGACCGTCGTAGGTGCCGAGGATGTAGTCCTTGAAGTTTTCCTTGCCGTTGGCGCTGCGCGGCGCCCATTCCGGCATGGTGCCCGCATCCATGCCCATGGTGAACTTGTCGATGAACGCCTGGTCGTGCAGGTCGTTGGTGAAGATGTAGTGGGCCATGCCCGCCATCATGGCCGCATCCGTGTTGGGCTTGATGGGGATCCACCAGGCGTCGTAGGCCGAGGCCGAGTCGTTGTACTGGGGATCGACCAGCACGAACTTGCAGCCGCGCTGCTTGGCCAGACGCATGTAGTAGAAGGTGTTGCCGCCATGGAAGGTGTAGGCCGGATTCCAGCCCCACATGATGATGAGCTTGGAGTGGGCGTAGGCGTCGTCCTCGTTACCGTCTTCGATGGTGCCGAAGGTCCAGCGCGAGCTGGTGGTGGTGCCCTGGTAGGAGGGCACGGACCAGGAGTTGGTGCGACAGCTGAACATGCCCAGGAAGCGGCCCAGCAGCCCTTCGATCTGATCGGATTTGTGCAGCACGCCGTAGGAGGCGCCCGCATAGCTCTGATCGAGCAGCGCCTGGTTGCCGTATTTCGCTTTGATCTCGATCATTTTGCTCGAGACGTAATCCAGGGCCTCTTCCCAGGAGACGCGTTTGAATTTGCCCGCCACACCCTTCTCGTTGATGCGTATCATCGGATAGAGCAGGCGCTCGGGGGAGTACAGGCGCTGACGATAGGAGCGACCACGCAGACATGCGCGTAGCTGGGGTTCTTCCTCGGTGTCCTTGCCGAAGACGCCGTCACGCTGGTAGCGGCCGTCGTCGGTGGAGATGCGCACGATCACGTCGCCCTTCTTGTGCGCGACCAGCATGTGGCGCGAGCCGCAGTTGTGGGCGCAACTGGTGACCACCGTCTCGAGCTCGTCGTCCTTGGGATAAGGCTCGTAGGCGAAGGCCTTCGCCTCTTTGTTCTTCACCAGACCACCCGCGCCCAGGGCCATCGCGCCGGCCGCGGAGCTCTTCAGGAAGCTGCGCCGCGTGAGGTTGAGGCGGGAGTCGAGAATCTTCGGATCTAAGGTATCGGTCATTTCGGTTCACCCTGGGGCTGGTCCTGCTTGGTTTCTGCGACACCCACGAGGAAGCGGGGCTCGGACTCGGTCGGGCGCTCTTTCGCCCACTCGGGCACGGTATCGCCGGCGCCGGGCCAGGGGTGGCGTGGATAGGGGTAGACGATCCGATACCAGGCCCGTCCGCCATGACAACCGAAGCACACGTCCTTGTCTTCCTTGGCCGCCGCTTCGATGGCCGCGGGCTTGAGGAAGTTGACGTTGTGCCGGTTCGAACGGATGGCCGCATGACAGAGCAGACAGTCGTAGTTGAAGGCCACGCCGGCCTCACGCCAGTCGCCCGGGGGCACGCCCATGATCTCGGCGTTGTGCCTGCCGTGACACATCAGGCAGATGTTCGGGTCGACGTGCTTGCGCTGGATAAAGGTCAGGTCGCTGTTCCAGGAGGAGCCGGCCGTCTCCTCGCGCGGGTCGTTGCCCTGATGGCAGGTGGTGCACTTCAGCTCCATCACCTGCTTGGCATAGTCGGTGACCAGGTGGCGGCGATGGAAGCTCTCCTGCTCGCCCTGGTAGGTGTCCAGGGTCTGATACCAGGCCAACGCCTCGCTCTTGGTCACTCCGGCCGGGGACTGGGCGCGCACCGAGGGCTCCAGGACCTCCGCATGACAGGCCAGGCAATCCTCGTTGCTCGCGCTCTCGATGGCCGGCTTGAAATGGATCGGATCCCACCGCGCCTCATCGTAGCTCGGCGTCTGCTCGGCCACGGCGTTGCCGCCCACCGCCACACAACCGATCAGGGCGAAAAGGCCTACTCGTCTCGCTGCTCGTTTCATGCCTCGGCTCCGAAAAAAGCTTCTGGCCCGGAGGCATACTTCCTCCGGACAGGAGGCCGGCCCTGTCGCCGGCCGATTCCCGACAACTCTTTTGAATATTGTTTGAAGGGGTTGCGTCGAAACCCGTCAATTGACACCGCTCGCCGGGTTCTCGTGGATCGATGTTCGGTAGGTGGGAAGTAGCGCTTCTGTTTCCGCCGCCTCTCCCTCCACACGAAAACCGACACGTCCTTGTGTCGAAGGCTCAACCGTCCGTTGAGTAAGGCGTCAGATCGATCAGTTTCCGGGAGGCGTCCAACCGGACATGCCGCCCATTCCGGACATGCCGCCCATTCCGGACATGCCACCCATTCCGGACATGCCGCCCATTCCGGACATGCCGCCCATTCCGGACATGCCGCCCATTCCGGACATGCCGCCCATTCCGGACATGCCACCCATTCCGGACATGCCGCCCATTCCGGAC
>JAYEJW010000142.1:0-14855 GCA_034716535.1 Pseudomonadota bacterium
CGGCGATGGCTGCCGCGACGCCCTTGGTCACCAAGGCGTTGTTCGTTGGCACCAAGGCATCGGCGGCATCGGCATTTTCGGCCTTGTTCCCCGCCTCTGAGCAGGCGGCGTAGTCGACGATGAGGGGAGATGACATGTTTACCAATGATCAGTACTCAGTGTTCTCCCTTGGTGCGCAGTAGGCCGGCTAGCCGGTTGCCCTGTTTCTGGGGACCGCCGCGGGGAAAGATCTCGTGCAGGTATTTGTTGCTGCCGCGGTTTTTCCCCCAGGTCTTGCGGAAGTGCTTGATCATGTCGCGCACGGTGCACTGGATATGCTTGTCATTGTAGAAGGCTCGTAGGTAATGGATCACTTCCCGATGCTCGCTCGTGAGCTCGAGTCCTTCCTTTTCCTCCAGCGACCGCGCAAAGGCCTCCGACCACTCGCCGGGGTGGGCGATATATCCCTCGCTATCGGTCGTGACCATGCGGCCCTCTACCATGACGGAGTCCGTCTGCATACTGGGATATGCGATGCTGCCGCCATCGATCCCGCTGGGTGCGCCGGATTCCACGCCCGAGGCGCCGCCCGTAAGAGACCACAACTGCACCAGGATCTCTCCGTCGAGCTTGCCCTGATAATGAGCACGGCCGTCGATGAACACCCGTCCGCTCCCGCTGATATTCGGAAACAGAGCGATTCCGGCGCGGTCTGTCCGCTCGTCGATGTCCGGCCGTTCGCCATCGTCCAGACGCAGGGTCACGGGGATGCGTTTGACCGGGTCACCGGATGTCTTCATTACGACTCTTACGCTTACGTTGATCATTTCGATCGTCGCCTTCAGCATCGGTAGGTGGATCAAGGTACGCGGAAACGTCGCTGCATACTGCAGACTGCACTGCTGTTGCGCACCCTAATCCACCCTACATTTTTGATAAACGGTGGTCAGGAGAGGGCAGATGTCGAGTCACTCAAGCTCGTCTGCCCACTGCCGACTTCTCTAAGCCACGTCGATCATCTGCACCGTGCCGTCCTCCATCACCTCGGCCGTCTGGCCCGCCGGCTCGTCGAGGAACTGCACCGCGATGAGGGCGACGACGGCTGCACCCGCGATGGTCATGAAGAACATCTGCGGCGAGACGAAGGAGAAGACGGTCAGGAAGGTAACCGCGCCCACGTTACCGTAGGCGCCGGCCATGCCCGCAACCTGGCCGGTCAGACGGCGCTTTACCAGTGGGACGATCGCGAATACCGCGCCTTCGCCGGCCTGCACGAAAAAGGAGCAGGCCATGGTGGCGATCACGGCGAGGGCCAGCGGCCATCCGGAGGTGATGTTACCCAGGATCAGGTAGCCAACCGCCAGACCGGCGATGAGCACGGTCAGGGTCTTCTTGCGCCCGAACTTGTCGCTGAAGAGGCCGCCGCCCGGCCGGGCGACCAGGTTCATGAAGGCGAAGCCGGAGGCGAGCAGGCCCGCCTGAACCAGGGAGAGGTCGAAGGTCTCCTTGAAGAAGAGGGGCAGCATCGAGACCACTGCCAGCTCGGAGCCGAAGGTCACCAGATAGGCCAGATCGAGAATCGCGATCTGCTTGAACTTGTAGCGGTGCAGCGCCGGGACCTCCTCGGTGAATACGTGCTTGTTCACGCGCCAGACCTGGGAGGTCTGATAGGCATAGAGCCCGAGCAGCCCGACATAGATGCCGTTGGTCACGGTGGCGCTGAGCAGCTTCAGATTGTCGGGTCCCAGCTTCCATGTCAGTACCGCCAGGGCCGCATACATGGGGATGTTCATCAGCAGGTAGAAGAAGAAGTCACCCTTGCTGGTCACCTCAATGGCGCCCGTCTTCTTCGGCTTGAAATAGGTGGATCCCTTCGGGGTGTTCCGGGCCATCTTGTAATAGACGAAGGAGTAGGCCAGGGCCATGGCGCCGGTGATACCGACGGCGTAGCGCCAGCCGTCATCCCCCCCGAACAGTAGGGCCACGGTGGGCAGACTCAGGGCGCCCGCGGCGGAGCCGAAGTTGCCCCAGCCGCCGTAGATCCCCTCGGCCACTCCTACCTGCTTGGCGGGGAACCACTCGCCGATCATGCGGATGCCGATGACGAAACCGGCACCGACGAAGCCGAGCGCGAATCGCGAGGCGGCGAGCATCTGATAGGAGTCCGCGAGGGCGAAGAAGAAGCAGATGAGGCCGGAGAAGAAGAGCAGCATCGAGTAGACGATGCGGGGTCCGTACTTGTCCACCAGCATGCCGATGACGATGCGCGCCGGGATGGTTAGCGCGACGTTCATGATCAACAGGGCCTTGACCTCCTGCGTGGTCAGCTCGAAGGTTTCCTGGATGGAGGCCATCAACGGCGCATGGTTGAACCAGACAAGAAAAGTGAGAAAGAAGGCGAACCAGGTCAGGTGCAGGGTTTTTGTCTTCCCTGAAAAGGACAGAACGTTGAGCTTGGAGTCGGACATCAATGGGTCTCCTTGCGGGTTGCGATACGTACCGAAGGCGTCCAAGCAATATGCGGGCCAACACTACCGCATGTCGGTTGGCAGGAAGACGGGATCAAACCGCGAAGACGCTATGATCACCAATGATTTCAATGGAATATCGGAAGCACCGGAATCGCCAACCGGGTGAACCATCAGGCTCTTATCAATCGTTGCTGTTCTTCGCGTCCCCTGCGCCTTTGCGGTTCAAGCTTCTCTTTCCCGTGCGATAGCAGTCGCCAGTCAGACCGATGCGCCGTCGCGGGCTTCTTGGACGCCGTTGCCCTTTATTGAGGCATATTAGCGAGTGCTGCTCTTCCATGGGGCGCCACACACCAGGATGATGCGCCCGGTTTTGGTGCATACGCAGACCAGGACGCACGCCGCCGGGCCGTCGGGAGCCCAATTGGTGCGGGTCGTCGCCACCGACCGGGGCTTTCGCACGGCCCTACCTCCCTGTTTTTCTTTGCGTCCTTTGCGCCTTTTACGTTCAAAAAAACGAATCCAGCGTGGAAGACCGGAGATGTGGCACGACGTTTGCTAACTACAGTAAATCGGATCCGCGGCGAATGCGCTTCATGCAACTGATTCACTGAGGAAAAACATGAAAGAACGTCTGGTATTGATCGGTAACGGCATGGCCGGAATCCGAACGCTGGAGGAGCTGCTCAAGCTCGATGCGGACCTGTACGATGTCACCGTCTTCGGCGCGGAGCCCCACCCGAACTACAACCGCATCATGCTCTCTCCGGTGCTGGCCGGTGAGAAGACCATCGACGACATCGTGTTGAACGATCGGGCCTGGTACGCGGACAACGGCGTCGCCCTGCACACGGGCGATCCGGTGACCGAAATCGACCGGGTCGCCCGCAAGGTCGTCTCCGAGTCGGGACGGGAGGTGGCCTACGACCGCCTGTTGCTGGCTACCGGCTCGAACCCCTTCATTATCCCTGTGCCCGGGCACGACAAGGCCGGCGTCATCGGCTTTCGCGACATCGCCGACGTGGACCGGATGCTCGCGGCCAGCAAGGCACACAGAAAAGCTGTTGTCATCGGCGGTGGGCTGCTGGGT
This sequence comes from Pseudomonadota bacterium, assembly GCA_034716535.1. Classification (GTDB taxonomy): domain Bacteria; phylum Pseudomonadota; class Gammaproteobacteria; order Chromatiales; family Chromatiaceae; genus JAYEJW01. The sequence continues at coordinate 3,538 of JAYEJW010000142.1, forward strand.
CTGGAAGCGGCCAACGGCCTGCTGAAGAACGGCATGGAAGTGACCGTCGTGCACCTGATGGACAAGCTGATGGAGCGCCAGCTGGATACCGCGGCCGCAGCCCTGCTGAAGACCTCCCTCGAGAAGAAGGGTCTGACCTTCCTGATGGAGGCATCGACCTCCGGGATCCTCGGCGGGGATAGGGTCACCGGCGTGCGCTTCGCCGACGGCTCCCGGATCGAGGCCGACCTGGTGGTCATGGCCGTGGGCATTCGCCCCAACATGGCCCTCGCCCAGAGCGCCGGTATTCACTGCGAGCGCGGGATCGTGGTCAGCGACACCATGCAGACCTACGACCCGCGGATCTACGCGGTCGGCGAGTGTGTGCAGCACCGCGGCCAATGTTACGGGTTGGTTGCGCCCCTGTTCGAGCAGGCCAAGGTGGCGGCGAACCACTTGGGGAACCTGGGCTACGGGCGCTACGAGGGGTCCGTCACCTCCACCAAGCTCAAGGTCACGGGCACCGACCTGTTCTCCGCCGGACAGTTCAATGAAGAGGACGGCGACGACGTGCTGCTGATGCACGACCCCTCCGCCGGTGTCTACAAGAAGCTCGTACTGCGCGATGACCGGATCAAGGGGGCCGTCATGTACGGGGACACCATGGACGGCACCTGGTACTTCCAGCTGTTGCGCGAGGGCACGGACATTTCGGCCTTCCGCAAGACCATCCTCTTCGGCCAGCACGACCTGGGGGACGCCGGTCACGGCGATGAGACCCGGGTCGCCGCCCTGTCCGACGATGCCGAGATCTGCGGTTGCAACGGCGTGTGCAAGGGCGACATCGTCAATGCCATCACCACGCAGGGCCTGTTCACCCTGGACGAGGTCAAGGCCCATACCAAGGCGTCCGCCTCCTGCGGTTCCTGCACCGGTCTGGTGGAGGCCCTGCTTGCCAGTACCGTCGGCGAGGGATACGAGGCGGTGCCCAGCAAGAAGGCCATGTGCGGCTGTACAGAGCACAGTCACGACCAGGTGATCCGCGTGATCAAGGAGCAGGAGCTCAAGGACATGCGGTCGGTGTTCAACTTCATGGAATGGAAGACGCCGGACGGCTGCGCGGCCTGCCGTCCGGCGCTGAACTACTATCTGTTGGCCCGCTGGCCGGGAGAGTACAAGGACGACGCCCAGTCCCGTTTCATCAACGAACGGGCCCACGGAAACATCCAGAAGGACGGTACCTATTCGGTGGTTCCGCGCATGTTCGGCGGTCTGTGCACATCCAGTGACCTGCGGGCGATCGCCGACGTGGCCGACAGGTACCAGGTTCCGGAGATGAAGGTCACCGGTGGACAGCGCATTGACCTGTTCGGGGTCAAGAAGGGGGACCTTCCGGCCATGTGGAAGGACCTGTCTGAGGCAGGGTTCGTCTCGGGGCACGCGTACGGCAAGGCCCTGCGCACGGTCAAGACCTGTGCCGGCAAGACTTGGTGCCGCTTCGGTACCCAGAACTCCACGGGTCTGGGGGTGAAGCTGGAGGAGCTGACCTGGGGCTCCTGGATGCCCCACAAGTTCAAGCTGGCCGTCTCCGGCTGTCCGCGCAACTGCGCGGAGGCCACCATCAAGGACTTCGGCGTGGTCTGCGTGGACTCCGGCTACGAGCTGCACGTAGGCGGCAACGGCGGCATCAAGGTCCGAATCACGGACCTGCTGTGCAAGGTCGAGACCGAGGAGGAGGTGCTCGAATACTGCGGCGCCTTCTCCCAGATGTACCGCGAAGAGGCCCACTACCTGGAGCGCACCGCGCCCTGGGTGGAGCGCGTGGGCCTTGCCCGGATCAAGGAGCGGTTGCTCGAGGACCCCAAGGAGCGCAAGGCACTCTACGAGCGCTTCAAGGTTGGCCAGCAGTACGCCCAGATTGACCCCTGGAAGGCGCGTGCCGAGGGCGCCGAGGCACACGAGTTCCAAGACTTGCGCATTAGCGAATAGAGATACAAACATGAGCAACTGGACAGAAATCGCAAACCTGGACGACATCCCGCGCCTGGGGGCGCGGGTGATCAAGACCGACACCATGGACATCGCGGTTTTCCGTACCGCCGCCGACGACGTGTTCGCGGTGAAGGACGAATGTCCACACAAGCAGGGTCCGCTTTCGCAGGGAATCGTCCACGGCACCTCGGTCACCTGCCCCCTGCACAATTGGAAGATCGACCTGACCTCCGGTGAGGCGCTCGATCCGGACGAAGGCTGTGCCAACACCTTCGCGGCAAAAGTAGAGAACGGCCGGGTCTACCTCAGTCTGGCGGGATGAAGTGCGTCGTGGGCTTTGATTGAAAGACGTCGACTGCCAACCAAGGGCTTTTCCAATGCTATTCGGACGCAACAAAAAGAACCCGATCAAGCTGCCTGACGAGGACGTCAAGGAGTGGAAGTACACCACCTGTGGCTATTGTTCCACCGGGTGCTCCATCGAGGTGGGTCTGAACGCCGAGGGGACGCCGGCGGCCACCCGGGGCGTGGGAAGTGCCGATGTGAATCGGGGCAAGCTCTGCATCAAGGGTATCTTCGAGCACGAGTTGTTCAAGTCCGCCGGCCGTGGCGACAGGCCCAAAATCCGGGACGGGATTCACGAGGACTACCGGGAGGTGGACTGGGACAGCGCCCTGGACAAGGCGGGCAGCGAGATCCGGCGCATCCAGACAACCTATGGACGCGACGCCTTCGCCTTCGCCATCGTCTCAACGGGCCAACTGCTCACCGAGGAGTTCTACAGTCTCGGCAAGCTCGCCCGCGGCGTCATCGGGACCAACAACTACGACGGCAATACCACCCTGTGCATGGCCTCCGCCGCGTCCGGCTACAAGCGCTCGTTCGGCTCCGATGGCCCCCAGGCTGCTACGAGGACTTCGAGCACACCGACTGCCTGATCGCCTGGGGCTCCAATCTGCCCGAGCAGCATCCGATCATCTACGACCGGATGCGCCAAGCGCGGGAAGAGCGCGGCTTCCCTCTCATCGTCGTGGATCCGCGGGTCACCATGCTGGCGCAGAACGCGGACATGCACCTGGCTATCACCCCGGGTACCGACGTCGTGCTCCAGAACGCCCTGGTGCACGTCATTCTCGATGAGGGCCTGGAGGACCGCGATTACATCGACAAGCACACCAGCGGCATCGAGGGGGTTGAGCAACTGGTCGAGCAGTACGATCCGGTGAGCGCGTCGAAGATCTGCGGTATCGACGAGGATACGATCCGGAATGTGGCGCGGCTCTATGCCAGGGCGGGCGCGGCCATGTCCATCTGGATCATGGGCATCAACCAGTCCACCCACGGCTCGGACGGGGTGGTCGGGATCAACAATCTCAATTTGATCACTGGCAATATCGGCAAAACGGGCGGTACCTCCCTGTCCATTACCGGTCAGTGCAACGCCATGGGCACCCGCGAGTGGTCCTCCTGCTCCGGCCTGCCCGGGGGTACCGCCTGCTGGAGAACGCGGAGCACCGCAGCGAGATTGCCGAGTTCTGGGGCATCGATCCGGAGTTCTTGCCCAAGCGGCGGGGACTGACCGAGACCGACATCTTTCCGGCCATTGAGACCGGCCAGATCAAGGGGCTGTGGCTGGTGGCCACCAACCCCATGACCTCAATGCCCAATACCAGTCGCATCCGCAAGACGCTGGAGAAGCTCGAGTGCCTGATTGTGCAGGACAGCTACCAGGACGTGGAGACGACCGAATATGCCCACGTCTACTTCCCGGCCGCCACCTGGGCGGAGAAGGAGGGCTGCTTCACCAACACCGAGCGCAGGGTCAACATCGTGCGCAAGGTGACCGAGGAATTCGGCAATTCCCGCTCGGACCTCTGGATCTTCAATCAGATGGCCAAGCGCTTCAAGCAGGGCGAAAGGCTGAGATTCCCGGAGGCGCCTGCCGAGGTGTTCGGGGAGATGCGCCACCTCTCCAAGGGGCGGCTGCTGGACATCTCCGGAATGGACCACGACGAGATCGAGCGGCAGCGTGGTATCCAGTGGCCATACGCCGCGGATCACCAAGACGACAAGGGCGCCCAGCGGCTCTACCAGGACGGCAGGTTTCAGTATGCGGACGAACGGGCCAAGCTGATCCCGCTGCCCTTCATCGACAACAACGAGGTGCCGGACGAGGACTATCCCTTCTGGCTCAACTCCGGACGCGTGGTCGAGCACTTCCACACCCGCACCAAGACCGGCAAGATCGGCAACCAGAACAAGTTCAGCCCGACACCCTACATGGAGATGAACCCGGACGCGGCCGCCGAGCTGAACGTCGCCCACGGCAGCTATGTGCGGGTGGTTTCGCGCCGATCCGACGCCGTGGTCATGGTCCAGCTGACCCAGCGCGTGCCGCGCAACATGGTCTTCATCCCCTTCCACTACCACGACTGCGTCAACCGGCTCTCGCTGGGCCTGCTTGACCCCCATTCCCGCCAGCCGGCTTTCAAGCAGAACGCGGTGCGGATCGAGGCGATCGATCAGGTCGAGGCGGCGCGGCTCAACGGGGAGATGCGGGAATTCTGATGTACGAGGTACGAACCGACGAACCAAACGACGCCTTCCTGCGCGACGACAAGCCGCAGGAACGCAACCGCCATGGCGATTTCATCGATCTGCTCAAGCGCAGCGGCGGCGAATCCGCGGGCCAGAGCCTGAATATCAATGGCGACAATGAGGTAGGGGAGAATCCCAACCGCAACAAGCAGCACGGCTTTCACTTCACCGCCGACAACTGCATCGCCTGCCATGCCTGCGAGGCGGCCTGCGCGGAGAAGAACGACACGCCGGCTCACCTGGCCTTCCGCAGTGTCGGTTATGTGGAGGGCGGCACCTATCCGGCCTATACCCGGCTCAACATCTCCATGGCCTGCAACCACTGCGACGACCCCGTCTGTCTCAAGGGTTGTCCCACCCGCGCCTATACCAAGTTCGCCGAGTATGGCGCCGTGCTGCAGGACCCGGACATCTGCTTCGGCTGCGGCTACTGTACCTGGGTCTGCCCCTACAACGCGCCCCAGCTCGACCCGGAAAAGGGGCAGGTGAGCAAGTGCAACATGTGCGTGGATCGCCTCGAGGTGGGTCTCAAGCCCGCCTGCGTCGCCGCCTGTCTGGGCGGTGCCCTGGACTTTGGCGTGATCGAAAGCACACCGGAGGGGCGTGATCAGGCCAAGCTCGATATCCCCGGTTTTCCGACTCCCGACATCACGCACCCCAATATCCGCTTCCAGCAGAAGCGCAGCCTGCCGAGGGAGATGACCCGGACCGATTCCATGCCGGTCAAGTATCACCGGGACGACGCCAAGGGGGGCTATGTCTCCGAGCTGCACGCCAAACACGGCAGCGAACGCGGCTGGAGCTGGAACAAGCTGCTGCTCTCGCACGAGAGCGCCCACGTCCTGTTCACGCTCTCCACTCAAGCGGTGCTGGGGGCCTTCCTGTTGCTGGTCCTTGCTCCCTTATTGGGTGTCGGTGCGGTGACGGAGCTCAAGGCATCCGGCGCCTATCTGCCCCTTTTGGTCGTGATGCTCCTGCTCCTGACCTTCGGACTCTACAAGCTCAATATGCACCTAGGCAAGCCCCATCGCTTCTACCGAGGATTCAACAACCTGCGCCACTCTCCGGTGAGCCGCGAGATCGCCGGGGTCAGTGCCTTTTTCGCGAGTCTGGCCGGGTACGTCTTCTTTTCCCTGTTTGACGGCCAGGTCGCCGGGGTCCTGACCGGGCTATTCGCCGTTACCGGAATTCTGGGAGGGCTGCTGGGCCTGTACTTCATGGCCCGCATCTATCGCATCAAAGCGCGTCCCTATTGGGATCACTGGCAAACGGCCAGCGCCTTCTTCGGCAACACGATCGGACTCGGCGCCCTGCTCGTCGGCCTGGTGACGCTGCCCTTGCTGGATGAGCCAGAACCTCTGCTGCGGCTGCTGTCCTGGGTGGCCTTCGCGGGTCTTGCCCTCGAGGCGGTCGGCCATGTGTTCCATGCCCGTGACCTCAAGGCGGGTGTGGGAGAAGGGGCGGCGGCCTATTACGAGCAGACCACCTCCTATGGTTACCCCTTTCTGCTGCGCAACCTGTTGCTGGGTCTCAGTCTGTTGCTGGCGGGCGTGATCGGCACGGCAGGTCCCGCCGGGCCGAGCGCACTGGTCTTGTCCCTCGTCCTTGCGACCTCCATGCTGGCCGCCGCGGTGATCGGCCGCAGCCTGTTCTTCGTGCTGGTGATTCCTACCACCATGCCCGGCGCCTTCTTTTGGCGCAACCGCGGATTCGCGGAGCATGCACGGGAGACCGGCCTGGCCCACATGCCCCAAGTGGGGGTGGCCTACGAGGGGCATCACCCGTTCCGCGCGGGCGAGCTGATCCAGACGGCCCGCGAGACGAGCTTCCGGGACATGGTGGAGCATGTCAAAGGGATTCTTGTGTGGCGGTAGGATGAAACCCCGCTTAAGACAACTCATCGAGCACATGCGCCAGGGCCTGGTGGAAAGGGAAGAGCCTGTCAGGCTGGCCCTGCTGGCTGCCCTGAGCGGAGAGCACCTGCTGCTGCTCGGCCCCCCCGGCACCGCCAAGAGCGAGCTGGCGCGGCGTCTGCGGGAGGTGTTTGACGGCGGCGCCTATTTCGAGCGCCTGCTGACCCGCTTCTCCGTTCCGGAAGAGCTGTTCGGGCCGCTGTCGATCAAGGCGCTGGAACAAGACCGCTACCAGAGACTGACGGACCGCTACCTGCCGTCCGCCTCCATCGCCTTCATCGACGAGATCTTCAAGGCCAACAGCGCGATCCTCAACGCGCTGCTGACCCTGCTCAACGAGCGTGAGTTCGACAACGGCGCCGAGCGGCTCAAAACGCCGCTGATCAGCGTGATCGGGGCCAGTAACGAGCTCCCGGAGTGGGAGGAGCTGGATGCGCTCTACGACCGTTTCCTGATCCGCTACCAGGTGGAGGGGGTGAGCGATGCGGGCTTCGATCTGTTGCTGGGGCTGGAGGACGTACAGCGTGCGGAGCCGTCGGCCGGCCTGAAGTTGAGCGGCGCCGACCTGCGGATGATTCAGGCCGAGGCGCAGGCTTTGCCGCTGGCCGACGAGGTGACGCATCTGCTGAAAGGGTTGCGCGGCTACCTTCGGGGTCAGGGGCGCTACGTGTCCGACCGCCGCTGGCGCAAGCTTCTGAAGCTGTTGCGGGTGGCCGCGTTTACCGATCACCGCGACCGGGTGGACGTCTGGGACTGCTGGCTGCTGCAGCACTGCCTGTGGGACACTCCGGATCAGCGTGCCGGCATCCTCGAATGGTACGAGCAGCACCTGGGCACGGATGCGGTGCTCAACCCCGAGCGGTTGACCCGCCTGACCGACACCTGGGAGGCGACCCTGGTTGAGGAGAGCAACGCCGTCCGTCAGTTACGCAACGAGGCAGGAGACAAGCTTTATCTCGATCCCGCGGACGAGCTGACCACGGAACCCCACACGGACCGGCGTGCGACCCGGGATGGTGAGCCGCTGTACCTGGCCCCCCCGGATCAGGAAGACCGCGATGATGGCGGCAGGGGCTATACTCGCGACGAGCTTCAGGCCCGATTCTTCGACGACCACTACCAGCAGTGCCACATCGAGGGCCGCTGGGTAACGCTGGACGACTTCACCGGGATTGCGGGCAATCGGCTCGTGGCGCGCGAGGACCATCGCCCGCATACCGAGCCCGTTTGTTACAGCGCGGCCCATGTCCGGGACCGGATGGCCGAGGTGCAGTCCCTACTCGACGCGGTGGGGCGCTACCATGGGGCCGTGCAGAACAAGCTGATCCATATTGACGAGAGCCTGACTGACCACCTGTGGGTTGGAGACGGCTTCACGGAGCCCGCGCAACGTACTCTGCGGCACAGCCTGGAGGTCGCCCATGACCTGGCACAGCGTATCGGTCGCACGAGGGACGGTTTTCGCGAGCTTCCGGTCCGGGGGCAGGAGGATGGGCAGTCGTAGGCTGGACAGGCTGCGCGCAGTCCACCAACTCTGGCTCACCCGGTGGATTGCGCGTCGCTTACCCACCCGACATCGACGAAGCCAATGAGCGCCAACCCCAGCGGTGATGGTTCTGGGCTGGACCTCGACAGCCAGTTCAGCTACCTGGATGCGCTCCCGGATACCCTGTTCGAGGCGGCGGTTACCACCCGCCACGGGCGGCTGCCTGAGCGGGTACAAGGGATCATGGCTTGGCGCCGGACGCTCCTGGAGGGGCGATTGCCGGCACCGGCTGGGCTGCCGTGGCCGGACGCTTCCATTGCGGGAAGGCTGCTGGCGCGGCTCGACGTGCTCGAGCTGGCCGCCCTGTGCCGTGGCGAGGAGAGCCTGACCGATCACATCCTGAAGGACATCTGCCGTGCCGTGGACAGCGTCGACGCGTGGCGCGAGCAGGGCATCGATGGCCTGTTCGACGACCAGCTCGACCAGCACCGCCGCGAGCGCAACTCCTCCTCCGAGCTCGAACCCAGGCTGGACGACACCAAGCCGCCTTCGGAGGCCTTGCAGGACAAGGAGCCGGATGCTGGCTCGACGGGCGAAGATCAATCCCAGGGAGGTGATTCCGGTAGCCCCCAAGGCGAACCCGGCGCGATCGATCAACAAAATGCAGTCAGCTTTCAGCCGTCAGCCGTAAGCCGTCGGCAGGGTGATTCAGCGTCGGCCGAGGATTCGGCGATCCAGCCGGGGACGCCTGCCGAGAATGCAACGCAGTCACCTGCCCATTCCCCACTGCCCGCTGACTCCTTCCCCCCCGACTTCCTGCCTGATTGGCGGTCGCTCATGAACCAGTGGATGATTCACGAATGCTCATTGATGTCCATAAACTGCTAGCCGCAATATCTCAGTGCGCGGTGGAAGGCGCGTTCTCTCAGTGAGTGAAATTCCCACCCGGCAACTATCGCTCCAGCCGGTAGCAGTCGGAGCGGTCGTGGAGGGAGGGAAAAAGGGGCCGCGAGATTCATCGAGCCTGGCCCCTTTTCGCCGTTCGGCCGAGTACCTCGTTCCATGTAGAATTCCGGGTTCTCGGGATCTCGTCATCCCGGCTTGGAAGCCGGGATCCAGGGCCATGGATGGCAACACGGCAATCCGCAACATGGAAGTTTGGGTGGAATGGCCTACTAGAAATCCAAAGGACTTTTCGCCTTCTTGAGCGTGATGCTCTGGACCGTATGCGTATAGATCATCGTGGTCTTCACATCGCTGTGTCCGAGCAACTCCTGAATGGTTCGGATATCGTAATTCGCCTGTAATAAATGACTGGCGAAGCTGTGCCTCAGGGTATGCGGCGATGCCCGCTTGGGAATCTGGGCCTGTTGCACCGCCCTCTTGATCGCCTTCTGCACGTGCGTCTCGTGCAGATGATAACGCCGGTACACCTGTGCATCCGGCACCAGTGTCAAGGTCTTTGCCGGAAACATCCACTGCCATGAAAACTCTTTGGCTGCGTTCTTGTACTTCTTCGCCAACGAATCGGGCAGGAAGGTTCCCGCATAGCCGCTCGCCAGATCTTCCCGGTGGACCTGTTTCACGTTCTCCAACTGGAGCCTCAGCTCCGGAATCACCACCTCCGGCAAGGGCACAGTGCGGTCCTTCTTCCCTTTGCCGTCATGGACCGTCAAGACCTTCATGTCGAAATTCAGATCCTGCACCCGCAGCTTCAGGCATTCGAACAGGCGAAGGCCGCAACCGTACAGCAACTTTCCGACCAGATCATAGGGGGCGGAAAGGCGGCTCAACACCTGATCGACCTCCTCCCGCGATAGGACCACCGGGATATAGGGCTTCCTCTTCGCTCGGACCACGCCCTCGACCTTCCCGAACTCCCTCTCCAGCACATGGGTGAATAAAAACAACAAGGCGTTGAAGGCCTGATTCTGGCTGGAGGCCGACACCTTCCTTTCGACGGCCAGAAAGCTCAAAAAATCTTTTACGTCATCCATGCAAAGCAGGTCCGGATCCTTGCTCTTGGTAAAGGCCTGCAATTTGCGAATCCAGGATCTGTACGCCTCCAAGGTCTTCGGCGAATAGTGCCGAACCTTGATAGCGGACTCGAGCTTGTCGTAGAGCCAGATCCAGCTTGCGCCTGTCTGTTTGGGGTCGGCACAACCGGCGCCTCCGCTTTCGGAAATCCGGGTACGGGCTCGAACGCGATCCTTTGGCTCCCCAAAGGAATAAGGAATCCGCTCGGATAGGGCCGCACGTTTGGGAAAATTCGAAGGTTGACCGGGGACACCGCGTATTTCCGCAGGCTCGCGAGTCCGAACAGGCTGCCCACTTGCGGGGCTACCGGCCGGATTTAGTCTTCTGCTCGGTTCTTCGATCACCTCATAGTATAAGGAAACCGCGTGGTGGGCCTGTCGGCGCAACAACTCGGACTGCCGCTTCTCCTGCAGCTTGTTGTTGAACTGTGGAAAGCTGTTGCGGTCGGCAGGGTCGAAGGTGTATTTGTGGCAGAAGTCCAGGTAGAAGCGCAGCCACTTCCTGAAATAGGCGCGGTGGTTGGGGGCGACGGACGACCGGTCCAGCAGGGCGTCGTAACGACGGGCAAGGTCTGGGGGGATGTTGAGCATGGGATGGTATCAGGATCTGGATATCGTGCAGTTTTCGGAAGATATCTCGTTAGCGTTCGTTAGCATGCTGGCCGACGCCTTGTCAAGTTCCAAAGGTGGTGGTAGGGTATGCGGAAACCAGATAATTACTGGTTAGAGGTAGAAATGGAAGACGATAAGCCAAAAGGAAGCTTCGTACGGTGGCAGTCAATTATGATTGCTCAGCTAACATATGCTATTAATTTAATTCTTGGATTTTCTGTAGCCACTTTGGCATTTCAAGTTACGTTATTACTTAATAGCGACTTCACTCCTCAGTCATGGCAAAAATGCACCTTCAGTATATCGTTACTACTGCTAATGGCGTCAGTTGCATTAGGCTTATGGTGTGTCATCAATCGACTGAGAGACTTTAGAGCTACTACTGAGGTGGCTAGAAAGAGGGAGAGCGGAGCATCCGATGCCGCTCTTGAGCCATTGAGAAACAAATATCGTAATCTTGGAAAAATGACGGTTGGTATATTTTGGTGGCAAGTTGGCACATTTGGCCTAGGAATCTTACTTACCGTTGTTTCTGTTGGTGGTTCTGTTGCGTCGAAATTAACATGACACAACCTCTAATCGGGATAGGGAGCCGCTCTAGCGGCCCCCTCCCACAGCACCGTACGTACGGGTCCGTATACGGCGCCTAGCCTGCTATTCGCAGCGATACTTCATCGGGCAAATCGAATCCATATCAAGTGT
>JAYEJW010000143.1:0-3052 GCA_034716535.1 Pseudomonadota bacterium
AAGCAAAGATAGATATTCCAATGATCGTGAGCAATATACCGAAGCCCAGGTTTTGGTGCTCCGTTAGGAATTCATTCTTACTAGCAGCGACAACAAAACCGACTCCGGCGGCAAGGGTCGAAAACCACAGATACTTGTTGCCGAAACGCCCCCCATTGCCCACTATGATCCAAATAAAAACTCCCACCCATGCCACTGCCGCCTCGCCTGTTACGGAAAAGACATAGGAAACGGCCGCGATGTCTGCGAGTATTCCGGAGATTCGTCTTATTTCTGAACGTCCTGGATGGTACAAAAATGAGAGCAGAACGATGAACCCAAACAAAAAGGCTGCCCAGACCAAGCGGTGATCGATTGTCAAAAATACAGACGCCGCGCCGTAGCGATCCACAAGATACAAGTATGCGATAAACGCCGCTACAAATAACGGACGTAGAGCCGCCTGCTCCAATTCAGCACGTTCATAGCGGCTTACTGCCTTGTGAAATCGCTGCATCTGCTGTCTTCCGTCGCTAACAGATTACGACGGAAAGTCTTTTTTCGTACACTTCCGTCTGCTTTGTTGCGCCGAGATCGACATCCGCCAAACTCACATAGAGAGGCCATCGACCTGAAAAACGTACAAGACTTTAGCCCAACTCAAGCCTTAACAAAGCGGTACTGGCCGTTGCCGTAGGCCGCTCCGCTCTCAGGCCTGAACATCGCTTTACACAGGACGAAGAAATCGTTCCAGTACTTGACTCCATCCTGATCGATGAATGCCGGGTAGACGGCACCGAGATTCCGCCAGAAACCTGCGTGCCAAGCATCGAGTGTTCGCCAATAGTTCATTCCGTTGATAAACCACGAATCTTCCAGCCTAAACGGACCAAATGCATTCTGTAGGGCATAAAAAGGCCGAACGCGGCCTCCCGGGAAATAGTGGCCGATCAGCGTCTGTTGAGGTTCTTGCAACCGCCGGATCAAGTCCCTCGATACGATCAAATGGTGAAACGTCACACCCTCTGGTTTCAGCAATTCCGCTACAAGATGAAAAAACGCTTCAACATTCTTAATCTGCTCGAGCACCCCAACCGAACATACGACGTCGTACTCTCCTTCTCCCCATGCTTGCGCGCTACGGTCATTGATCTCACCAAAGAAAAGGCGAAAGCGCGGACTGGACAAGATGTCGTCGCAATCTTTCATGCGGTCCCTCAGGAACTTCTCCTGCACCCTGCTATGCGTTGTCGAGGTAACGCGCAGATGGGGAAAGCGATGTAGAAGATACGACTCGAAATATCCGAAACCACACCCGAGGTTGATCAGGTTTTCGTCACCCCCTAGTCCCATCCGGTCGGCGATCAGACGGAATTTTGCTAACTGGGCTTCTCCGAGAGACCTCGTGCTCACAGAAACCTCTTCCGGAGACCGGCCATAATAAGCCATCGTGTAGGACATGGTCTCGCGATCGAGAAACGCCTCGAACAAGGCGACTGGCGCGTCATAATGCTGCTCCGCGAGCTCTTGCGGAGCCGTAGCCATCGGCCCTTGGCACATTTCGTGGCAGGGCTCTCGGAGCCCTTGATAGCGAGCATACTCCCGGGAAAAGTATCGGGTTAGACGGTCTTCGAACGTCCTAAGCTCCAAGGAGCCGTACGGGGAGATCCCCGCGCGACGCAATGCCTTCGGTACATCGGTTACCTGAGGGTGCATTCCTTAATCCTCGCGATATCGAAATATGGAGATGTGCGCACAGATTCGAGATTGCTTTCAAGTATACTATTTCGCTTGGATGTGCCTTAGTTGAAGCTCTTCGCCGCCGACCGGGACACTCCTCCCGCGAACGCGCAGGTCACAGCAACGGAGTCTATGCTTGGACTTTGGTCCCGCCGGCCTCAAGATATCACGCGAGTAGCCTTCCCGCCGTCGTTGTGCCGTTACCTCAACGTCCGACCCAACCCTTAATGAGTTTAGGCTCCAGCTTGGAGTGTTGCCAGTTATGAATGACGAACTCGCAGACAACATCATCCGTCTTATCGCCCAAAAGAAACAGGTTCCGCCGGAGACGGTCAATGTAAACGCACGTTTGGCCGACTTGGGAATCTCCTCGCTCGAGGCCATTACGATCGTCTACGAGATCGAAGAGAAGTTCGGAATTGAAGTACCGAACGAGGTCCTCGAGAACCTCGACACGGTGAACGACGTGGTTCAGCGTATCGAGGGGTTGATCGAGCCCGCTACCTGACATGCGCAGACGCGTCGTAGTCACCGGGCTGGGGGCGGTCAGCGGCCTGGGTCTGAACGTCGCACAGTTCTGGAAGGCGCTGCGTGCGGGTCGCTGTGGGTTCGCAACGCTGCGCATCTTGCCCAGCGACAAGGTTAGGGTCCGGGTGGGTGCGGAGGTTCCGGATTACTATCCCGAACGGCATTTCGGCCCCGATGACCTGCCCCTGCTGGATCGTTTCTCTCAACTTGCGCTGATCGCCGCGCGTGAGGCAATCGCAGACGCTGGCTTAACCGCCAAAAGCAGTGATCTTGCCTCGGGCGCCGTTGTCCTCGGGACCGGGTGTGGCGGCAAAGAAACTGATGAGCAGACGTACGCTCGCCTATACGCGAAGGGCGCATCGCGGGTATCGCCATTGACGATCCCGAGGGGAATGCCTTCGGCGGCGGCAAGCCAGCTAAGCATGCACCTGGGGATCTGCGGCCCAACCTTTTCCGTCACCAGCGCGTGCTCTTCGGCCAATCATGCCATTGGGCAAGCCCTATGGTTCGTTCGCTCCGGTTTGGTCGAGCTGGCCCTCACCGGCGGTACGGACGCCCCCTTCACCGTCGGACTGATGAAATCCTGGGAAGCGTTGCGAGTGCTGAGCAAGGACACCTGCCGCCCTTTCTCCCACGACCGGAGCGGAATCGTGCTCGGGGAAGGCTCCGGAATGCTGGTTCTGGAGTCGCTTGAATCGGCTCGTCGGCGTGGCGCGCAGATCTACGCGGAGATTTGCGGCTGCGGTATGTCGTCCGATGCGGGACATATCACGCAACCGTCGGCTCAGGGGGCGTTCAAAGCGAT
>JAYEJW010000144.1:0-3048 GCA_034716535.1 Pseudomonadota bacterium
CCCTTTCACGTATCGAAGCAGTTTGTCTATCGAGGATTTGCTGAGTTTCGGCTGTGTAATCTCGTTATCCATCTCCAGCACTTCCTGTACCGACTTGCCGGGAAACTTCACGGTCATGCTGGTGGGCAGTTTATGGAGAGTCTCTTGGTAATGCCGAATGTCGGCCTTGGTTATCTCACCAATGGGCTTGTCGCCCACGACATCCATGAACAGCTTCAAGCCAGACCTGAACATCAGTCCAGTGCGTTCTCGCCAACTCCCATCGACCTCCTTCTGATGGGCATACGTGGTGATGACTTCGGAGAGTATCGTAACGCCGAGTGGTAGTTCGTTCGCTGCTTCAGCGACAGTCGAAGCTTCGACGATTATGCGCTGCAGCGCATAATCACAGTTATGTGCTGTATACCGTTATGCGCAGTTGGAGGTGGCGAACGTGCGCGGCGGGTGCTTTTCAACCAGTTACCGCTCCGCATAACGGGCATTCTTCCGCGTAGACTGTAGGAGCGCCAGGAGTTTATCCGGTGCCCGGAAGTGGCCCCTACGAGCATTCGGAGGTGCACCTGCGGCGAGCACTTCTAGCTTCTCGGTGGGATCGGCGCGCAGGTACATTTCGGTGGTCTGCAAGCGTGCATGCCCGAGCCAAAGTGCGACCTTTCGTACATCATGTGTTGCCTGCAAGGTATGCATGGCGCAAGCGTGGCGCAATACTTGCGGAGAGATGTGTTTTTTCTCCAGCGAGGGGTGTTTCTGGGTCGCGGTCTTGACGTGTTTGGCGAGGATGTACTCGAAACCAGAGCGGGTCATGGCTTCACCACGGGCATTGAGGAAGAGCTCGCGATGTTTCCCCTCTCCTCGCACTGCGAGCCAAGCCCGCAGCACGGCCGCAGTTGCTTTCCACAAGGGCAACGACCGTTCCCGGCGTCCCTTGCCGTGCACGAGAATGGCTGGTTGTGGATGAAGCTCGAGATCTTCGAGGCGCAGTCCGACCAGCTCCGATACACGAAGTCCGGCAGCGAAGGCCAGATGTAGCATCGCGCGGTCTCGGATGCCTGCTGGGGTTGTCGGATCAGGCGCGTCGAGTAGTATCTGGATCTCTTCATGGGTCAGGTAGTCAATAAGCCGCTCATCGGTCTTTTTCATGGGTAGGGCATGGATGCGGTGCGCTTGGTCAAGACACGAAGGCAGGCGGTATTCCAGGAAGCGGAAGAAGGCGTGGATGGCTGCAAGTCTCGCATTGCGGGTTTTGGGTGAGTTGCCGCGCTCGGTCTCGATGTGCTCGAGGAATGCAAGTACCAAAGGTGCATCGATCTGTTCGAGTTCAAGCGACGAGGGTTGAGTCTTGAACCTTCGGGCGGCAAAGCACAGGAGCAACTGAAAGGCATAAGCATAGGTATCGCAGGTATGGGGGCTTGCCCGTCGTTCCTGCGGAAGGTGTTCGAGCAAGAAAGCGCTCATATAGGGGGCGATGGCGGTCATGGCTGCTCTCCTTTATGTAAGGCCTCTCCGGCCCTGGCAATTTGGGTCATGAGCATGGGTGTGGTATGAAGATACCAGTAGGTATCGGAAACGTGAGCATGTCCAAGGTACGTGCTCAGTGCGGTCATATGGCGTTTGATCGCCTTTGGATCACTGCCACATTGTTCAAGCGAACGGGCGGCAAAGGTGTGACGAAGGTCGTGAAGATGCGGACCGGGATGACCAGGGCCGGCCCGCAATCCGATATGCCGGATCAATTGAAGGAACACCGTCACCACGGTGGAGTAGCACAGGGCTGTCCCTTTGATGGAAACGAATACCGCAGTGGCCGTTGCGCCAAGCTGACTACGTAACCGGAGATACCGTTCCAAGCCTTTAATCGTTGTCTCATGAAGCGGCACCAAGCGGGATTTGCGAAACTTGGTTTCCTGGATGATGAGCCCGTCCTCGCTAATATCCTCAAGCGTTAGCGCCAGTGCTTCAGAACTACGCAGGCCGGTAGCCACCAGCAGCGCGAAAAGCGTTGCATACGTCGCTGGCCGTATCGAGCCCTCCGGGGTGAGTTGTGCCGCCGCCGTTAAGATCGCTGCAATCTCTTCCGGGGTGAAGATATGGGGCGTACGGCGCTTGAAACCCACCTGGCCAAACGCATCAGAAGGTGGAATTTGATGGCGGTCATCTTCGGCCTGCATGGCACGGGCGAAGCGGCGAACCGTCAGCAAGCGGTTACGCCGTTGCGCTGGCGAGGGCGCTTGTCCTGCCCACTCGAGAACACGCTGGGTACGGACGATCTCATCGCCTTGGGCCTCGGCGAAAGCGGCGAAGTTGCGCAGCAACCCATTTTGGACGCGGTACTTGAAGCCCAGGGCGCGGTGTAGATCCACGTACCGGCTTACATCTTCCATCAACATGGCGCACCTCCTGGCCAGGGCTGAGCGATGGGCCGTAGCATGGCCATGTCGACCTTGGCGTAATGGGCGGTTGTATCCAATGACCGGTGTCTCAACACTGTCGAGACGGCATCGAGGGTGGCGCCGGCGCGCAGCATCGACGTAGCGGCGGAGTGTCGTAGCAGATTCGCGCCCCGTGAGGGTGGATTCGCAATCCCGGCGCGTGCCAGCGCGCTGCGGACAATATCCGAGACAACCACCGAGGAAGGGAAAGCCCGGTAGGGGGCTGGCAGACACAAAAACACCCGGTCAATAGCCACCAACGGTCGTGCCTGCTCCAGGTAGGTCAGTAGTGCATCACCGGCATCCTGAGGTAACGGCAACCGGACCTCCCGACGTCCCTTGCCTAAAACCCGAAGGGTTCCTTCGTTCCAATCGATGTCTTCAAGGCGCAGGTTGACGATGTCGCCTGCACGCAGACCGAGGCGCGCCAGCAACAGCAAAACGGCGCGGTTTCTCAGTCCACAGCGTGGGTCATCATCACAAGAGGCGATCACTCGCTCGATATCATCGGCGGCAAGATAGCGCGGTAACGTCGAGAGCTTCCATTGTGGGAATGTTGGCACGGCCGCCTCCAAGCCGGAGCGGCACCGACCCTGCGCGGTCAGAAAGCGAAGATAAG
>JAYEJW010000145.1:0-3047 GCA_034716535.1 Pseudomonadota bacterium
CTCGCAGGCTTCGTCACCCCCGGAGCACCGGCGGGACTGGGCATCCGAGAAGCGGTGATCGTGCTCTTACTCGAACAGCTGGGGCTGGGGGACGAAGCCCTTCAGATCGCTCTGGTCTTTCGTCTCGCAACCGTGGGTGGAGACCTCTTGTTCTTGTTGATGCTCGCGCCCCTGCAATGGCGCCGCCCTGTGCAGGGAGCCAGATCCCAGAAACGGACGAAGCAGCCCCACTAGGCTGCTTTTTCTTTGCGGCAATGAGATCAAAAGGTTGCCGGTACTCAGCCCGCAACTCTCCCCTCTTCCAGGTGCAGTTCGCCGACGACCCTCTACGATCAAATCTGCACAACCTGCGCGACTGATCAACTACGCCGCGGAGACACCGCTGACCACTAAACCGGGTCAACTCCAAATTACTGGAGCGCAGCAGGCGCGGGTCTGGCGATACGTTCGCCCTCACCGCTGCTCATTCCGGTCTTGACCAGCACCGAGGCCGTCGTGCCAACCCGCAGTTCGACCCCTTCCGGCACATGCTCCAGATGCACGCGAACTGGCACTCGCTGGGCTAGCCGGATCCACTCAAACGTCGGACTGATGTTCGGGAGCAGGTCCGCTCCGGTGCTGCCGTCCTGCTGTGCGATGCCCCAGCCGATGCTGTCCACCGCGCCGGCGAGGGGGGCGTCCGGGTAGCTCATCAAGGTAATTACGGCCCGATCGCCTGGACGGATCCTGCCGACCAGGGTCTCGCGGAAGTAACCGTGCACCCAGTAGCTGTTGACGTCCACCAGGGCCAGAGCCGGCTGGTTGGCCACCGCCTGGCTGCCCAGGCGCAGGTTGAGGTTGGTGACGTAGCCGTCTACCGATGCCTTGACTCGAGTAAACTCCAGGTTCAGCTGCGCCGTCTCCAGCTGAGCCTTGGCGCCGCGCAGCTGGGCGTTCTCCTCGCCCGGCTTGCCGAGATCCGCCTTGGCGCTGGCGAGCTCGGCCTCGGCCTGCAACCTGGCCGATTGTGCCTGGATGAGCGCCGAGCGGGCCTTGTCGAGGTCGGCTTGGGCGACGTCGTAGGCGGCCTTGGCGGAGTCAAACGCGCGCTTGGAGATATCGCCTTTCTTCACCAGCCGGGTGCCGCGTTCGTAATCCGCCTCGGCCTTGATCAACTCGGCCTCGGCGCTCTTCACCGCCGACTCCGCCTGCTTGATCTGCGAGCCGCTCTGGTCGACGGCCGCCTGCGCCCCGTTGACCTGTTGTTCCAGATCCTTCAGGTGGTCGCGGGTCTGGTCGAGGTTGGCGCTGGCTTGGTCCAAAGTTGCCTTGTAGGTGCGCGGGTCGATCTCGAACAGCAGATCACCAGCCTCGACGAACTGGTTGTCCTTGATCGGCAGCTTTACGATAGGACCGGATACCCTTGGCGCAACCTGTATTACGTTCGCGCGCACCTGGCCGTCCCGGGTCCAGGGGTTGGTGATGTACTCCCAGTACTTGAAGGCGATCGCCGCCACAGCAACAAGAACGACGATGCCAGTCGAAAGGATCTTTAAGGTTCCGCGCATGTGATTCAGGCCGGTATTAAGAAGGTTCCAAAGACAACGGTGTAGATCACCGCCAGGGCGAGCAACACCAGCGGCGGGTAGGCAAAGAAGCGCGAGAGCCGGTAACGGTTGAGCAGCTGTGCCGTCAGCCAGGCCGCTACCGTACCGAAAATACCCGCGATCAACATCGGGGGAAAGTAAACGCCGCCGATGACGAATTCACTTGGTATGAGTTGCATTCTATAAAGGTAACTCGCTACTGATGACTTGTGCGTCGAATGACTAGCCCCTATCCGCCCCAGGCGAGCCCTCGGGCGGGTAATCCAGCGTGTCTGTGATCCGTTTGGCACTTGGTGGGCGGGCAATGACTCATCGACTGACGTTTGAGGTTTCGCTGGGCCTGATCAGAACCGGGACTCGCGCCAAGGGTCCCAGTCAATTCCATCCACCGTCCTGGCATACTCGGCCCCCGCCTCCGACAGACCCCGGTAGGCCCCCAGCAGGCGGTACAAGCGCTCACGGTCCTGATTGCTGAGCTCGCCCTCCGCCGCCTTGTTCATTGTCTCCGCGATTCTTCGTTCGAGCTGTGCAAGTCTCGCGGTCAGCCGCTCGCGCAACGCATCCGCGGACGCGGGCTCGACGCCGCGTGACCAGGCTTGGAAAGCCTCCTGCACCTTCAGGCGCCAGGCGCGTACGTCTGTTAGCAGCTCGCCCACCAGAAACTGCGCCTGCGGACTCTCGCGCGCATCCATCAGCTCCTGCATCCGATAGGTGATCGCCTGCAGGTTAGTCGTCAGCGTCTGGACCTGCTCCGGCGTGGTGCCTGGTAATGCACTGGTGTCGACGGCCTTCCCCCAAGTGGCGAGCTTCTGTGGCAAGGTCGCGACTTCACGGGCATGGAAGGCTTTGCGCCAGCAGTCGAGACGCGTGGGAGTCGTGGTGATATGCCAGGGCATGGTTGTCATCAGGTGCTCGCAGCTGCGAAAGAAACGCCCAAGCAGTCGCAGGAATGCCTTTTCCGGCCGCGCCGAGAATGGGATGTTCGCCGCAAGTGCGAGCACCGCGAAGACCAGCGGAAACATCAGCGCCGTGTTGGCGGCGGAGAGAAAGCTGTAGCTCTGCTGGTTGGAGACACCGGCGATAGTCACGAACATGGCCAACCCGAACGCGCGCCCCAGCCCCTGTTTCGGTGTGTGGAACAGGTAACAGATGGCAAAAGTCACGGCGAAGATCATGAGCCCCAGCCCGGCGAAGCTCGACAACTGCGGCATGACGAAAATGTAAAGCAGGCTCGCGAAGGCGACGCTGACGGCGACGGGCACGAACAGCATCGATACCCGCATTTGAGGCATGGTCGCCAGGGCCATTCCGATGGGTCCCGCCATGATCACGAACGCAGTGCCGCCGGGTATCTGGGTATAGATCCACGCGACGTAGGCCAGCCACAGGCCCGCCATGACGCGCGCGGCGGCCGCCATGCGATCGAGGTCGAAGACGAAGCGCGGTTGCGGCGCGGCGTTG
>JAYEJW010000146.1:0-3047 GCA_034716535.1 Pseudomonadota bacterium
GCACCTTGATCGAACGCTCCACCGGACGCCCGCTCGTGTCCAGCAGTCGCACAGCGACATCCGCCTCCAGGGGCTTGGTGCCGGGCGCCATCTTCGGCAGATCCAGCGCGATCGTTGCATTGCCCTGCTCGTCGGTCCTCGCGCTCGGAATCGGCTGGCCCAGGGGCTCGACCTTCTCGTCGGAGAGGCCGAAACGAAAGCCCGGGAAGGCGGCAAGCGTATCGAGCGGCTTCAGGGAAACCGACCCTTCGAGCTCCAGATTCGAAGCGGGCGCACCGTACAGGAATCGCGCACTCACGGAAATGGCCGGCGGATCGTCCGGAGCGATCTGGGCAACCGGGCTCTTGAGGTCGAAGGTCAGGCGCTCCGGCTCGAAGTCCTCCACCAGGAAGGAGAGCTCGGCCAGCGCCTGACCCTTCGGATCTGCATAGGCCATGGCACGCCAGGTTCCGCGCATGGCGCTGGGCGCCAGCGCGACCTCCAGATGCCTGCCGCCGAGCCCCTGGTCGGTCGTCAGCGCCCGTCGCTGCTCGACGCCGTCCGGACGCTTGACGACAACCGTCAGCGGCAAGTCCGTCGAGGCATTCGCCTTAGCGTCGCGCATGAGCGCGGTCAGATGTACGGTCTCGCCCGGCCGGTAGACACCCCGCTCCGAAACGAAGTAGACATCCAGCGGCTTGGGCGCGGGCCGACCATCGACGCCGCGGTCGGTCAGATCGAACGGCGACTTGGTGAGGTCGAGGAATCCGTAGTCGCCGTCGGGACCCTCCGCGACAAGCAGGGCCGGCGCATTGCCGCCCGTGCCGCGCAAAAGCCCCGGCTCGAAACGGGCGTAACCGGTGTCGTCGGTGCTCGCGCGGCCGAGGACCTCGTCGTTGAGCGCGACCAGGCGCAGTGCCACCCCGCCCAGCGGTCCCGCACCGGACAAGGAGCGGACCACCGCATGCAGCCCGTCATTGCCCGAAAACCCCGCGAGGCCGATATCGGAGACCACGAACCACTGGGTCGCCAGCGCGTCGGCGCTCGCGGCCGCGTCACGGGGCTTTGCCGTCATCACGTAGGCACCGGGCTTGAAGTCCCGGATCATGGCGGCGACGGGAACAGCAGTCGTCAGGTCCCGATTGAGCTCGGAGCGGACATCCACCGTCCCGGTCCAGACCTTCTCCCCGAACCGCTCCCCGAGCTGATTCGTCTCGTAGCTGGAGAGCTGCTTGAGGAAGGAGCCGTCGCCGATAGCCCGGGCCATCGCCCGATCCCCCACCCGGAATGCCTCCACCTCGACGCGGTCCGTGTTGACCGAAACGATGGGAATCCTAGCCTCGCCACCCTTCGGCAGGACGTAGGCGCGGCCGAGGAAACGGACCGACGGCGAGCGGTCGCGCACATAGACATCGAGATCGACTTTCTTGGAGAGCTTCTCACCGTCGACCGCCGGCAGCCCTGCGCGCAGCAGGATTCGGTAACGCTTCCCATGCACCACGCCGTCGACACAGACCTGCTGCTGCTCGAACTCCACGGCCAGATTCGATCCACCCTCGACCCTGACGAAATCGCTGAGATTCGCCCGCTGACGCTCCAAAGGATCGGAGAACTGGACGCAGATCCGGGGATTGAGGGCATCGGAGTCCACTTGGTGCTCGGTCACCCGGAACCCGTGCTCGGCGACCAGCTTTTCGTAGGCGGCACGCACCTGGGGGTCATCGACGAGCGCAAGGGCAGCGCGATAGGCGCGAATCGCGGGTTTCCAGTCGGAGCGACCGGCGAGGGTCCGTCCCAGGGCCACGAGCGCACGAGCCCGCTCGGCGCCGGTCTCAGAGCGCAGATAGCCATTCACAGCGGCGGCGCTCGCGTCCTCCCGGAACCGCTGGCGCATCTTCCAGTTCTCCGGCTTGGCCTCCGACAGGGCATCGGCCAGCTCCACCCATAAGGAGGTGCTCTCGGGTGCCAGCTTTAGGGCGGCGGCGTAGAGGTCGACGGCCCGCTGCGGATTTCCCGCGCGCCGGGCGGCTTGCGCCTCGGCGATGATCGCGTCGAAGCCTCCAGCGACGGCGGTGGATCGCCTGGCGAGGCGATCCGCAAGCTGACGTGCCTCATCGATCCTGACGCGCCGCAGGAACCCGAGCTCGGAGATCCGAACGGCCTCCAGGTCCGGCTTGGCGATACCGCCTTGGGCGATGTGTCCTGAGATGGCGCCCTCGAAGGCGCGCAGATCGCCATAATCGCTCTTAAGGAAACACCAGCGCGCCTTGGTGTTATAGGTGAAGGCCAGGCACCGGGGATCCAGGATACAGGCGGCCTTGCAGGCTGCGAGCTCGACCCCCTCGAGAGTCTCGTAGTCGAGCCCGAAGTAGTCGGCGCCTTCGATCACCACCAGCTGCCGCTCGGACGCCAACGCATCCGAAAGCGTAACAGCCAGCAGAACGAGGGCGAAAAGAAAGGATGAGAAGGAAGAGGGAGAAACGCGAAAGACCCGCCCAGATCCGTACATGGTAACCCCCTTACGCCACGGTTATTCCTCCGAGCCGAGTCTAGGCCCGGCCGAGGAAGGCGTAAAGCACGACCCTCTCGGTAGGAGGGCCGCCCACGGAAAGAACTGCTTGGACCTTGGCGCGAAGACCGAATGTGAGGCGATCTTGACGGTAATCAGGAGTATCCGCGGCTAGTGCCGATGCGCCCAGCTGCTTCAGCATCAAGCAGCCACGACGCCGATGATATGCTCAGGCATTATGGGGGGTGTCACGCGAAGGCACGAAGGCGCGAAGAAGGAATTGTCGCCGATCCATCTCAAGCAACCCCTCCCCTACCTGCACCTGCCTGTTGGCTTAGCTCATCAATTTTGGCGCAGCCAGGTTCAATGTACGCATCAGGCGCGTCGTCGATCACCATCAAGATTTCGCGTCTTCGCGGCTTCGCGTGAGCCAACCCATCTTTGTCAGTTCCAGGCCGAATTTCCCGGAAAACGGGCTGATTTTCCAGTTCCCAAAAATAGCTATTATCCAATAATCAATAAGATACAAATTTTCCGCTCCTGAAATCGGAAAAGTAGT